>JBHEOR010000061.1:4646-15785 GCA_046260685.1 Desulfopila sp.
AAAGATGGGTTTATGGCGTCCCATGAAAACAACACGGCGGACTCCTGGGTCGATCAGCTGAGTTTCTTTGGTAGTCAAAAAAACCATAAATTAGGTATTTTCAGTTAGTTGATAAGTTTGTTACGTAGAGGATGCTGGAGCCGTATTCAGCGGCACTCAACCACCGACAACAATGGAGAGTTAGAATGGCTTTGAATCTGACCTTTACCCCGCCTGACTTTACGGCTTCGGAACTCAAGGATGCACCGTTTGCAAGGCTTGAAGCCGCCGAAGCCAACGGCATTGCCCCTAAAAACTTCCACGCCACCTCCAACTTTCCCGAGTACGTCAATCTTGAGGGATACGGCTGGGTACTGGCACCGGAAAGCAGGATGGACGCCGTACTGGTTGCCGAAAAGAATGCCCTTCGGGTCAGCGAAGCACGAAACCTCAAAAAGGGCGACATGGTTGTTACCGGACGGACCGAAAACGGCGAGGAAGGTATCCTCGTCCATCCCTATTGTTTTGAGAAGATCAAAACACGCGAGGACAAGTTTACCTTTCGGTCCCGCGGTACCCGTGAAACTCCTTTTTCCCGCTCCTACGACGAACTCTACACCATTCTCAAAAACGACCGCGATCATGGGCATATCGTCTGGGTGCTCGGTCCGGCGGTGGCCTTCGACAAGGATAGCCGGAACGCCATGCAGGGGTTGATTGCAAACGGCTACTGCCATGCTCTGCTTGCGGGCAACGCTCTGGCCACCCACGACCTGGAGGCTGCCTATTTCAGCACCGGACTGGGCCAGAATATCTACAGCCAGGAATTACAGGCCATGGGACATTACAACCACCTCGACGTTCTCAACGAAGTGCGCCGGGCAGGTTCTATCAAGAAAAGCCTGGATGCCCTCAACATCAAGGACGGTATCATCAAAGCCTGTGAAGATCACGGCATCCCCTATGTTCTGGCCGGTTCCATCCGTGATGACGGACCACTGCCCGAAACCATCGGTGATGTCTATACCTCCCAGGACATGATGCGCGAACATGCCAGAAAAGCTACCACGGTTATCACCATGGCCACCCAGCTCCACTCCATCGCCTTTGGCAACATGACACCCAGCTATCGCATCATGGCCGATGGAGAGATCAGGCCGGTCTATTTCTATGTGGTGGACATGTCGGAATTTTCCGCAGACAAACTCGCCAACCGGGGCTCCGCCCAGGCCCAGGCGATCCTCACCAATGTCCAGGACTTCATTGTCAATCTCTGGAATAATATGCGCAAGTGAGATGTGCTCATGCAACCAACCATCAGTATCATAGGCATACCTATGGATCTGGGGCAAACCCACAGAGGGGTTGATATGGCGCCGGTTGCCATACGCTATGCAGGCCTGGCCCAGAAACTTCGCAGCCTGGGATATACGACCATAGACCGGGGCAACATCGATGTTCCCGGTCATTACACCCTGGCCTCGACCCACTACGAAGAGCGCTTGATACCTATTGAAGAGGCATGCGAAAAGGCCTACAGACTTGGTGCCAAGGCCATCAGGAACGGGGAAATCCCCTTGTTTCTAGGCGGTGATCACTCAGCTGCCATCGGCTCGATAGGCGGCGTCACACACGAAAGCCCGTGCGGCCTTATCTGGGTTGACGCCCATGGTGATTTCAATACTCCCGAGACGTCGGCAAGCGGCAACATTCATGGCATGGCCCTGGCTGTATTACTTGGCAACGGCTCACAACAGCTTGTTGATGTCGGCAGACCCGGAGCCAAACTCGCACCGCAAAACGTTATCATGATCGGTGTCCGCGACCTTGACGCAGAAGAAAAGCGTCTGCTGGGGAGCTCCGGCTGCACTGTTTACACAATGCGCGATGTCGATGAGCTCGGCATGCACACCGTTCTTCGCAATGCCCTTGAAAAGCTGGAGAATATTCCTAAAATACATCTCAGTCTCGATATGGACGCCATCGATCCACAGGAGGCTCCCGGCGTAGGCACGCCATCTCCGGGCGGCCTGACCTACCGGGAGGCCCAGCTTATCATGGAAACCCTGTGCGATTCGGGCAAACTGCAATCCGCCGATGTCATGGAGGCAAACCCCATCCTTGATACCAAAAACAAAACCGCCCAGGTTGCCGTTTCACTGCTTGCTTCACTCTTTGGCAAGAGTATCATCTAAGGGACCACTCAATCATGATTGCCTGGTAAAATTTCTTCTGCTATCATTACAGGAAGCCTCATTGCTCAGAGACTGATGTCACCATGAGGTTGTCCGAGTGCAAAAAATTGTAAAGCGCACCATTGTCGGAAAGGAATGCCATGGTCAAAAATATCTTTGTCGCCGGCCTTGACGAGTTCCACTTCTCCCAGCTTCTATCGTTGCGAGATGCCGCTGATTACCGCTTTTATCCGCTTATGTCGTATAGGGACATCAAATGCCGGAAAGTCTTTCCCGTCCGAGATTTTCTTCACCTGGGCACACACACCCTGAGACATTTTGCCGGCACCGTGGATGGCGTTATCGGCTACCTGGATTTTCCTATCAGCACCATGCTCCCCATCATCCAAAAAGAACTCGGATTTACAGGGCCAACCCTTGAAGCGATTCTCAAGTGCGAACATAAATACTGGAGCCGCTGTATCCAGGCAGAAGCCGTTGCCGATTATATTCCGCCCTTTCAGGCCCTCAACCCCTTTAGCGCGACGGTTGTCAATGATTGTCATCTCACATTTCCCTTCTGGCTCAAGCCCGTCAAATCAGTGCTCTCCCATCTCGGCTTTATTATCCACAACGAAACTGAGTTCGAAGCATCTCTTCAAATAATACGGGAACAGATATGGCGCTACGCCGACCCCTTCAATTTTATCCTCGGCCATGCCGAGCTGCCCGACTCCATCGCTCAAATCGA
The DNA here is from genome assembly GCA_046260685.1 of Desulfopila sp. Lineage (GTDB taxonomy): Bacteria > Desulfobacterota > Desulfobulbia > Desulfobulbales > Desulfocapsaceae > Desulfopila_A. The sequence continues at coordinate 7,551 of JBHEOR010000061.1, forward strand.
TGGCTCCCACTGCATAGCCGAAGGGCTCATTTCCTCGGGCAGGCAGTGCACGCTGGAGGGATATGTCCACCAGGGCCATATTGTTTTCTACGGCTGCATCGACTCCATTCGAGGAGGACACATCCATTCAAGCTTCAGCCGCTATCAGTATCCATCAACCCTTTCCTCCACGGTTCAGCAACGCATGCAGGCGGCCAGCACAGCAGTGCTTGAAAAAACGGGCCTGGACAATACACCGTTTAATATTGAATTTTACTGGGATGAAGAGACGGATACCATCTCTTTGCTCGAGATAAACCCGAGGATCTCAAAATCCCACTGCCCGCTTTTTAAAATGGTGGATGGAGAATACCATCTGGAGGTGGTGCTCGATATTGCACTGGGAAGAAAACCGCGTTTGCCCCATCGTCAAGGACGACACAATATCGCGGCAAAATTTATGCTGCGCTCCTATCGAGATGGTACGGTTACAAGGATTCCCAGTCGCGCTGCAATAGAGCGACTCAAGCAGCAATTCCCGGGTTTTGAAGCATGCATTAAAGTCCAGCCGGGAACACGGCTGTCACATTTGCTCGACCAGGACAGCTACAGTTATGAGATTGCAGAGATATTCATGGGAGCTGCAAACCGGACTGAACTGGAACAGAACTACCAAATAGCGCTGGCTAACTTGCCATTCAGCATTGAGGACAGCAAGGAGCTTGCATAGCCTGATGAAGGCTACTTCGCCTCATGAATCAGATGGGCTGTAATTCGTTGCTCCACCTTTCTGAAAAGGAAAATCACACCATACACCAGCACGAGGTATATAAGAGCGGCAAAGAGAAACAGTTCATAAAAGGCGAAGGTCTGAGCCGCCTCCACCCTCGCCACCCCTGTAATGTCCATGAGGGTAATAATCGACACCAGGGACGAGGCTTGGAGAAGAAAAACCACCTCGTTGGTATAGGCAGGCCAGGCAATGCGCAGTGCCGCCGGCATAATGATGCGACGATACAATTTTACCCCGGACATACCACAGGCCCTGGCTGCCTCAACCTCGCCAAAGGATACTCCCTGGATACCGCCCCGGAAAATCTCGGAGGCATAGGCCGCCGTATTCAGCGTCAAGGTCAAGACCGCACAAAAATAGGCCTCGCGGAAATACTGCCACAATCCGATGGTGGATAAAAAATCCTGAAACTGGCCGCTGCCGTAGTAGATGAGAAACAACTGCACCAGCAGAGGCGTTCCGCGAAAATAAAAATTAAAGCCATAGACCGGCATCCAGACCAAGGGATTTTTCGATACTCGCATGATGGAGAGCAGAATTGCCAGACAGAAACCTATGGCCACACTGATAGCCGTCAATTCTATGGTTATTAATGTGCCCTTAAAAAAATCCGGCAGGCTCTCTATGATGACATTGGTGTCCATGGATTTTTACTCCCGTCTCACGCCGCGGCTTGCACGTTTTTCCGCCCATTGCTGAAAGACCAGCGATAGAATGGTAATCAGAAGATAGAGCAACGATGCCAAAAAATAGCAGGTAAACGGTTTACGTATGGATCTGGCCGCAACATCGGCATTGCGCATCAACTCGGGAAGCTGAATGACCGATATAAGGGCGGTGGCCTTAATCAAAACCATCCATATGTTGCCCAGTCCCGGAATGGCAAAGCGCCACATCTGGGGAAGCTGTATCCGTCGAAACGTCATGGCGGAATTCATGCCACAGGCCCTGGCGGCCTCCAGCTGCCCTCTGGATACCGCCATGAATGCCCCCCGGAACACTTCGGTGGCAAAGGCGCCATATATGAAACCGATGGTCATACTCCCGGCAACAAAGGGATTGAGGTCAATATAGACATCATAACCGAAAAAACCGCCGACATCCTGAATAAGCGTTGGCCCGCCGTAATACACCAGCAAAATGAGGACCAGCTCAGGTACACCTCTGATGACGGTGGTGTACACTCCTGCCCCAAAATCAAGGATCCATATTTTGGACAATTTGCACAGGGCCGCGACCATTCCCAGCGCAAGGGCGATAACCATGGAAAGCAGTCCCACCAGAAGGGTTAATTTCGCACCTTCCAACAGTAAATGTCCGTACCCCTCAAGATTAAACACGTGCCACGATTCCTCTTCAGGTAATTACGCCAGGAGGCTATCCGAAGATGGTTAATCTTGGACAACCTCCTGTATCAAATGAGATTTGAAAGAAACAGCCTGCACCTTGCGGATTGCGGTTTGCCGAAAATATACCCCGGGGAACCTTGATCTTCTGCAATTCCCTGGTCCAGAAAGACCACATGGGATGACACCTCCCTGGCAAATCCCATTTCATGGGTGGCCATGATCATGGTGCGGCCTTCCTTCACCAGATCTTTCATGACCTTGAGCACCTCTCCGACAAGCTCAGGGTCCAGAGCGGAGGTAGGTTCGTCAAACAGGAGGAGTTCGGGCTCCATTGCCAGAGCCCTGGCAATGGCGGCCCGCTGCTGTTGACCACCGGAAAGCTGTGCTGGAAAATAATGATGACGATCGGCGATGCCGACCTTTTCCAGAAGCGCCATGGCAGCTGCTTTAGCTTCTTTCTTCTCCTTTTTCAGCACATGCACGGGCGCTTCAACAATGTTCTCAAGAACCGTCATATGCGACCAAAGGTTAAAATGCTGAAACACCATGGCAAGCTTGGTTCGGATCCGGTCCACCTGTTTGCGATCCACAGGTATGGTCTTTCCCAGGCGATTCTTCTTCAGCTTGATATGTTCCTCTCCAACATATATATCCCCGGATGTCGGGGCCTCAAGGAGGTTAATACACCGCAGAAAGGTACTTTTCCCTGACCCGGACGAACCAATAAGGGAGATCACATCTCCTTCGCGTGCCTCAAGGCTGATTCCCTTGAGGACCTCAAGATCTCCAAATTTCTTGTATATGTTTTCCGCCCTTACAGAAACTTTCCTTGAATGGTCCAATGTGCCTCCTTTTCTCTTTAACGCCCCGCCTCCGTCCGCAGAGGTCAGCAAAAAAGAGGGAACTAGTGAAAATTACTCACCATATACGTCGAAATCAAAATGTTGGTTGTTTATTTTTTTGTAGACACCGTTGTTCCGAATCGTATCAATTGCATCATTGAGAAGTTTTCTGAGATCATCATCGCCATCTCTTACGGCGATGCCGATGCCTTTACCAAGATACTTCTGGTCAATGAAAGAAGGGCCGATGAATTGAAAACCAGCGCCTTCCTCGGTATCAAGAAAGCCGGTCTGGAGAATAACTGAATCGGCACACACCAGATCACTCCTGCCGGAGGCAAGATCCATATTTGCTTCATCCTGCGTGGCATAGGCCTTGACTGTTACGTTATCGCCAAATTTGGCCCTGACAAGATTTGCTCCGACAACACCTCTTTGTACACCAATGGTTTTATCTTCGATTCCTTCAAGAAAATACTGCAGAGCATTGTCCTTGTCGGCAACGCATCGCACTGGAGTCTGATAGTATTTCTTAGTGAAGTCGACTTTTTTCTCTCTTTCTGCCGTGATTGACATCGAGGCGATGATGCAGTCGTATTTCTTGGCGATCAGGCCCGGAATAATACCGTCCCAATCCTGGGTAACAAACTCGCACTCAACTCCCGCCGCCTCACACAAAGCATTGGCGATATCAATATCAAAGCCTGCCAGATCTCCATTCTTATCAATGTAGTTGAATGGAGGGTAGGCACCTTCCGTTCCAACGCGAACTTTCTGTATGTCAGCTGCAAAAACACCGGGAACAGCACATACAAAAGCCAACAGTACCGCAAAAATAATACCTTTTTTCATACTCTCCTCCTTCATGGTTGATAGATGTTGATCCCTGGTAAAAAGGGAAAACCGGCGCTATAAACACCGGAAAATAATCCCTTCCACAATATCTCGAAAAACCGAGATTTTTCAAGATAGACTCCTGATAATACCTATCAGTCATCGGTGTAATATTCAACAAAAAAATTAACCACACCGTAACTGGTCGCAGGGTACCGGATCTTCTCGCGACCGGTTCGGTCCACAGATGACCAATACCTTACACCAGTCTGCCTGCGACAATATCCGACACCCTGCACCCAGTCACAAATACCACCAAAAAAACAGTAAGAACAACAGCAAAAACAGTGAACATCCGGAAAGGAGCCAAAGGACTAACCACTCAGGCGGGCCCCATCCCAGTGGTCAAATAGCCTCAAATAACATAGAATCGTTCATTACGGACACCATTTGTTTTTTATTGGATAATGGCTTGCAACCCCTTGGCAAGCGATGAAACCCCGGAACTGCGCATCATTACAAACGGTTTGCTGCTGCGCTTACAGGTCTTTTTCACCTTTTTGCAGGCCTCATGGCTCACGCAGTCCACCGGACAGAAAACTGCATCGGCACGTCCGAGCATTTTGGAGAGAACGTGCCGGGATGTCTCCCTGCCGCCATCATGATGGAGAAAAATACCCCCATGTTTTTCCACGAGGTCCTTATAGCGTGGAATCATTTTTCGCTGGCCGCCCACATAGAGAACCGCTTTACCGCAAAGATCCGGACCGGGACAATTGCAGCCTCCGCTATCACTGCACTGACAGCGATCTTGATCATCGCTGGAGCTGGCCAGAAGAGTCGATTCCAAGAGCGTTTTCTCTTCGTTCTGCCGTTCGAAATGGTGGACAAGCGTCTTGATTTGCTGCTCGTATTTCTCATGGCGCTCTAGCAGAGTTTCGACTTTTTTGTCCTTATCCCGCAGCTGTTCTTCCAGAGAGTTAATCACACACATACGTTTTTTTTCATGGTGTTGCTGCTCTTCCAGATGCTCATACATGCGCTCTGCCCCTTCACTGGTTTCGACATCAAGGCGTCCCTCCAGAGAACGGATCCACCTTCGCAATGATGCAAGCTCCTGTTCGCGTTTTTCCTGTTCCGCCAGCAGCAATGCCTTTTCTTGTTGCTGGTCTTTAAGCTGCTGTTCAGCGCGAATGCGAAGGTCGCGCTCCTTATCGGTTTGCTTTGCCATGCCCGTGATTTTCTGCATAAGCTGTTCAACCTTTTTTCCTTGTCTCCTGCGGCTGCCAAATGTGTCAAAACTCAGCATGTGGCACTCGCCATAGATAACGCCTGCCATTTCCGAATTCATGCATGGATGGGTTAGAACAGCCCAGTATGCTCCGGCGACGTCACCGTCTGCAACGTCTTTTTTCCACTGCTGGTACAAGTCATCGACACAAACAATGGTTGCATATTGCCGAATAGCTGTGCGATACTTGGCATCAAGGAGCTTATTCAGGGCTCTACTCTTCTCATTTCGTTCCGCCACCGCCTTGACCAGGGATTGGTGGATTTTATAGTCGCTGCAAACCGAAGTAAAACCGAAAATCTGCTTTTTTGCTATCCTCCTCAATGACGTTCTGCTCAGGCAACTGCCGATGATCGAACAATGCAGCGCAGGGCTTAACTGCCACACAGTGCTTCTTTTTCCAGCCATCTTTTGCGACGTACTCTCTTTTGCTTTTTTCATTATCTCCCTCCCCCGCAACAATTTTTACCAACCGAGAAAATGCTGATTTCTACGAAGACGAAAAGTCAACAGACCACCATCAGCTTGAGCTTACCCGTGTTCAAGGTAAAGGCATTTTGCACCTGCCAGGGTAAAAAAACGGCCCCATAATACGGCAGCGCTTCAGATACAGATATCATTTGAGAGCTTTGCAGCACTGAGCGTCCAAAAGGCTAGACAACTCTAACTTAGAATGCAACAAAAAAATTCTGCTAGCCTAACTTTACTGATTTGTCTGAATTTTGGCGGCGCAAAAATAACGCTGGACATATGACCTTCGGCAGGAGGCATTGAGCAGTGAATGAGAAAGTACGCAATAGTGACAGGTCCATCCGAACCTGAACAAATGAGGAGTGAAGGGCTGGATCCACGGGGATAACGGTTGGAAACAGGAGGGCAGTTATAGGGCAACCAGGGCAACCGTTTTTTTACATCTTGTTTTTCGTTTTATTTTTTACCTGTTGCTGCTTTAATCGGGCACAGGAGTCTTCCTCACAGCCTTCCTTGCAATAGAACCCGAACCCCGAATCCCAGGTTATCCCTCCCCTGGGGCAGTGGCCAACGTACTCGGCATACTTTACTAAGCGCTCCACAATACCGCTCGAGACCGAGTGTTCCATTTTGCAGGCGGCCTCATCAGCCTCTTTGGCGTCGACACCGAGAACCTCGGTGAGGAAATTTTTTAATGCATTATGTTTGCCGACAATACCTTTGGCTGCCTTCTCCCCCTTCTCCGTCAATGTGATCAGATCATACGGGGCATAATTAATGAGTCCCAACTCACCAAGAGTACGCAATGCACTGGTGACCGATGACGCCCGTACTCCGACAAAAGAGGCGACATCCTTGGCTCGAGCAGCCTTTTTTTCAAGGGAAATCTGATAGATTGCCTCCAGATAATCCTCTTGGCTTGCTGTAAGTTTTTTTTCTTTTGTCATGACCTTTTTCTTTGGGTTGAATTTATTATTCTAAAAAATACGAAATTGCGTAAATGTCAAGCACCCTTTTTCATCTTCCGCCATGCGGCAGTCAGCTGACTGCGGCGCCACGGTGCGAGGCGGCCGCCACCTTGAAAATCTGGCCCAGGCCGACGCCTTCGTCTTTGACAAGACCAACACCCTGACCAAGGCTTCTCCCTCGATCAGGGAATGTCAAATAAAATATTCGCCATTGAGCAATGACGTCTTCCAAAGAGCCAGCAGGATGCTGGCAAACCATCGCCAAGGCATCAGTAAAAGGGAGAAGAAAGACATACCATCGGATAGCACCTTGCTCTTTGACTGCCTGTAATTTCTTAGGGCCACCTAATGAAAAGTGTTGACATTAAACGTGCCTGCTTATATATGTGCCACCTAAGTTAATTAGACTTCTGCAAAAAAAATGATCGCCCCACGGTTGGGGCTCAGGCAAGGAGGATTGTTACGATGAACGAAGTGGCCGAGGAGCGGGTGACGGCGCCTGGCAGTGTACCATTGCGCTTGACCCAGGAAGGCGAACGGGGGCGGATTGTGGCCATCAGCGGAGGTGGCGGGGCCAGAGAGCGCCTGGCCGCCCTGGGGTCGCGGCCCGGCGTCACGGTGCGGGTTCTTTGCAATTCCATGGATGGCAAACTGCTCCTGGAGCACGACGGCAGCCGTTTGTATCTGGGCGGCGGGATGGCCCATAAAATTCAAGTAGTCATCACCAAGGGAGAAAAGCGATGAAAGAAACTCTGCGAGATTTGGCAATGGGGGAGCGCGCCGTGGTTGCCGGCTACGCCAAGGGAACCTCGGTTTACCGGGAAAAGCTGCTGGCCATGGGGCTGACCAAGGGGACGGAAATCATCGTCTCCCGCATCGCCCCCATGGGTGATCCAGTGGGGATTGAAGTGCGCGGTTTCGCTCTCTCGTTGCGCAAGGATGAGGCGGCAACCCTTTACGTGGAAAGGAGGAATTAGTGATGGATAAAAAAGTAATCGGCGTGGTGGGCAACCCCAATTGCGGCAAGACCACCCTGTTCAACGCCCTGACCGGTAATCGGCAACAGGTGGGCAACTGGCCGGGGGTCACCGTCGAACGTAAAACCGGCGAATACCATTATGGCGGGGAGAAAGTTGAGTTAGTGGACCTGCCCGGCATTTACTCGCTTTCCGCCGCCTCCCTGGATGAAGAGGTGGCCCGGGATTTTACCCTTTCCGAGGAAGCGGACCTGATCGTCAATATCGTCGACGCCTCCAATCTGGAACGCAATCTTTATCTGACGGTGCAACTGCTGGAGATGAAGGTGCCCCTGGTGCTGGCCCTGAACATGATGGACAGCGCCAAAGAGCAGCAAATCGAGATCGACCTTGATGCGTTGAGCAGCCGCCTGGGATGCCCGGTGGTACCGCTGGTGGCGGCCCGGGGCGAGGGCGTGGCGGAACTGCGCGCCGCCATCGACCAGAGCGCCCGGACCCCGGCGCCACCGAATCTGCAGGTGGAATATCCCGGGCAAATCCAGGAGGCGGTGGCCGAACTGCTGCCCCTGGTGGCAGAGACCGCCCGCTCCCGGCTGCTCAACCCCTTCTATATGGCGGTAAAGCTGCTGGAGGGAGAAAAATGGGTGACGGAACTGGCGGGAGCCGAAGCCGCCAACGTCCGGGACCAGTTACAGCAGCAGATTGAAACCGAATTGGATGAGGAGGTCGAT
>JBHEOR010000062.1:0-15692 GCA_046260685.1 Desulfopila sp.
CCATCTGCATGCACGGAAGCCCCTTGTCCCGGCATGACCGCCCCTGCCCTGGGCGAAAGAGCTGGTGTGGCAGAATGTGAAGAACGCGGTGAAAAAAGCCGGGGTCAGGCTTGGCTTGCGTGTGACCTTGGGTTATTGGCTTATTGAGCGGTGAAATTTTACTTGTTTGTTTTTGTTAAAACGGATAATATTTACCCTACTTGTAAATATATAGGAAGTTTATTATCCATGGTTAAAAAGAAAAATAATAGCAGCGCCTGTGAAAAGGCCAGACGGATCATTCGAGAAGGCGGTGGAGTGATTAAAACATCTGAGGCGATTCAGGCCGGAATACATTCCAGAACGCTTTATCAGCTGCGGGATACGGGAGACCTTGAGCAAATTTCCAGAGGGGTTTACCGACTGGCAGAGGTTGAAACCATTTCAAGCCCCGACTTTGTTATTGTTGCCACCAGAATTCCCATTTCGGTCATCTGCCTGATATCCGCACTGTCCTTCCATGAAATTACAACACAGATTCCCCACGAAGTTTCTGTCGCAATACCAAAGGATAGCAAACCTCCTGTGATCGACTATCCACCTATGCAATTTCATAAATTTTCTGCAGAATCGTTTCAGGCAGGCGTTGAGAGCCATCAAATCGATGGCGTTACCATCAAGGTTTACAGCCCGGAAAAAACACTGGCAGACTGCTTTAAGTTTCGAAACAAAATTGGAATGGATGTCGTACTTGAGGCATTGAAACTCTATAAAAGCAGAATGAAATTCGATCATAAAAAGATATTGGAATACGCCAGGATCTGTCGCGTGGATAAAATTGTGCGCCCCTATTTGGAAGCCAATATATGACATCACGCCAAAACATACCTGCTTCAGTAAAACAACGTCTCCTCAATCGGACGAAAACAGACAACAGGTCTTTTAATGAACTTCTTCAGTATTATGCAATGGAGCGTTTTCTGTACCGCCTTTCCCTGTCAAGCCATGTACAAAACTATATCCTGAAAGGGGCACTCATGCTCCAGGCTTGGAATTCGCCGGAGTTCAGGTCGACTATGGATATTGACATGCTTGGTAAGACAGTGAATGAGCAGACAAATATCATCGAACAAATTTGTGATATCCTCGCTGTTGAGGTTGATCCTGATGGACTGGTGTTTGATTCGGAATCGATCCGGACTGAACGTATAACCGAAGATGCCAATTACGAAGGGTTCCGAGTAAGATTTAGCGGTTTCTTGGGAACAGCCAGGATCAACATGCAAATAGATATTGGTTTCGGAGACATCGTTTATCCGGGGCCTGAGATGGCAGAACTGCCAAGTATGTTGGATTTTCCGGCGCCATCTTTACTGTGTTACAGCCGGGAAAGTGCTATTGCCGAGAAATTTGAGGCAATGATAAAGCTTGGTCACCTGAACAGCCGCATGAAGGATTTTTATGATATCTGGCTGTTATCCCGTCAGTTCCGATTTGAACTCAGTAATCTTGCAGAGGCTGTAAAGCTTACATTTAAACAGCGCGGAACAGAATTAAACCAGCCTATCGAAGCTTTTTCAGCAGATTTCATATCTTCACGCCAAAGTATGTGGGCCGTCTTCCGTAAACGCTTGAATCAGGATCATGTTCCTGCTTCGTTTCAAGATATTGCCACTGAGGTTGAATCGTTTATAACACCGGTAATCAGAGGAGACTCTGAAGAAAAAGAGTGGACTCCTGCAGGTTCATGGTCGTGAAACGTGGGATCAGGAAGTGGTGCTGGAGCATGATCTCGGGGTATCATTACGAAGATTTTGGCCATTGCCAAAGGCGATCTTTCCAAAGCCATGGCCCATTTTGAAACCCGGCTGGCACAATTTCGAAACATCTATCCTGTGACCACCATCTGCATGCACGGAAGCCCGTTGTCCCGGCATGACAACCGGGCGTTGTGGAAAACCTATGATTACCGGGAGTTCGGCATTATCGGCGAACCCTATTTTGATGTGGACTACACAAAGGTGTTTTACCTCACCGATACGGGGCGGCAATGGAACAATGAAGCGGCCAGTGTGCGCGACCGGGTTGATTCCGGCTTTGATATTCCTGTTGAAAATACAAATCATCTGATAGAAATGGCGAATCAGCACAAACTGCCGGACAAGATCATGTTCAATGTCCATCCCCAGCGCTGGCACGACCGCCCCTGGCCGTGGGTTAAAGAGCTGGTGGGGCAGAATGTGAAGAATGTGGTCAAGCGGTTTATTGAGGAAAAATAGGGATAGCGACCCGTTTCATTCTTTTTACGTTACTTTTTAACGTCGAGTATCAACGACAATCACGGCCGACATTAGATCCTCTCAAAGATTACAATTTCTAACCACTATGAAACCAAAGAAGGAGCTTTGTCAAGTGCAAAACCTTCTCTTTGCCGGCTAACGCTGAACTCATTGATTTACGGTTTTATTCTTAATGAAGGGATGGTTATGCGTAAATACCAAAAGACTATGTATCTGTTGTGTTAAGGAGGTTGAGCTGATATTCATAATCACAAGGGGTTTATTACCGTTGACAGTGAAGTTGGGGGAGCTTCAACGTTTTCAATCTACCTGCCGGTGAGACAGATACTGACTTTGTCGACTTCATCGGCCAGCACCCATTTATACTTTTCCCAGAACAGCTTGTCGCTGTCGTACATTGAATCTGCGGCCAAGCGCTTTAAAAATTTTTTATACTGTGTAGGACCACCGTTGTACATGGCGTACAGGGTTCTGGCCATGGTGTTGTCATCAAGAGTGTTTTTTCGGCCGGTATCATTTAAAATATATTTGTTGAGATAGAGCGCGGCTATTTCGCACCCCGCCTGGGCATTGTAATTGATATCCCAGCGAAGTCTGTCTTGGCGGTACAGGCCGCGCCAGACCCGTTCATTGATCTGCATGACACCCACCGAGCTTCCATTGTAGGAAAGCAGATAGGTGAGTCTGTCTCCTTTTACCACAAATTGGCGAAAGCAGCTTTCCTGCCAGGCCATGGCCAGTATAGCAGCGCGGTACATTTTTTGTACGTTGGGAGGGACCTGGCCTTTTGATATTATGGATCCGGTTGCGGAGGCAAGAACACCTTCGAGTCGTGTAATGTAATTTTGCACATTTGATTTTGGCACCTTCCACTGCAGGATTTCCTTGAATGACGGCACTTGTGCCGCATACGCCCTGGAAGGTTGTAGCGGAGCAAAAATACGACGGAGCAGGGAGCTGCTGTTTTCATGTTCCATGTTCTGTGGAACAGGTGTGTCGTTTTCGTCTTCAAGTTGAAACAGTTTTTGGAGTTCGGTGTTGATACTTGACCGATACTGGAGCAATGCAGGGCTGGCGTGGAGCATTTTCATCAGCCTGATAAGTCCGTTGGTGCTGATTTCCACCCCAAGAGTGGGCCCGAGCCGGTCAAACACAAGCAGCGCGTCGGCAGAGGCGACAAAGGCAAGGTAGCCCAGTGCCGTTGAGGATTTTGAATCACGCAAGATGTGTTTCTTAAAAAGAGGTGCCAGCTGGGCCCATACTTTGACAAACTGTTGTCTGACGATATCTTCCCCTATTGTATTGGCGGCCAGCTGGTTGACAAATTGATAGCGGGTGTCGAGCAGAACAGTGGTGAGAATATCTTTTTCTTCGGCTGTTAATGCTTCTCTGGAAAGCGTGGTGACGAGGTATACCAAAAAGGCATCCCAGTTTTCCCAGGTCTTTGTCAAGCGTAAACGTTCAGCAGGATCTATCGTAGTACTGTTGCCTGTGTCGCTGTGGTCGTAGACTTGAGCGACATTGGTGAAAATGGTCAGGCGCAGTGCATCGGCTGTAACTCTGAGTTCTTGCGGTTTCATGGAAGCAAGCATCTGCAGAGTCTGTTGCTGCTTGCTCTCGGGAAAAAGTGGGAGGATAAAATTTTTAAAATCACTGATTGGAGGCAGAAGGTTGAGCCGAATGGCGTCGAGGTATGCCGTGATGTGAGGCTCAATAAAGTTCCAGAGTATTCCCGCTATCTGGGCAGGCTGTCGGTCAGCATCGAGTACCCTGGACCCAATAGTGGTAAACTTCAGCTGCCAGGTGTCCGGTGTTATGGAGGGCTGCTGCAGCAGGATAAGGTGGCCCTGCCACTTCAGTGGGGCAAAACACTTGTCGCCCAGCGAAGTTGCTGCACGGGCGGACACCTTCAAGTCGATTTTGAGCGTCTCGTTTTCCGCCGAAAGTTGTGGTGAAGAAATTTTCAGGTAGGTGCATCCATTGCCTGCATTGACGAGTGTTTTTGTTTCATCTTTTTCGGGAAAAGCATTTTGTGCGAGGAGGTTGCGTAGTAATGGATAATCGATGGTTATGGGGAGTCGAACTGTTTTTTGAGCTGCTTCGCCACTCCCGCAAACCGATATAAGGAATAAACAACACAAAAGGGGAAGAAGTCTTTTCATATGTCTCAACATTACCGAGCTCCGTCTGGTGAACACGTTCATAGGTATTTTTTGCTGAAAGATGACTTTCGAAATTGCGGAATTTGACGATCCATTGGCCGACTTTGGCGTTTTGAGATACACCAATCCTGGAAATTACGTTGTGCGATGCTGGAACAGTGAGCAACGGTAACAGCATCTGCAGCAGCATTGTATTGTATATTCAGAGAGAAGACAAGTCAGGTAGTAATCAGTTGAGCGTGATTGAATGTCTAACGGCGGATAGCGTGCTCCCTGCCTGGTTTTTTTAAAAAAAGGTTATAGGTTACAGAGCATCGATAAAGGTATTTTTAAATGGACTGCACGTAGTATTGTACAGTACTACACAATATGCTAAATTACTACCTTGTGATACTGTGTGGCCCCGTTGATACCAATGGAAAAGATATTGAATGATACAAATAGAGGACAATTATGACGGAAAACCTGGTATGTAATCTAAAAACAGGTGGCTGAGGGCCGGAAAAAAACTCCGGCAGTTGCCGGACTATGGAGACTCAGGGGATAGAGGCCAGGGATCAACGCCGGCCGGGGGTCTTTACCCAGGAGGAAAAGCAGCAGAGGCAGGAGGCTATACTGCAGAAGTATGGCAAAGTAAGCGTATCTGCTCAAGGTAAATTTAAATATCAGACGGGCCAGGCCGGAGCCCGAGCGCTGGGCTACGATGATGCGCTGCTTGAGCGGCTTCCTGAAGATGTGCTCGATGCTTTTTGCGGCGTGGGTAATCCTTTTTCTCTTGGAGAAATCACTCGAGGCAGCAATGTTCTCGATATTGGCTGCGGTGCCGGATTTGACCTTATGGTTGCCCGTGGCAAGACCGGCACCGAGGGCAGAGTGTGTGGCGTCGACCTGAGCCCTGCAATGATTGAGCGAACACGTACCAATCTCGGCCAAGCAGGTTGTGACGGCATAGAAGTTTACCGGGTACAGTCCGAAAAGCTGCCTTTTGCCGATGGTACATTCGACGTGGTGATTTCCAATGGCGTCATCAACCTCTCACCCGCCAAGGCAGAGCTTTTCTCTGAAATACACCGGGTGCTCAAGCCCGGCGGACGGCTCCGGATTGCCGATATGATGCTTGACAAAGAGCTGCCACCCCACCTTGCAGGAAGCCTTGAAGCCTGGTCCCGGTGAATAGGCGGCGTGGTCTCCGTGGGAGATCAGATCGAACTCATGAACAACGCCGGATTTGTCGATGTTGAGTATCGAGGAAAAACCAGTGCGCAGACATCGGAGTATACGGTTGGGGGACATTTTACCGCGACCCGGGGCTGATCAGTTTGCTGCGTTTTTGCAAGAGAGACTCGCATAGTATTGCATTTAGGGTCTTAGGAGAGCGAAACGGTTTATCTTGAAGGCTATGTGATCCACAAACCAAAGAGGTGTGGTATGCAATTCTTGGATGATCTGGATATCAGGCGAAACAATGATGGCGCTGCCGGCGGCGCTGACTGGCACAGTACAACCGGGAATGTGCCGAATAGCAGTTACATCGAGCCACCATGCTGTTTGCCGTCATAGAGCCGACCGTTGCGGGTCTGGAGGAACTGGTCCAGAGGGATGTCTTCCTGTTTGAGAAAACCGCTTTGCGGCAGGATGCCGTCACTGACCATTTCTACCACCGCGCATACTGAGGCGGCGGTGGTCCAGGAGATGGCGCGGTGTTTCGTTCCGTTTATATCCACCGGATAGTAGGCTTTGACAAATTCGTCGCGCAGCAGATGCCCACCCTTCCAGCCTTCACCTGAGGCATGGACAAAGACGACGTCTTCACTGACCGCCGGCTTGGCATTGGTGAGGATTTCACCGGCCTTTTGACGGTTTTCCCGCATGAGCAGCTCATGGAAGAAGAAGTTCATCAACTGGACATGGCCGGGATAGCGGATGCTTTTATAATCAATATTTTCAATCCTGTTGAGATAGGTTTCGCACATGGTCCCCAGGCCGCCTGAAGTGGTAAAGGCCTCGAGCTGAATGCCGTTGATGACCAGGGTCTCCAGCCATTCCATGGGGGAGACCCATTTGTGTATGCCGTCTTCAATGACCTCGCAGTCGTTGAGATACTCGTTGACCACACCTTCGGGTGACCAGTTAAAGGCATAGCCGAGCAGCCCGGTGGGGTGCTGCGGCAGGGCGCCCACCCGAAGTTTGACGGCACGGACCCTGTCGAACCCGCTGGCCAGAAAGGCCCCGACAATACCGATGAAGCCGGGAGCCAGGCCGCATTGCGGTGCCAGGACGGCGGAGGCGCTTGTGTCCATATCGCGTATCGCCCGGGTTGTGGAAACGTCTTCGGTGAGATCGAAATAGTGAATATTGCTGTCGTGGGCAAATCTGGCTACTGCACGATTGAAGGTGTAGGGAAGGCAGGAGAGCACCCCGTCAAAACCCTTGAGGGCGTTGGCGACCCCGGCGCTGTCACTGACATCGAGGGTACGCGTCCGGTAGGAGGTCCGGGCGGGAATATACATGTCGCCGCCGGTGACCTCAAATCCGGTTTTGTGGAGAAGCTCGGCAGCCAGGTGGCCGACTTTGCCGAGTCCGAGGACAAGGATGGAATCTATGGTGCGTTTCATGGGCCCTCCGGCAGTTATTTGTTATACGTGTACCATATAACTGCCGGAGGGCCGGTATTGCAAGGAAAATCAGGCTGTCGGGTTTTTTCTTAAACGTTATCAGTCGTGCACGTACAGCTCATCGACCTCATCCCATTGCTCTGCATTGCCCTGGCGTAGCAGTATGAGTTTTTCGTAATAATAGAGCAGTACCTTGATGAACTGAAGGCGCAGATCCTCGCATTTTTTGCCCCCCTCTGGGGCCAGGGCACAGGCTTCCTGGTCCGGCATTTCCAGAATTCTGGTGACTTCATCGAGCAGTTTCGTACGATCAAAGCGTAAAAAGAGAGTGTTGGCGGTAATGACCGAGGGTGAGTAATTCAGGCCTTCGAGACGCACTGCCGTCTGCTCTATTGTTTCAGGGGAAAAATCATCGGGCAATTCGCCAATCATTGATTTCAGTTCCTCGACCTGCTCAGCAAACGGTTTTTCGTTTGTCATGGTGTTTCTCCCGGGCTTGTATTTGCGAGTATGTGGCAGAGTGTGCCGTTCATGTCTATAGTAGTTTCTGGAGGAGTTCAACGAAAGAGTTCAATACGCTGGATTTCTACTCCAGGTGATGCGTAACTCGTCAGAATGTCCATCACTTCATAATCTCTACTCTCTACTATATGACAGAGTGGCGGGTATTCCAAATGGATTTTGACAGGGATCATGCAATTTTACGACGGGTACTGATACAAATATGTTCATGAACAGCAGGGGGAGCAGTGCATGGCAGGCAGTTTTACTTCGACATACAAAGTGACCATTGGCGATATAAATTATGGCGGGCACCTTGGCAATGACCGGGCGCTGGTCATTTTTCAGGATGCCAGGCTGGTCTTTTTACAATCATTCGACGCATCGGAAAAGGACATCGGCGATGGTTGCGGTATAATAATGGTGGAAAGCGGCATTCGCTATATTCGGGAGGTTTTTCTCCATGATGAGCTCATGGTTGCGCTGACCGTCACCGAGCTCCGCGGCAAGAAGTTCAGCCTCGGCTATACCGTATCGCGGCTCTCCGATGGCAAAAAGGTTCTCAGCGGTTTTACCAGTTTTCTCAGTTTTAATTATGATGAACGCAGGGTTGCAGCGCTCCCGGCGGCGTTTGAGGAAAAAATCGCTGCCTACCTGCATCCAAAACAATGATCCGGCTACACAAGCAGCCTGTGGCGGATATGCTTTGGAGCGTGGGCACAGATCGAAGCAAGCACAAAGGCAATCGTGACCATGGCTGCGGCGGGAAGGATGTTGTGAACGGCCAGGCCAAGAAGAATAAGTTTGGCAATGGTGGCCATGCCGGAGAGTTCTCGATACATCTGCCGGTGGCGCAGCCATTCCGTCACAACCAGGGCAACGCCGCTGATGACGGCGAGCAGAAGATAGAGCGTTGGCGGCGAGTCTCTACCGTCGAGGAGAAAAGAGGCCAGAAAAACGGCGGCGCCTATCTGGTGAAGTGCACGTATGACGATGGAAAGTTGGAGGACCCAGTACGGGCGGTTTCCGATTCTGCCTGTGCTGCTGCCTGTTTCCGGCTGTGGCTGTTCCATAAAAAAAACCTTTCTTGGCCCTTGAGTGTTTCGAGCTGCGTTTTCTTGGTGGTCGGGCAAAAATACATGCAGGTTCATGGAACGTTCCAATAATTATTCAGCAAAAAGCTGAAAACCAGCAGTTGGCCCTGTACGGCTGAACAGTTATGAATGACATAGCAATTTCGGGGAAAACTGTCAAAGCCCGGTTGCTTCAGCGGTACAAAAGATGCTAATACTGAAGTTGGTCACCAGTAAAGCATGGCAAATCGACCCAGAGGTCATCACAACCTGCAAGGAATTGAGATGTTACGAGCAGAAAAATTCCATGACGGCTCTACCTTGTGTCGCTTTTGAAATGTACCACTTCTTCTCAATTATACGAGGAATGTTATGAGTTCGTACTACAAAGATCCAGACCCTCGGGAAACCCGGGATTGGCTGGAGTCCCTCGACGGCGTCATCGAGTATGAAGGCGGAGAAAAGGCCGATTTCCTGCTGCAGGAGTTGACGGAGCGGGCCAGATCAAGAGGCATTACAACCTACCCTGGTATCCTGACATCCTATTGCAATACTCTTTTGCCGGAGGAGTCGGAAGAGATTCCGGGCGACTCCGTTGTTGCCCGCAATGTGGCGGCCTACGTTCGCTGGAACGCCATGGCCATGGTGGCCAGAGCCAATAAAGACGGCAAGGGTCTGGGAGGGCATATCGCCACCTACACCTCGGTGTCCGCCATGTACGAGGTTGGTCTTAACTGGTTTTTCCGGGGCCCGCAGGCCCAATACGGCGCCGATATGGTGTATTTTCAGGGGCACAGTTCTCCCGGCATTTATGCCCGCGCCTATGTCGAGGGCAGGCTCGAGGATGAGCAGCTGGATAATTTCCGTCAGGAGGTCGACGGCCGCGGGCTCTCCTCCTATCCCCACCCCTATCTGATGCCCGATTTCTGGCAGTTTCCCACGGTTTCCATGGGCCTCGGTCCCATGGCGGCAATCTATCAGGCCCGATTCATGCGCTATATGGACAGCCGCGGTCTCAAGGAGGCAGGCGACAGGAAAGTCTGGGTTTTCATGGGGGACGGCGAGTCCGATGAACCCGAATCCCTTGGTGCACTGACGGTTGCCGCCAGGGAAAATTTGGACAACCTTATCTTTGTCATCAACTGCAATCTGCAGCGGCTTGACGGTCCGGTGCGGGGCAACGGCAAGATCATCCAGGAACTTGAGGGGAGATTTCGCGGGGCCGGCTGGCACGTTATCAAGCTGTTGTGGGGCAGCGAATGGGACAGGATTCTGCAGCGTGACAAGGAAGGGTTACTCCTTAAAAAGTTTGGCTCCATGGTGGATGGCGAATTCCAGACCATCAGGGCACGTGGTCCCGAGTATCTGCGGCAAAAGGTATTTGGTGACGATCCTCGGCTGCAGAAGCTGGTTGAGGACATCAGCGATCATGAGTTGTGGCAGATGAGCCGTGGCGGCCATGACCCCCGCAAGGTCTATGCCGCCTTCAGTGCGGCAACGCAATATACAGGGAAGCCGACGGTCATTCTGGTCAAAACCATCAAAGGCTATGGCATGGGGCATTCCGGGGAGTCGGTCATGGTGGCCCACAACGTCAAAAAGATGGATGGCGATTCTCTGAAGAGTTTTCGTGATCGTTTCCATGTTCCCCTCGGCGATGATGAACTCGATGCGCTGCCCTTTATCCGGCCGGACAAGAACAGTGATGAAGAGCGTTTTCTCACGGAGCGCCGGGAGGCCATGGGCGGACCCGTTCCCTGGCGAGAGACCAGCCATACACCTCTTGATCCACCGGAAGATAAGGTTTTTGACACGCTGTTCAAGTCTTCCGGGAAGAGGGAAATTTCCACGACAATGGCCTTTGTCCGGCTGCTCGGCAATCTTGTCAAAGATGACAGTGTCGGGCAGCGAATTGTGCCCATCGTCCCCGACGAGGCCCGCACCTTCGGCATGGAGGGGCTTTTCCGGCAGCTTGGCATTTATGCACCTGCCGGTCAGCTGTATGAACCTCAGGATTCTGAAACTTTGGCCTGGTACCGGGAGGATCCCAAAGGGCAGATCCTGGAGGAGGGCATCACCGAGGCCGGCTCTATTTCCTCCTGGATGGCCGCGGGGACGGCCCATCTTAACTATGGCGTGGCCATGATTCCGTTTTACATCTTCTACTCGATGTTTGGGTTCCAGCGGGTCGGCGACCAGATATGGGCCGCCGCCGATGCCGGCACCAGGGGCTTTCTCATGGGAGCGACGGCGGGACGGACGACCCTCAACGGCGAAGGTCTGCAGCATCAGGACGGCCAGGGAATGCTTTTTGCCTCGGCGTATCCCAACTGTCTGGCCTATGATCCAACCTTTTCCTATGAGGTTGCCATACTGGTAAAAAAAGGTATAGAGCGCATGTACAGCAAGGGTGAGGATGTTTTTTACTATATTACTCTGCTTAATGAAAACTACAGCCATCCCGAGCCCCCGCAAGCCATGGAAGAGTTGGAAACGGCAGTCGATAAAGGGATGTATCTTTTCCGTAAGGGCGGCGAGGGAAAGGCGCGGGTCCAGCTCATGGGCAGCGGCACCATCTTCCGCGAGGTCATTGCCGCGGCTGACCTTCTGGCGGAGGATTTTGATGTACAGGCCGACATCTGGTCGGTGCTTGGCATCAATCAACTCCATCGCCAGGGAACGATTGCCGAGGACTGGAACAGAAAACATCCAGGGGAGAGTGCCGGGCGCAGCTTTGTCGAAGAGTGCCTCGAGGACTATGAGGGACCTGCTGTAATTGCCACGGACTATG
This sequence comes from Desulfopila sp., assembly GCA_046260685.1. Lineage (GTDB taxonomy): Bacteria > Desulfobacterota > Desulfobulbia > Desulfobulbales > Desulfocapsaceae > Desulfopila_A. The sequence goes on from JBHEOR010000062.1 coordinate 11,422, forward strand.
TCCAGGCCTATGGTGAGCAGTTGCGCCGGTTTCTGTCCAGGCCGCTCACCGTTCTGGGGACGGATGGCTTCGGCAGGAGTGGTTCCAGGGCAGGATTGCGTGAATTCTTCGGGGTTGATCGGTATCATATTGTTGTTGCCGCCTTGAAAGCCCTGGCGGATGACGGCACTATTGCCGTGTCAATGGTGGAGCAGGCCCTGCACAAGTATGCAATAGATACCAAGAGTTCACATGCAATTACCCGCTGATCGGCGTTGCCGTGCAGGGGAGTCAAGCAACAAGCGACAGACAAGCAAAAGGAGAAAACGATGGCCACGGAGAAGGTCGCTATTCCCGATTTTGGGGATGTCCAGGAAATTACAGTAGTCGAGGTCTATGTTGCCGTCGGCGATGAAGTTGCCGTTGAAGATGCCCTGGTGGCGCTGGAGAGTGAAAAGGCGGTGATGGATATTCCCTCAACGGCGGCGGGTATCGTTCAAGAGGTGTATATCAAGGAAAATGACAGCGTCAGCAGCGGCGATGCCATTGTTTTGCTTGCGGTTGCCGAGCAAGAAGGCGGGCAAGCGCAGGAGGAAACAAGCAAAGATGCGCAGCACGAAAAAGCCGAAGCCCCCGCAGAGTCGACCGTGTCGACTGAAGCAAGCAAAGATGATGCAGCTGGGGGGGGCGAGGGAGAACAGGCGGCCACCACTTTTCACGCAACACCGTCCGTGCGTGGCTATGCCCGTGAGGTGGGAGTCGATCTGGCTCGAGTCAAAGGGAGTGGCCCGAAAGGGCGAATTCTTAAAGAAGATGTGGAGCAGCAGCGTGGAGGGCAAGGTGGGCTAGGTGGGCTAGAGAGCGCTTCAGCCACCAGCAGTGCCAAAGACCAGCAGCCGTTGGAAGATTTCAGCAAATACGGTGCCATTGAAGAAAAAGCCCTGGGGCGGATCAAGAAGGTTTCCGGCCCTCATCTGCAGCGCAGCTGGAATGCTATCCCCCATGTTACCCATTTTGATGAGGCCGATGTTACTGAACTGGAGAAATTCAGAAAAGCTCTCAACGCCGAAGCAGGCGAGAATGATCCCCGTTTTAGTCCTCTTGTCGGCGTAATCAAGGCGCTGGTGGCGACCCTGCAGCACTATCCCACCTTCAACTCTTCTCTGGATGAGGTGAACAATTCCCTGATCTTGAAACATTTCTATAATATCGGTGTGGCTGTCGATACGCCCAACGGTCTGGTCGTCCCAGTCATAAAAGACGCACAGAGCAAGGGGATGCGCCGGATAGCCGCCGAGCTTGGAAGCTTGAGCCAGTCGGCCCGGGATGGCAAGCTTGCCATTGGTGATATGCAGGGGGCCTCCTTCACCATATCGAGCCTTGGCGGCATTGGCGGAACCGGGTTCACCCCTATAGTCAGTGCCCCCCAGGTGGCCATCCTCGGGCTTTCCAAAAACTATCTCAAACCGGTGTGGGACGAGACCGCGCAGGTATTTGCACCACGCCTGACCCTGCCGTTCTCGCTCTCCTACGATCACCGTGTCATAGATGGAGCAGAGGCGGCCCGGTTCTGCCGTAGCTTGAGCGCCAACATTGAAGATATTAAGCGCGCCTTGCTGTAACGCATATGTTTTGGAGCAACAGAATGTAGCTGCAACCAGGAACAGTGGCACTGATTTTTTCATATTGTTACGTGAAGAACATTCCGGTTCCACTATTTGTTTTCATAATGGAGGGAGAACGTGAGCGAAAAGAAATCATTTGATCTTGTTGTGCTGGGCGGTGGTCCAGGTGGATATACCGCGGCATTCCGGGCCGCTGATCTCGGCCTCGATGTCTGCCTGATAGATCAGGGGGAGAGACTTGGCGGTGTGTGCCTCAACGTTGGCTGCATTCCTTCGAAAACCCTGTTGCACTGTGCCGCGGTTATCGATGAAGCACGTGAAATAGCCGATTTTGGAATTACTTTTCAAGAACCGGAGATCGATCTGGAAGCTGTAAAGTCCAAAAAAGAAGCTGTCATTTCCAAACTGACCGACGGACTCAGCGGCCTGTGCAAGGCCCGCAAGATTACATATATCAAGGGTATCGGGACGTTTCAGGATACAACCACTATCACGGTCAAGGGAGATGAGGGGGAAACCCATATCGGCTTTATCAATGCCATCATCGCCACGGGGTCAAGGCCGTTTACCCTGCCGGGACTGCCGGATGATGAGCGGATATGGAACTCTACCACCGCCCTGGAACTTGATATGATCCCCACACGGCTGCTTATTATCGGCGGCGGCATAATCGGTCTTGAAATGGCGCAGATATACAGTGCGCTGGGCTCCGACATAACCATTGTGGAAATGCTGGATCACATTATTCCGCCGGCGGATAAGGATATGGTGCAGCCCCTTTTCCAGAAAGTGAAAAAAGCCTGTTCGATTCACACTACAACCAAGGTTGTCGATATACAGGCGGAAAAAGAGGGCCTCAAGATAACGCTGGAGGGCAAAAAGACGGAAACCGCCGTCTATGATGCGGTTCTTGTGGCCGTGGGCCGTAAACCCAACAGCGAGAATATTGGTCTGGAAAACGTAGGAATTTTACCGAATGATCGCGGTTTTATTGAGGTCGATGAGCAGCAGCGCACCAATGCCGGCCATATTTTTGCCATCGGCGATCTGGTGGGTGAGCCTATGCTGGCGCATAAGGCGACCCACGAGGGCAAGGTTGCCGCCGAGGTGATTGCCGGGCACAGCAGTTCCTTTGCCGCATTGACCATTCCTTCCGTTGCCTACACCTCGCCGGAGGTTGCCTGGATGGGGCTGACGGAAAAGCAGGCCAAGGAACAGAATATCGACTATGAAAAGGGCAAATTTTCCTGGGGAGCCAGCGGCCGGGCGTTGAGTGCAGGAGTCGAGAACGGTGCCAGCAAGGTACTGTTTTCCAAGGAGACCGGCCGAATCATCGGTGCTGCCATAAGTGGACAGAATGCCGGCGAATTGATACATGAGGCGGTTCTTGCCCTGGAAATGGGGGCCGATGCCGTGGATATCAGCAAGACGGTTCATGCCCACCCAACGCTTTCCGAGACCTTTGCCTTTGCCTGCGAGATGGTTGACGGCTCCATTACAGACGGGCTGCCGCCGAAAAAGAAGGTTTCAAAGGGCTCAAAATGAAAAGTTCGAATGTAACGTGAGTAGAGGTAAGGGGACAGGAGGTAAGGAGACAGCTTTTCCCGCTGAATATGTTGATTGGTATTCAGGAAAACGAAACGCTTTGAAGACTTCTGTCTTCAATATCGGCAAGTAGGATGCTGTTGCGCCGGGAGGATGGTGTCCGGCAGAGAATACTGACAGCCTCTGCGCATTCCATTGCCGCCATGAAGACAGCCGTGTAGGGAGGCGTGCCAAGTCGGGTTTCCGCTCCCTTCTCTTTGGCGGTATCCGGGTCGCCGTACATCTGCCGGAGTCCGACATCTCCCGGAAAAATGACCATCAGCTGTCCTGCGGTCCCGCCTATGGCTGCCGATATCATGGGAATTTGACAGTCGCGGCATGCCTTTTCCAGAACAAATCTCGCATGCACCGAATCAAGACAATCCACGGCGAGATCACTGCCGCAAATAATTTCGCTACTGTTGCCATTGTCAAGAAAGGCCGTGACACATGTCACGTCCACCGCCGGGTTAATCTCTTTGACCCTGTCTCTTCCGGCCTCTGCCTTGTTTTTTCCCAGTTGCTGCATGGTGGAGAGCAACTGCCTGTTCAGATTGCTTTCTTCAAAGACATCTCCGTCGACCAGCGTCAGTGCGCCGACACCTATGCGTGCCAGAATTTCCGTTACCGCACCGCCAAGCCCGCCCTGGCCGATTACGACAACATGGGAGTTCAGTAATTTGATCTGTTGCCGGCTGTCCAGAGTGTCCTGGTTGCGGCAATAGCGTTCCGGTATGATATCATTTTCCAGGGCGGCGATCTGAATATTTTTTAACGATTGTCCGGTCTGTTCAGCCAGTGCTTTTTCTCCGTCATGGAAAAGGCTGAAGTAACTGGTGCCGTCCGGACGTGACCGCTTTTGCGCCTGTTGGTCGAGGAGTTCTTTGAGTGATGTGTCCATGCTTGCCTCTTATACGCCGAGCAAAACAGTAAGGAGCGCAGTAAGGAGCGCCTGATCAAATAAAAACGCAGAATGGACAAAAACGCAAACAGAAATGTAACTCTACAGGTGGGAGCACCAAATTGGCATAACCACCGAGTTGTAACTGTTCAGGAGTGCTCTATATTGGCTCATTTGGGACT
>JBHEOR010000063.1:0-3978 GCA_046260685.1 Desulfopila sp.
GCTTAGCTGCAGCCGTCCGGGCTGCAGATACCCATGAAAACAACACGGCTGTCCTTGCCCCTTAGTGCTTCGAGCTGAGTTGGTAATCAGGTTTGAAAAAAATTCCCGCTGTTTTTTTTACAATCTTCTCTCAGTGCCACATCGTAACACCCTGCAAACAAATGTTTTTTTCGTCTTTCCAGCCTTTCTTCAAAAGAAATTAACTTTTTATTCAATATTAATTGTGTTTATTTTCAAGCGATTCACTGTAGATATATCAGCGAATCTTGTAATAACAACACAGTAGAACATATGGGAAGAATTACTAACAACACCCGGCATAAATGATTATACTACATAGCAGTTATTATTTCTTTACGCGTAGAATCTTTTAACAGTCAGGTGTGATTTGCAATTTAGCATAAATATTAAATAGCTGTTTGTTCTATTTGTTGTTTGTTCTATTTGTTATTAGCCCTGAAAAAAAATCAATTATCAGATCCAAGGTGGCCTCAGTGAATCGCAACTTCAATGATGATATTTCAACTCCTGAAAAATTTGTCGTGACTCTGGAACTCGTTCCCGGTCGGCAAGTAAACGGACCAAAACTCGATAATATTAAAGCCATAGCCAGGGAATCCCATGAAGACGGTCGTATAAGTGCAGTCTCCATCACCGACAACCCCGGGGGCAACCCCGCACTCAGCCCCGACGCCCTTGGGCACGAGATGTTCAATCACGGTTTGGATGTCATCGTCCACTTCACGTGCCGGGATACCAACCGGGTGGGCATGGAAAGCAGAGCCCTGCAACTGGCCCATATGGGAATGAAAAATATTCTCGCCCTCACGGGGGACTACTCCGGCACCGGCTACAGAGGACGCGGTACACCGGTCTTCGACTTCGACTCCGTCATTCTCCTCTCCATGATCAACGATCTCAACAATCGTCTTATAAAAATGGGCCACTCGGAGATATTCCGCACCGGCTGTGCCGTCTCACCCTTCAAATACACCGAGGGGGAAGCCATGGTGCAATACCGCAAACTAGAAAGAAAAATCGAAGCCGGCGCCTCTTTTACCATTACCCAGCTGGGCTACGACATCGACAAATATGAAGAGCTGTTGCTCTACAGCAAAGAGCATGCCATCAACATACCCACCCTGGCCTCACTCTACCTGCTTGGCAAGGGACCGGCCCGCCCCATGAACGCCGGCAAGGTTCCGGGAGTACACGTCTCTGACAATCTTCTCAACAGAGTTCTCAAGGAATACGAAACACCCGGGGACGGCAAAAGACATGCCATTGAACGAACGGCACGGCTTGGCGTTGTTCTCAAGGGCATCGGCTATACCGGCATCCACATCGGCGGCATTCACGACAGCTTTGACACCGTCGGCAAGGTTCTTGACCGCATGGATGAGATAGAGCATAACTGGGAAGACTACAGAGAGCAGTTCCAGGAGAGAGAGCCGAACCGCTATTACATGTATACCAGCCGGAAAGATCCTGAACGAGTCGAGCAATACAAAGAAAAGATCAAGCTCAACGTCGGCGACAGCTGCCACTATCTTTTTCTGCGCACGGCCCATGACTGGTTTTTTGATAAAAACGCGGTACTGGCACCCGTCTACAAAAAGATCTCGAACTCGTTGAGCAATACCAAGACCTCCTGGGCCCTGAAAATGTTTTTCGAAGATCCCTTCAAAAAGCTGATGCTATCCTGTGAAAGCTGCGGTGACTGCGGCATCCAGCACGTCGGTTTCCTCTGCCCGGAATCGGGATGTCCCAAGCACACCAGAAACGGCCCCTGCGGCGGCAGCAATATGGGGTACTGCGAAGTCAATGACAATAAGTTATGCGTCTGGGTGCGAGCCTACTACCGTATGCAACGCTACAGTGAGACCGACAAACTCACCGGAGAGTTTGTCCCTCCCCGCCTGTGGGAGCTGAAGGGCACCTCTTCATGGATAAATTTCCACCTGGATCGGGATCACCAGGCGGAAAAAGAGGCTGCCTGAATTCAAGGTAACTCTACAGCGACACAACACGGCCGACTCCTGGGTCGATCAGCTGCGTTTCGTTGGTAATCAAAACAAAAAAGGCCCCTTGTCTTGCGACAAAGAGCCTGAATACTACTCAACTTAAACTACTCTAGCGCAAAATTAGCCTCTAACGACGTTCTCTGCGGCTGGTCCTTTAGCTCCTTCAACCACTTCGAAGGTCACTCGCTCACCTTCATCAAGAGTTTTGAATCCATCACCCTGGATAGCGGTGTGATGTACAAAAACATCACTGCCACCGTCCTGCTCGATAAAACCAAAACCTTTCGCGTCGTTAAACCATTTTACTGTACCTTCTGTCATTGTACTACTCCTTGTTCGTTGTGCATGCTTTATGCACGATTGTATGTCGGTTCCATAAGAGAACCATTCCAATTGCCGCACCCCTCATGGGATAATCGGCAATCTATTAAGCTTTGGCTGTTCCCGCCTTGACTGCCTGCGTCGCTCTATACCTCGCGATCGGGCTGCACATTTCAAAGTATATCTGAATTGCACAAAGGGAGTGTTTTCGCTGATCTGTCATGATGCGTGAAAGGGTATAGCAGAGGATATCATGAATGGAACGCTTCAACCAATGTGATAGGAACAATACGTCATCTTCGCCAAGAACACAAGAATTTTTTCTAAAACTTTTTTCTCACCCTTAAAAAACGGTGCAGCAATAGTCCACCATCACTCACCCCGACGCCTTGACACTGATGCGATGCAGCCATGTCAATCTTGAAGACCCTCAATGGCGACGGCACACACTTTGGCCTCCATAATCTTGCTCACCGGATCCCGGGCATCGGTGGTCAGCTTGTTGGCCGCCGCCTCGGTATAATGAAAGGGGATAAACACTACTTTCGGTGGAACAATCTCCGACACCCTGGCCTTGAGCTCAATTACTCCCCGGCGTGATGATACCCGCAAACGTTGACGGTCAACAACTCCAAGGCGTACGGCATCTTCAGGGTTAAGTTCGACAAAGGCCTCCGGGGCAACGGCATCGATCCCCTTGGAACGTCTGGTCATGGTGCCCGTATGGTAATGAAAGAGCTGCCTGCCGGTTGTCAGAATAAAGGGGTATTGGGCATCGGGCAGTTCATTGGAGAGAACATAGGGGACTTTGGTAAACAGTGCCCTGCCCTCTTCGTTTCTGGGAAACGAATCTTTAAAAAGATAGGGCGTTCCCGGATGATCGGCCGTAGGACAGGGCCACTGCAGTCCTTCCCGCCCTAACCGTTCATAGCTCATACCGCTCATGGCAGGCCACAGGGAGGCCAGTTCCCGGAAAACCGCCTCCGGCGCCCTCTCGGCAATTACACCCCCGCTGAGGCGCTCATAGAGATCCTGAAAGATAGAGAGATCATCCCGCGCCAGACCAGGCGCATCCACTGCCGGACGTACTCTCTGCACCCTGCGCTCGGAACAGGTGAACGTCCCGCTCTTTTCCGCAAAAGAAGCACTTGGCAGGACCACATCGGCAAGCTCCGCCGTCTCGCTCATGAAAATATCCTGAACCACGAGGAACTCGAGGCTCCTAAAGCCCTTGACGGCATGATTGGAGTTGGGGTCCGAAACTGCTGGATTTTCACCAAAAATATACATCCCCTTGAGATTTCCAGCAAGTATGGCACCAGGCATCTCTGAGGCGGGCGTGCCGGGCTGGGCTGAAAGCGACTTTACCCCCCAGGCCTGCTCGAATGTATATCGTACAGCCGGGTCAACAACCTTCTGGTAGCCGGGATAGACATCGGGTAAACACCCCATGTCACAGCAGCCCTGGACATTATTCTGCCCCCGCAGCGGGTTGACACCGGCGGAGGGTTTGCCCAGATTACCGGTCAGCATAGCCAGATTGGCCACGGCATGAACGTTATTGGTGCCAAAGACATGTTGTGTGATGCCCATGGCATAATAGATACCGGCATTTTCCGCTGTGGCGTAGATA
>JBHEOR010000063.1:3988-15267 GCA_046260685.1 Desulfopila sp.
GATATAGGCCGCCCGAATAATATCCTCCACCGCAACACCGGTGATATTGGCGGTAAACTCAGGGGTAAATTCATCCAAGGCAACACCAAACTCCTCGAACCCTTCCGTCCGCCCGGCGATAAAATCCTTGTCCTCCAAGCCTTCCTTGAGAATGGCATGCATAATACCGTTGAGCAGAACGGAGTCGGTGCCCGGCTTATGGCGCAGCCAGAGCGTGGCAAAATCGACCAGCGGGATACGGCGCGGATCGGCAACGATCAGCTGGGCGCCCTTACGCACCGCCTCCTTCATACGCAGGGCGATAATAGGATGATTCTCCGTAGTGTTAGAGCCGATGACCAACATGGCATCGGCATCGGCGATCTCGGCAACGGAGTTGGTCATGGCTCCGGAACCAAATTTTGCGGCCAGCCCGGCCACAGTCGCACTGTGTCAGTAGCGGGCACAGTGATCAAGATTGTTGGTGCCGATAACTCCGCGAAACAGCTTCTGAAACATATAATTTTCTTCATTGGTACACCTTGCCGATGCCAGTCCGGCAAGGGCATCAGCGCCGTACTGTTTCTTAATGCTGGTGAATTTTTCGGCAATGAGGTCCAAGGCTTGCTCCCAGGTGGCGGGCTGCAGCTCAGCACCCTTATAGGGCCGTATCAAGGGGGTGGTCAGACGATCGGAACTGTTGATGAATTCATACCCGAACCGGCCCTTGACGCAGAGCCAGCCGCGATTGTGATTATCAGCTCTGGAAGAAACCCTGGTCACCTCGTTGCCGTGGCTGTGCACCGTGATATTGCAGCCGCAGCCGCAATAGCCGCAGGTGGTCTCGGTCTGCTTTACGCCTTCATGGCGCGGCCGCCCCGCCCACATCTTGGCGGACAACGCTCCCGTGGGACACACTGAAATGCACTGGCCGCAGAATTCACAGTCGAGATCTCGCTCGAAGGGGGAACAGATCTTGGCATCAAATCCCCGGCCGGCAAAGCCGATGGCCCCCACTCCCTGCACCTCGTCACAGACCCTGACACAGAGCCCGCAGAGAATGCATTTATTCTGCTCGCGCAGCACAAAGGGGTTGTCGTCGACACGGTCATGATCACGCATATCGCCTTTGTACCTGTTTCCTCGGACATTGAATCTATAGGCCAACTCCTGCAAGGTGCAGTTACCGGCACGGATACAGACCATGCAGTCGTTGGGATGATCGGAGATAAGCAGTTCAACCACATTTTTGCGCAGCCGATAGAGCCTGTCGCTTTCCGTGGCCACCACCATGCCCTTAACGGCCGGCGTCGTGCAGGCCGGCACCGGTTTGGGCATCCCCTCAATTTCGACAAGGCAGAGACGGCAGCCGCCGTGCGGCTTCATGCGCTCATCGTAGCAGATGGTGGGGATATTAATTTTGAGTTGCCGGGCAGCCTCAAGAATCGTGGTTCCATCGGGGACTTCCACATCTTTCGTATTTATGGTGAACTGAATCATGATAACGTCCCTCTACTCCTTTAGCACCGCGTTAAACTTACAGGCGTCATAACAGGCTCCGCACTTAATACATAGAGAATGATCGATGCTATGCGTTTTTTTCATCTCTCCGCTCACAGCATTCGCCGGACAGGCCTTCTTGCACATGCCGCAGCCCACGCAGAGATTTTCCCGGATAAAAAAAGTCAGCAGGGCATTGCATACCCGGGCAGGACATTTTTTCTGCTTGATATGGGCTTCGTATTCATGACGGAAGTATTTGAGCGTACTTATGATCGGATTTGGCGCCGACATACCGAGGCCGCAGAGGCTTGAGTCGCGCACATCTTCTGCAAGCATCTGGAGCAGATCGAGGTCCTCCATTTTGCCCTCGCCTTCGGTAATCCGGGTCAATATTTCGAGCAGCCTCTTGGTGCCGATCCGGCACGGCACACATTTTCCGCAACTCTCTTCCTTGGTGAATTGAAGAAAAAACTTGGCGATATTGACCATACAGTCCGTCTCATCGAGCACCACCATGCCGCCCGATCCCATCATGGATCCCACCGACTGCAGTCCTTCGTAGTCCACCTCGAGATCAATATACTGCTGGGGAATACAGCCCCCCGAGGGACCGCCGGTCTGGACCGCCTTGAACAATCTGTCGCCTTCTATTCCACCGCCAATATCGTAAATGATTTCCTTGAGCGTCATCCCCATGGGAATTTCGATCAACCCGGTATTGCGTATCTTGCCGGTGAGGGCGATAACCTTGGTGCCCTTGCTGGTATCGGTACCGATGGAGGCAAACCAGGCCGGGCCGTTATTGATAATCGGGGCGAGGTTTGCCAGGGTTTCGACATTATTTATGATCGTCGGCTTGCCCCAGAGGCCGCTATTGGCGGGAAACGGCGGTTTGGCCTGCGGCATACCGCGCTCGCCCTCGATGGAGGCGATGAGGGCGGTCTCTTCACCGCAGACAAATGCTCCGGCGCCGAGCTTTATCGTGATCTCGAAATCAAAAGCGGAGCCGCGAATGTTTTTGCCGAGATAGCCTCGTTCACGGGCCTGACTGATTGCTGCTTTGAGCCGCTCGACGGCCAGCGGATATTCGGCGCGGATATAAATATAGCCGGTGGCGGCCCCGATGGCATACGCACCGATGAGCATACCCTCTAGAACGGCATGGGGATTGCCCTCGATAATGGAGCGGTCCATAAAGGCACCAGGATCCCCCTCGTCGGCATTGCAGACGATATATTTCTCCGCACTCTCATTGGCGGCGCAGAAGCCCCACTTGACTCCGGCGAGAAAACCCCCGCCACCCCTGCCGCGCAAGCCGGCATCCTTGACGGTTGTGATAACCTCGGCGGGGGACATGGAATCAAGCACCCTGTTGATTGCGCTGTAACCATCGACCGCCAGATAATCGTCGATGGATTCCGGATCAATTTTGCCCAGATCGGCGAGAACAATCTTTTTTTGCTTGTCATGAAACCGGGAATACTCCTCACCAACAAGCCACTCCTGCACCGGCCGGCCGGCGACAATATGCTCTTTGACCAGCTGCCCGACCATGCCGGATTCGATATACTGATAGGTGGCGGTGTCCTCACCGACACTGATATCGACAAGAACATCGCGGGCGCAGAAGCCGCGGCACCCCACCTTGTGCAGCCTGCAGTGCTTTTCCACCACCGCATCCTTGATACCGGCGTCTTTCAGCTCCCGGCGAAAGGCCTCCATCACCTCAACAGCACCGGCGGCAATTCCCCCGGTGCCCATGCACACATTTATGGTAATTTCGCTGCCCACGGGGTCATTCCTTATAGGATTTGATATTTTTCGCCATGGAACCAGGCGATTGCTTGCCGTACACTTTATCGTTGACGATAACCACCGGAGCGATACTGCACGCCCCGACACAGTTGACATTTTCCAGGGTAAAGAGCATATCTTTGGTGGTTGCGAAATCCCCCTTCAACTTCAGATCGCCGGCGAGTTTTTCGGTTATGCGCTGCGCTCCCTTGACATGACAGACGGTTCCGGAACACACCGTGATAATATTTTTACCTCGCGGATTGAGATGGAACTGGGAATAGAAGGTGATAACACCATAGAATTTGGAGGCGGCAATATTCATACGGCGGGAAAACCAGTCAACCGCCTCCTCCGGAACATAGCCGAACTCCTTTTGGATCTGCTGGAGGACGGTGATGATGTTGTCATCGCCCGCAACGGATGCTTCATAGATGTTTTCCAGTTTCTGCTGCTCTTCTTTTTCCATTGCGCAATTCCCCGTTGTCACTCCTTACCGTTTCGCTGTTGAAAGACATTGTATATTTTTTGCATGAACAGTACCACCTGTTCACCCTGATGTCACCTAAAATATATCACATTGTGACATACAACTCCAGAGTTCAGCAGAGTGACATTTTTTAAGCAAACCAAACTGATAGCGATAGGCCGATAGCGATAGGCTCAGTGCTCTCGTGTCAATCGCACAGCTCCACAGATCTGGGTCAAAAAGCGTACCGTTTCCGCATCCGGTGCGACAAATTCAACACCGTAATTTTTTTCTCTGCAGCTTTTTACCCGGACCTTCTCCTTCATTTTAAAAGTTTTGCCTACCCGGCAACTGATGATGAGGAGATCGCCAATATCAATCTTCTGCCGGGCGAAAATGCGCAAACCACCGCCGGAGAAATCAACAACATTGACTTTCCCCGACTTCATCGTGGATGTGTTGTAGCAGTGACCGACGACAGCTTCATCAACCAGGTCCTCATAGCGCACCCGCTTGTAAAGGCGCCTCTCCGTGTCCTGGTGATCGAAGTCATCGATGCTGTCTATCGCCTCAACCACCAATACATCTTTATCAACGGTAGCCAGGGATAACATATCGTAGCTTTGGATATGACTGGTCAGCCATTCTTTCATGAATTCAGCCGGTTCCTGCACAACGCTGCGTCCGTTGCGATACTTGACCGAATATTCATGAAGCCGCCTGAGAAGCTGATAATGCTCATAACAGTGAGCCTGGAGATTGGCATTGTCCTTCAGCAAACGCTCTTCATCGGCAAAATGTTTAAAGGCGTAATCCATGATAACACTGAACAATGTGTCAACAACCCTCTTGGTTGATCCCGCATATACGGCATTGTTCAGATCATTGGCCAGGTCAAACAGTATTTTATGCTGCGCATCTATAAGCTCATTGCCGACAGCCAGGCTTTCATGCCATCGAATGTTTTTTTGCATGCCTACCCCAATAACTATCTTTTAACTCCAACTTTTTAATATCCGGTATACCAATACCGCTTCTTTCAACACCACACCGCAATAGCATATGTATTAAAGCACATGGAGTAAACATCGGGTACTCTTTCAATCTTTAATGATTTCCTTTTCGCCGAAAAGATCTGCAAGATTACGGGTGAAGCGGGCTGCATCATCATAATTGAGATGCGATCCGTCCATGCAGTCAAAAGTGTCAAGTTCGTCATAATCGGCAAAGTGCAGCGTCGATGCCGATATTTCAGCGGCAAACACATCCCAGTAACGTTGGCGCGGCACTGTCTCTTCTTCAATCCGCAAAACTGCGCCACAAGAGGGAAACCGTACAAAGACAACCGCACCGCCGCGTTGCTGAATCTGGTCGACGGAGTGTTCGATATCCTCTACACGCTGGAGAAAATCCTGTGGCTGCAGCATTACAGCTTCGTCATGCAGCTCACGGGTACGCTCCACCCTTGAGGCACGTAAGGATTGCAGATCAGCCAGGGAATAATCGGCCCGGCGGTATCGATCCGCCCGCATGGGAGCATAGGGCGGTTCGACCGGCCTGCCCTGACGCCACTTATGCCATAGCTTTTGCGGTGCCAGACCGCCGTAGCGAAACACCAGGTGGGCCTGGATTTGCAAGGCAAAGCTGGTCTCCAGGCGGGAGGAAAGTGGCTGCGTAGCGTATTTGCGCAGCCATTTAGCTGTTCTGTCGCCCGATGAGTCAACCTCGGCGGCAAGCCAGAGGGGGGCAATTGAGCAGATGACGGTGCCCTTAAAATCCGGATCATTGCCCAGATCAGCGAGCACCGGCAATGGATTACTGCCGTCAATGGCCAACATATGGACTGAACCGCCAACCTTTTTTTGGAGAATTCGCGGGTCAAGTCCCAGCAGGATCCGCGATGCTCCGACCAGCGCCACATCATCGGCATCCCCATTGGCCTGCCGGCGGATATGACTCCAGATGGGCCAGTCATCGGTAATACTGGGGCTGAACCCCTGGTAGCGCCATATTACCTCCCACCCGCCCAGGAGAATGAGATACATACAGGCGGTCAGCAGCATGCAGCGAGACCAGTGCCGGTCGCCCAGATACTTGGCGGCCCTGCCGTTAGAATTGGAAGTAGATGAAAGCACGTTCCCCTCCCGTATGCAGGCTTAAGGCAAGCACGGCGGCAACAACAACCGCCACGCGTACAACAACCGGTGTCCTGCTTGCCACGTATTCCAGGCTTGTATTGCGCAGAAGGCCATGTCCGGCCAGCAGTGCCGCCGCAACAACAAAGACCTGCAGTGCATCACCACCCTCGACCAGCACTGCTTGACGCCGGGAAAACATGGCGCCAAGCAGTTCAAAGGCATCGCCAAACTGCCGCGCTCGAAAAAAAACGTAGGTGATGGTCACCAGGAAAAAGGTGGCAAGCCCCAGCAGCAGGCGCACCACGCTGTTTTTCAATATGGCGGCATGGCCGACAACTGTGCTCAGATAGCGCTCCACCATGAGATACAGCCCGTGCAGTCCTCCCCACACCACATATGTCCAGGAAGCGCCATGCCAGAGGCCGCCGAGCAGCATGGTGAGCATGAGATTGACATAGGTGCGTACCTCCCCTTTTCGATTCCCCCCCAGGGAGATATAAAGATAGTCTCGCAGCCAGGTGGAAAGCGATATATGCCACCGCTGCCAGAAATCGGTAAAACCGATGGCACCATAGGGGAATCTGAAGTTATCCGGCAGGACAAAGCCAAAGGTCATGGCAACACCGATGGCACACAGTGAATAGCCGGAAAAATCAAAAAATACCTGGGCGGAAAAGGCCAGCACACCGCTCCAGGCATCGATGGTACCGGCGGCGCCACTGTTACCGTAGACCAGATCGGCAACCGGCGCCATTATGGTGTCGGCCAAAATGACCTTTTCAAACAGCCCCAGGATCAAAAGCGTCATGCCCCAGCCCATTTGCCGTGGTGTGGCGCGCCGCGGTGTCAGGCACTGGGGCAGAAAGTCGACGGCCCGTACAATGGGCCCGGCGACAAGCTGAGGAAAAAAGGTGACAAAAAAGGCAAAATCATGGAATTTTGACCATGGCTGAAGCTTACCTCGATAAATATCAAGCGAATAGGAAAGCGACTGGAAGGTGTAAAACGAGATCCCCACGGGCAGGATGATATTCGGGGCCGCCGGTTGGTATTCGCCACCCAAATTCTGCAGGATGGCGGTGAATGTTTCAAGGAGAAAACCGCCATATTTGAAATAGCCAAGCAGCCCCAGGTTGGTGGCCAGACTGAGCACAAGAAACACGCGTTTTTTGGCGCGATGATCGGTTGCGGCAATTTTACGGCCGACAAACCAGTCAATGCCGGTCGAAATCCACAGCAGCAGGACAAAAGGCGGGTTCCAGGCCGCATAAAAGACATAGCTGGACAACCACAGATGAACCTTACGCTTCTCCCAGGACAGCGGCAAGGCGTAAATACAATGGACTGCAGCAAAAAAAACGATGAATGTCAGAGAATTAAAGATCATACGCGATGCAGCCCTGATTCACACCTCAACGTCACAGACACCTCCAGCAGAGTTTTGAACGATACCCGATACAAGATACCCGATACAAGATACTATTAAGGCACCCGTAACTCTTGGCACCCTTTACTCTTCAAGGCACTTTTGGCACCGCAACGCCTGATACCCCCCGGGAATACCCTCCGGAGAAAGCATCACCTGCCATACCTGCATGTTCCTCGCCCTGAAGGCTCCGGCCACGGAGAGCAGGTAATAGCGCCACATGCGGTAAAATTTGTCGCTGTAACGCTCCTTGAGCGTATGCCAGTTATTTTCAAAATTTTGATACCACGACATCAGCGTATGGTCATAGTAGGCGCCCAGGTTTTGCCAGTCCTCCATGACAAAGCGCTCCTCAACGGCAGAGCCGATCAGCTTGATGGAAGGTAGCATGCCGTTGGGAAAGATATATTTATCAAACCAGGGATCGCAATTGCGCACAGTTGCATTGGAAGCAATGGTATGGAGCAGGAAGAGCCCGTCCTTATCGAGGCAACCCCGCACAACCTCCATAAACTCCTCGTAGTTCTTATACCCGACATGTTCAAACATGCCGACCGAAACCACCGCATCATAGCTGCCGCTCACTTTACGATAGTCCTCCAGCCGTATTTCCACGGGCAGTCCTTTGCAGCGCTGCTTGGCCAGCTCCGCCTGGTTCCGGGAGATGGTCAGGCCGACGGCTTCAACCCCGTAGCGACGGGCGGCATACTCAACCAGGCTACCCCAGCCGCAGCCGATATCGAGCAGCTTCATACCGGGCTCAAGGCGCAGTTTGCGGCAAATCATGTCAAGTTTGGCACGCTGGGCCTCGTTCAATTCATTGGCATCCTTCCAATAGCCGCAGCTGTACACCATTTTGGAGTCAAGCATGACCTCGAACAGGTCATTGCCGGCATCATAATGCTGCTCCCCCACCTCATGGGCCTTTCGCCTGCTCTGGCAGTTAAGAATGATGGCTTTGAGCGTATTGGCAATGACCCGTCCACGCAGACGGACCTTCCTGTCAAGTTTGCGGCGAAGCAGCTTGAAAAAGAACACATCAAGGGCTTCACAATCCCACCAGCCGTCCATGTAGGATTCTCCCAAAGCCAAAGAACCGCCGGTAACAATGCGAGGGAAAAATTTAGGCGTTTTCACATGGATATCCCATGGCTTTGAGCCGTTCACCTCGATCCCCGCCGTTGTTAAAAGATTTGAAACATACCGCTTCGCTGCATCTTCAATCATCGTAGCCATGACGATCCTCCAATCTTGATTTTTGTCAGCCGCGCTGAGCACAGCACAGCTGGTTGTATCGTGGAGATTTCCTCATAACAACTTATGTTGTTTTCTTCTTCCTGCGCGCCTCCCATTGGTAAGAGTATCCCTTTCCGGATGGACACCCGATAAATAAGTATACCTTAATTCATTTAAATTTTGGAGGAAAAAGTCCTGTCGTAGCGTTTCTGCACTAACAATACCTACAGTTTCCGCGCATTAAAGCCGCCCCAGGTCTGCTGGGAAACTCCAACCACCATAAAGGCATCGGGATCAATACGGGAGACGATAAATTTAACATCATAAATCCGAGAACGCAAAACCGTGAAATACAGCATTGTGCTCCGCTCTCCTGAATAGCCGCCGGTCACTTCCCAGTACGACACTCCGCGGCGCAGTTCATGTACTACGGCATCACGAATGCGATCAGCGCTCTTACTGACAATGGTCACCGTTCGGGTCTGCGCCGTACCCTCCAGCACATAATCGGAAAAAATACCGGTGAGCACCAGGGTTATTAAAGCAAGCATGGCTGTCTCCATGCTGAAAACAAGACCGGCAATGATTATGATGCCCATATCGGTCATAAGATAGGACTGGCTCAAGGGGAATCCCGTTTTGTCATGAATAATCCGCGCCGGCACCGATGTCCCGCCGATGGTCCCGCCAAATCGGTAAATAAGACCGGAGCCGAGACCATAAAGTACCCCTGCATAAATGGAGGCCAACAGGGAATTGTCGGTCAGGGGAAACTGGCTGTTATAGGCCGGCAATGTGTTGGCAAAATATTCCGTTCCCAGGGAGAAGATCAGCATGGCCAGGGTGCTGGACCAGATAAAACGCCACTTTCCCAGATGAAAATAGCCCAATACAAACAAGGGAATATTTGACAACAAAATAAAATAGCCAACCGAGAATCCGGTATAATGCTTTACAATAATCGCGATTCCGGAAACTCCGCCGGCCGCCAGATTATAGGGCACCTGAAAGACCACAAAGCCAAGCGCCGAGAGGATTGCGCCGATGGCAATCATGGACTGCTGGGTACCGACGCGCACCAACCATTCTTTTTTGTTGATGGATAACTTTCTTCGTATCTTTATTGATAGTGCCATAACTCACCGCCCATAAAAAAAGAACACCTTGACAACCATCATGACGAACAAAATGTCTTCTCTAGAAATAAAATTGCACTCCTGACCCTGCCCGTCCGCTCCGCCCATGCAGATGCATCCGTTGTACAAATAGCAGAGCATGGCGGGCCATATACACTACCAGAACTTTGGTGTCAATATCAGAACTAACACACAAAAGTACACACAAAAGTACACACAAAAATATAGTCGGCAGGCCCTTCTTAACGCCGGAAAAATCAGGAAAGGGGAAACCCGGTGGAACCAGTTCAGCGAAACGCTGACGAAGATATCGGAAGAGACCTTACACGGCCCCCTGCTCGATTTCGGGTGCGGCGTCGGCCACTTTGTCCTGGAAGGGTTGCGGCGCGACATGGATATATGGGGGGTGGATATACTGCCGGGCAAGATAGAGCGTTTCCGCCTGCTCGTTGAATTTTCAAACTGCCCGGCACTCTGGCAGCAGCGCTGCATGGTGGCCGGCGGCGACGAGCTTCCCTTTGCCGCAAACTCGTTTACGGCGCTGAGCTCCTGGTATGTTTTCGAGCATATAGAAAACCCGGCGCCCTGTATTCGAGAAATGGTGCGGGTCACCCGGCCCGGAGGAATAATCGCCATACGGGCACAGGATGCCCGCAACGGCTGGGAAGGCCATTGCAAGATCCCCTGGATTCCCTTTCTCAGCGACCACCTTGCCGCAGCGTGGATTGAAGAGTTCGGTGCATCACCTGAGATGCGCCATGATGTCTATGATATCACTCAGCCCCAGGTCAAAGCGATCTTTGAAGAGCTGGGCTGCACAATAGTGAAGCAGGCGCAACCACCGACAGTCTTAATAGCAAATCACCAGCAACTCTCCTCGGAGCCTGAGATTCGCAGCAGGGCCCGCCAGGTCAGGCAGGAATTCGACAACGGCAGGTGGCAACCCCAGCCGGAAAACCTCTATATTTTCGCCCGGAAACTGTAAACTCAACCGACTGGGACACGCACATCTTTTCCGGTATCTCATTACATGCCGGTTTTCCTTGGCGACTGCGGTACTCAACAGAAAAAAAACACATAGTCTCAGCCGATGCAGCCGGTTCTGTCCATGCAAATGTATACATTTGTGTAAGATATTTTGTAGATTACTACAAAGATGTAGAATTTATTCAAGGCCTCCGGCAAGACTCGTGGTTACCTCCTGCAAGCCGAGCCTCACCAGCGTGGCCCTGGTTGGAATTCCCCCTTCGGTCCAGCCCCTGGCCCGGTAATACTCCTGGAGCATAGAGTGCATATCCTCCTTTGATATCCTGTGCCCCCTGGCCGGACCATCCTTGAGAGCTTCGTTGACAAATCGCTTCGGCAGTGTATCCTGGATGGGATCAATTCCTTCCCGCAGGTTAAAAAGCCGCGTCACATTCCAGATTCTCTCGCCTATGATGTCAAACTCTTGCGGGTCAAGGTGCAGACCGGTTGCAGCTTCTAAAAGATCTGCGTAGGTGGCGGGAGAAATACCAAAACCTCCAAAATCACATTTCGTCAGGGTATCCGTCCCCGCCTGATAATTCTGCAGATGAAACACAAGCTCGCCCTTGCCC
>JBHEOR010000064.1:0-3375 GCA_046260685.1 Desulfopila sp.
TCCATGAATACACTCCCGATGGAAAAGAAATAAATGGTCGTAAACAGTTACTACTAGACCATAATGCACCAGAAAATGAAATCAATCAATGATGATGGTATGGTGGAAGCATTTCCTCGCCTGGGGTTGGGCGGAAAGAAATCCCTTGCATTTGCACGCAAGAGCGACGTACTATTGCGCGGGCCGCACCGGATACCGCCGATGATATGAATGGTGTGGCGACAAATTGTGGCGTTGCCGGTGATTTGTGGTTACATTTGCACCTTGGTTTGAAAAGTATGTACTGCTGCATTTCACCGGAGAACCAGCAAAGCTCAGCCAACCTCCCCGGGACATCGTACGATGGCCTTGTCCTGCAGCGCTTCGAGCTGAGCTATGTTGGCAACCAGAAAAGATTTTGACGAATATGACATGAATATAGATCCGATTTATACAGATACAGAGCAGGGCAAAGAGAAAATAGCGCAATTGTCGAACCGTTTTCAGGATGTCGGTACAGACTGTCACACACGGGTCAGCGATATTTTGCAGGCAGTGCGGAGCCGCGGTGATGAAGCCGTCGTCGAGTATTGCCGGCGTTTCGACGCCCCGGCCATGCAGCACGATACCATGAAGGTCAGCACCGCCGAGCTGCGGGCCGCGTATGAACTGGTGGGCGGTGATTTCCTTGAAACACTTTCCGGGGCAATCGAGCGGATTCAAAGCTTCCATGAACGGGAGATGGAGGACTCCTGGCTCCAGACTCGGGAGGACGGCACCATCGTGGGCAGGCTTGTCCGTCCGGTGGATTCGGCCGGGCTGTATGTCCCCGGCGGCCAGGGCGGTTCAACACCGCTGGTTTCCTCGGTTTTGATGAATGGTATCCCGGCGCTCATTGCCGGAGTCAAGCGGCGTGTCATAGTGACGCCGCCGGACAGCGAGGGCGGGGTGGATCCACATCTGCTGGTGGCTGCCCAGGAGATCGGCATCACCGATATTTATAAAATCGGTTCGGCCTGGGCCATAGCAGCGTTGGCATATGGGACAGAGTCCATTGCCAAAGTTGATGTCATTGTCGGACCCGGCAACCAGTACGTCACCGAGGCGAAACGTATGGTGTCCGGTATGGTCCGTATTGACTTGATCGCCGGACCCTCGGAGGTGCTCATCGTAGCCGATGAACAGGCCGATCCCGTACTTATTGCAGCCGATATGCTTGCCCAGGCAGAACATGACGTGCAGGCCCTGGCGGCGGTGGTAACAACGGATGTTGCCGTGGCACAGCAAATACCCGAGGCGCTGGAGCGTCAGCTCGGTGAGCTGTCACGGGCCGATATCGCCCGCCAGGCGTTGAACAAGCACGGTGTGATTCTTGTAGCAAGAGACCTTGATGAGGCCATTATGCTTGCCAACGATATAGCCATCGAGCACCTGGAGCTGATGATTGCCGATCCCTGGGCCCAGATACCGCACATACGTCATGCCGGAGCCATCTTCCTTGGCAGCCATACCCCCGAGGCGGCCGGAGATTATTATGCCGGCCCCAATCATGTTCTGCCCACCATGGGCACCGCGCGTTTTGCCTCGGCTCTGGGTGTGGAGACCTTTCTCAAGAAAAGTTCGGTTATCTCCTATTCCGCCAGGGCGCTCAAGCAGGACAGCGACCATATTCAACGACTGGCCCGGCTGGAGGGGCTCACGGCGCATGCGGCGTCAGTGGCCAGAAGGGTTGAAAAAACATAGAAGTTGTGCGACGCAAATAAGGTAGATGCGGGGCTCTGGTGTGACTGAACACGATTTTGAATTTGCTGCTGTCCTGGAACAGGGATGCCGGCACTTGCAACTTGATGTGAAAAACGGGGCCATTGACCGTCTGGCTGTCTATTATGAAGAGCTTGTGCGCTGGAGCAGAAAAACAAACCTGATCGGCAAACAGCAGGGAGGGCGGCAGATTGTTGAAAATCATTTCCTTGATTCCCTGCTCCTTTTGCCCCTGCTTCAAGGAAGACAAAGCTCGCTGGTGGACGTCGGTACCGGTGCCGGGTTCCCCGGCCTTGTGTGCAAGGCCGCCTGGCCGGAGCTTGCTTTAGGCCTCATAGAACCGCGTCGCAAGCGTGTCAGCTTTCTGCGCCATATCATCCGCAGGCTGCGGCTTGAAGATGTCAGGGTCATGCCTTGTCGAGTCGAAGAACTTGCGCCGGAGGAACTGCAGTGTTCTCATATTACCAGCCGCGCGGTTGCTGAAATTGCTGAATTTGTCGGGATGGTGGGCAAAAGTATTCCCGATGATACCATAATAATCTGTATGAAGGGGCCCAGATGGCGCAGTGAGATGGAGCAGGCAACAGCGTTGCTCGAGGCGGAAGGCTATGGTCCTGCGGAGTATAAAGAGTATGTTCTGCCCTTCAGCGGGGCGCGGCGTGCTGTTGTCTCCCTCTGTCGCGGGATGCGGCAATAATGATCATACAGAAAAATATTAGATGATTTACAGGTGAATATATGAACAAGATTGCAGTACTAGCCGGTGACGGCATAGGCCCCGAAGTCATGGCCGAGGCCATTAAGGTGCTTGATGCCGCGGCGCAAAAGTTCGACTTTACACTCGACTATACATTTGCCGATGTCGGCGGCAAAGCCATTGATACTCACGGAGAAGCGTTACCGACGGTCACCCTGGAAATCTGCGAAAACAGTGAGGCCGTGCTTTTTGGTTCGGTGGGTGGTCCCAAGTGGGAGAATCTGCCGCCGGAGAGACAGCCTGAACGGGCGGCGCTGCTGCCTCTGCGCAAGCATTTTGACCTGTTCTGCAATCTCCGTCCGGCAAAGGTGTTTACCTCGCTCACCGGCGCCTGTCCGCTCCGTCCCGATATTGTCGGTGATGGTTTTGATATCCTCTGCGTCCGTGAGCTGACCTCCGGAATTTATTTCGGAACGCCCAAGGGCAGGGAAGGCAGCGGTGCCAGGGAGCGCGCCTTTGATACCATGGCCTATACCCGTGAAGAGGTTGAGAGGATTGCCCGTATGGCCTTTGATGCCGCCGGGAAGCGTCGGGGGCATGTCACCTCCGTTGACAAGGCCAATGTCCTGACCACCATGGTTCTGTGGCGCGAAGTAGTACTGGAGGTGGCCCGCGATTATCCGGATGTAAAGCTGGATCATCTCTATGTCGACAACGCCACCATGCAGCTGATCAAGGACCCGCACCAGTTCGATGTGTTGCTGTGCGGTAATATGTTCGGCGATATCATCTCCGATGAGTCGGCCATGCTCACCGGATCCATGGGATTGCTGGCCTCTGCTTCGCTGAACCTCGACAAATTCGGCCTTTATGAACCTGCTGGCGGTTCGGCGCCCGATATTGCCGGTAAGGGCATCGCCAACCCAATCGCTCAAATC
>JBHEOR010000064.1:3474-8953 GCA_046260685.1 Desulfopila sp.
AACAGTTACAACTTGGTGGTTATGCCAATTTGGTGCTCCCACCTGAATAGTTACGAGGAATGTATGAATATACGCGATGAGCCCATGGTGGTTGCCAACAAAGCGTCCACGGAATTGGCGCAAAACGTTGCACGGCACTTAGGTCTTCCTTTTGCCGAGATGATTCGTAAGCGCTTCAGTGACGGCGAGCGCTACCATGCCTTCCCTCAAAAGGTCGACGGCAGACCACTTATCATCATCGGTGCGACCTTGAACAGCAGCTCCCATCAGGAGCTGCTTGACCTTATCCAGGGGGGCATCTACTGGAATGCCTCATCTGTGAACGTGGTTATCCCCTATCTTGGCTACTCAACCATGGAAAGGGCCAAACCCGATACCAATGAAATTCCCAAGGGTATTACACGAACACGTCAGATTTTCCGGGCCCGGCCCGACTATGTCGCCTTTGTCGACCTCCATTCCGAAGCCGTTTTGCATGCCCATGGAGGTGAAATTCGTACCAAGCATATCTGGACCGATAATCTGGTTGTCGAGAAAATCAGGACATGCGGTCTTGAAGATTATGTCCTGGTTTCTCCCGATTACGGCTTTTCCAAAAGAGTGGCACGCCTCGCCAGTATGCTCGACTGTCCTCATACCGCGGCTGACAAAGACCGCTATGACCAGGATAAAACCATTGTCGGGCAGGTCTCCAGTGTTGTCAAAGGGAAAACAGTCATAGTCTGTGACGATATGATCCGCACCGGCGGTTCGATATTGCAGACCGCGCAGCGCTGTATCGATGCCGGAGCCATCAAGGTCGCGGTTCTGGCAACCCATCTGGTTATGGCGGGCCAGGCGCGAGCCAAATTTGAACAAAATTCCATTACCACCGTTATCGGCTCGGATACCTATCCCGGTCGTCATAGCGATGATCTTTTTGAAATTTATTCTGTTGCCCCGCTGTTGGCCCAGGTGCTCAGAGATCACCTGCGCCTCTAAGGGCTTATCAACAAATAACATGGTGCTCTTCAGCAAGATTTTTCCGCTGTAGCAGGGGTGGTTCTTACCACGGTGGCGCCACCGCTGAAAGACCTTTCTCCGGCACTTGTCAAAACGTTTTTCTTTTTTTGGGAGGTTTGTCTCTTTATCTGTTGCTGTAGTTGTACAAAAAAAGTTGTACAAAAAAACCAGGCAAGACCGACACACAGTGCCTTTCTTACCCGGTTTGGGGGGCTGGGGGAGTATGGTATATAATATGCATGGGATGCATAGGATAAATACGATGAGTTAATATTATGCAAGTATGATACCATTTTGTAATAAATGCCTGGTACTTTTGTAACAGGAGGTAATATCCGCCGAAAAAAAATCGGGGCGGTGCGCTTTCGAAAATGGTTGTAAGCTTAATTACAGTGTCGTTACAAATATGTTGCCCGGCTTACAGACATGTCAGAGCACGGCATGCTGTGAAGATGGGTTTTGCTTGGTGATCAGGAAATACAACAATACGAGATGGCTATGGAAAAGGAAGACACACAGAGACGATTCAGCAGGATAGCCCTGCCCTTTCCGGCACGGCTGATAGTCGAAACCACCGAGGTGTATGATATCCGTGAACTGGCCAATCTCAGCATCGGCGGTTGTCTGGTTCCGCTTGATGCTCAAATCGCCAAGGGGGCAAGCTGCAACATAACCATCAGGCTGGCCGGCGGGCTCGGCAACATCCAGGTGAATATCACCGGCAAAGCTGTTCGTCATGACCAGGATTATGTCGCCATCCAGTTTACCGCAATAGCTCCTGATGACCTGCACCATCTCCAGAATCTTATCCGCTATAATGCTCCTGACCCGGACCAGATAGAAGAAGAGATTAACAGCCATCCCGGGATACTGTAGTGGGATACTGTAGTTTAGGCTCGAGTTACGGCTGCATCCTTTTCAGCAGGGACAGCACCAGATCGACGTCGGCTTCTTGGTGGGCGGCGTTTATCTGGAATCTGATGCTTTCATCCCCTTTGGGAACAACGGGAAACAGCAGACCAACCACCAGAACACCATTATCAAAGAGCCCCTGCACCATTGCATGGGTTGTGGGCGTACTGCGCACCATAACCGGAATAACGGGATGGGGCCCGGCAATGGTTTCCAGGCCGAGGGTCGCAAGGCCTTCCCTGAACTGTTGTTTTCGTTTGTCGAGATGTACCAGCAGAGCGGTTCCCTCGTCGCTGTCGCAGATGTCAATGGCTTCTGTTGCCGCAGCGCAATCGGCCACCGACAAAGGGTTGGTATAGATATACGTGTCTGCTTTCTGCCGCACCGCCTCGATGACAGTCGTGCCGGCAGCGATGAAACCGCCGTTGACGCCGAAGGCCTTGCCGAATGTCCCCACGAGTATGTCCAC
The DNA here is from genome assembly GCA_046260685.1 of Desulfopila sp. Taxonomy (GTDB): domain Bacteria; phylum Desulfobacterota; class Desulfobulbia; order Desulfobulbales; family Desulfocapsaceae; genus Desulfopila_A. The sequence goes on from JBHEOR010000064.1 coordinate 5,858, forward strand.
ATCGGCATTGCAGAACTCACTTGTCCCCCTTCCGGTTTCTCCATAGGCGCCAATGCCGTGGGAATCGTCGACGACGGTGATGACCCCGTCCTTGAAGAAGGCCTCGTATTCCTGAGCAATTGCGGCAATGGAATCAATGGGAGCAATGTCGCCGCGCATTGAATAGACGCCGTCAAAGATAATGACCACACGTTCGATACCGGGAGCGACCTCCTCGAGGCATCTGCGCAGGTCCTCCATGTCGTTGTGTTTGAAGATCCCCTTGTTTTCCCGGGGAACCCCGGCGATGCGCATGGCCCTGATGATGGAATTATGGTTGAGTTGATCACCTATCCAATGGGTCTTCTTGTTCCCTATGGTTAGCGCCAGGCCACAGTTGGAGGTGTAGGCGGAGTTGAAGATTTTGGCCGATTCCTTGTTGGTGAATGCGGCAATCCGATCCTCCAGCTGTTTATGGTGGCTATAGGTTCCGTCGATAAAGCGCACCGCTCCCGGGCCAACGCCAAAATTGCGTGTTGCCGTATCCGCGGCTGCTATCACCCGGGGATGATGAGAAAGCGAAAGATAGGAGTTCGAGTTCATGCGCAGAAACTCCTGCGTAGTGCCTTCGAGCAGATAGCGGGGGCCGAAGGTGTCCCGTGCGGGAATGTATCCGGAGATAACCCTCTCGGGGGCTTTGGCTCTGCCCTCCCGGGTGAGCTGTTCTAATTCTGCGGCCAGGGCGGTGTCCAGTTTTTGTGAGGCCATTGAGGTCATGGGGTATCCTTGTATGTTTATTGCTCGTGCCAGTCAAGCACTACCTTGCCGGAGTTGCCGGAGCGCATGACTTCAAAGCCTTGTTCAAACTCGGTGAAGTGAAACCTGTGCGTGATCAGGGGCGTGATGTCGAGGCCTGACTGGAGAAGAGAGGTCATTTTATACCATGTTTCAAACATTTCTCTGCCGTATATTCCTTTGATGGTAAGGCCGTTGAAGACAACCGTGTTCCAGTCAATGGCGGCATTCTCCTCCATTATGCCGAGCATGGCGACTTTGCCGCCGTGACAGAGATTGTCAAGAATTGAGGTGAAGGCGGCCGGGTTTCCCGACATCTCTAAAGCGACATCAAAGCCTTCTTTCATGTCCAGTTTTTTTTGGGCATCTGCAACACTCTCCGTGGTAACATCAAGGACCAGTGTGGCGCCTGTCTCCCCCGCCAGCCTCAGTCTGTATGGATTGACGTCGGTAACAACCACATGCCTGGCTCCGGCATGTCTGACAACGGCTGCCGCCATACAGCCGATGGGGCCGGCCCCGGTTATAAGGACATCCTCGCCCAGCACGTCAAAGCTGAGAGCGGTGTGCACGGCATTGCCCAAAGGATCGAAGCAGGCCAGCACTTCCAGGGGGATTGCGGGATCGCAATACCAGGTATTGGTGACGGGGATACAGAGGTACTCGGCAAAGGCGCCGGGCCGGTCGACGCCGACGCCTTTGGTGGTGTTGCACAGATGTCTTCTCCCGGCAAGGCAGTTGCGGCATTTGCCGCAGATCAGATGGCCTTCGCCGGAAACGATATCACCCTCGTGATAGTCGTGCACATCCTCACCGACTTCGGCGATGACGCCCACAAATTCGTGACCGATATGCATGGGTACCGGTATGGTTTTCGAGGCCCAGTCATCCCAGTTGTATATGTGTACGTCGGTACCGCAGATGGCGGTCTTGAGTATTTTAATAAGAACGTCCGTCTTTGCCGGACGCGGTATGGCAACATTTTCAAGGCGGAGCCCCTGTTTTGCCTCGGCCTTTACAAGAGCTTTCATTGTGTTCATTAAAATTTTCCTTTGAAGAGAATGCAGGTGAAAATTGAGTTGATAAAGTGTTATCGTACTGCCCGGACACCAGAGTGTCAAGCAGGACAGGTTGAGAGAAGATGCGCTTTGTTGAAAGTAATTTTTACGGTGTAGCGCTAAAGTAACTCCATATGGGAGGCGGTGTGATACTGCTGTCCCTGGTATTTGTCCATGCTTGCAGAGTGCTGGAGACAGAGTGCTGGAGATCATGGCAGGCAGCCCGGTGTCGTGTAGCCCAACCTGTATTTATCGTGTATTTGTCGTGTATTTATGGAAAAGGAAAAAGTACAGTGCCGCAAAAGCCGGGGGGTACTGGCCATCAATGTCGGTCTGGCTGCCAATGCTCTTCTGGCATTGGCCAAGACAACTGTGGGAATTCTCGGGCAAAGTCCGGCGCTGTTGGCCGACGGCATCAATTCCACCTCGGATGTTGCCTATGGGGTCGTCATGAGTATCTGCATGAGGATGTCGCAGAAGCCGGCCGACCATGAACATCCCTATGGTCACGACCAGATGGAGTCCATTGCCGCAGTTGTGGTGGGGGCCTTTGTCATTTCAACGGCCATAACACTTTTCTGGAACAGCATAGATGATGTTTATGAGCTTCTCAGCGGCGGCAATGGTTATAGCGGTGCCGCGGGGGTGGCATTGTGGGTGGCACTGGTAACGGTGGCGGTCAAAGTAGTATTAACCAGATGGACCGGAAAAATCGGCAAGGTCACGCAAAACAGTGCGGTGCAGGCCTTGGCCCATGATCACCGCAATGATATCTTTGCCTCAATCGGCGCCGCGGCAGGCATCTATTTCGGCAGAGCAGGTCATCCCTGGGTCGACCCGCTTGCCGGTGCCCTGGTGTCGCTGATTGTGCTCTACACCGGTATCGAAATTCTGCGTGATTCCACGGCGGATCTGATGGATACCGTTCCCGGCAGGAGCCTGGGGGAAAAGGTGCGTAAAAGCCTTGCAGCGCAGGACGGCGTCAAAGCAGTGGAGGAGGTTCGGGCACATCGTTTTGGCCCCTACCTGGTCATGAATCTCACCATCGGCATTGACGGGGATCTTAGCGTTCATGATGGAGATGTTATTGCCACCGAGGTGGAAAAACGCCTGATTGCCGAGATCGATTATTTGCGTCGCGTGCATGTTCATTACCATCCGGTGATGTATACCGGGCAGGATGAGTGAGTCGGTGGCGGTTTGATTGCGGCGGTGGCATCCATCCAGCAGCGATACCGACAAAGCGGCATGCCATGTATATAAA
>JBHEOR010000064.1:8963-14262 GCA_046260685.1 Desulfopila sp.
TGACAGTGAGTTGTATTTGATGTACTGTTCAGTGATCATGGTTTTTTGAGAAAATGTAAGCGTAGGTAATTATCACCCGGGGAAGGGAGCACGACTATGAAGAAAATTATTATGTGGTTGCTGGCATTGGGGGCGGGGCTGGGTGTTCTGCTTATTGCAGCGATAATTATTCTACCGAAAGTTATTGATGTTGAAACCTATCTGCCGACCATAGAGAAAAAAGTTGCAGAGGCAACGGGAAGATCATTTTCCCTGGGAAGCGATTTTGAGGTGTCGGTTTTTCCATGGGTGGGAGTATTGTTTTCCGACTTGCAGATGGGCAATCCAGAAGCGTTCGGCGGGGGAAATTTTCTCCGCATTGAGTCTTTTGAGGCGAGAGTCAAGCTGCTTCCGCTGCTGACCAAAACAGTTGAGATCAAGAAACTTGTTCTCAAAGGACCGGAGATCCATCTTGTCAAATCAGCCAATGGCGCCGCTAACTGGGTTTTGGGGACACAACGGGCCACGGTGGCAAACGAGCAAAAAGCACCTTCCGCCAAAGCCGGCGATACCAAAGGTGCAACACAGCTCCCCGTAAAATCTCTCCAGGTGGGTGAGTTCGCCATCGTCGCTGGTCGTGTGGTCTATACTGATAAGGGAACGGGCCTGCACAAGGAAATTGATAATATTTCCCTGAAGCTGGAGGATGTTTCCCTGGATCGTCCCATTTCTTTGAGCTTTACTGCGGATGTGGGGGGCAAACCAATCAGTGTCGCCGGAAAAATCGGGCCTGTGGGCAAGGTGCCCGGCCAGGGAAGCGTCGCCATCGATCTTGATGTCAAGGCTTTCGGGATGGTGGAGATGGCATTGCAGGGCGACATCGTCGATCCAGCAACCAGGCGGCAGTTCACCATGAATCTAGCGCTGGCCCCCTTTTCACCACGCCGGCTTTTAGACGAGCTTGATATTGCCATGCCGGTGGAGACAGCCGATGCGGGTGTGCTCGACAACCTCCATGCCAAGCTGAATGTAGAGGGTAATCCTGGCGATATACAGTTGCAGGAGAGCAGCATCACACTGGATGATTCAACCCTGAAGATGTCGGCCAGGATCAAGGATATGGCCAGGCCGGATGTCGCCTTCAGGCTTGATCTGGATACCTTCAACCTTGACCGGTATCTGCCGGAGCGAGATGCGGCTTCACCGGGCACTGCGACTTCGCCGAAAACAAAAACACCGCAAACTTCAGCGGAGGCCAAAAAGGCTGCGCCGGCTCAAATCGATTATACCCCGCTGCGCCGCCTGCTGCTGGATGGCGAGATACGTGTAAAAGAGCTGGTTGCCCACGGGGCAAAGGTGGAGAATGCTGTTGTCAAGATTGTTGGCAAAAACGGAGTTTTTATTCTTGATCCTGCCATGCTTGAGCTGTATCAGGGCAGTATTGATGTATCCGGGAATTTCAATGTGCAAAGAGATACGCCAACCACCAGGGTTGAACTCAAGGCCGCCGATATACAGGCGGGGCCGTTGCTCAAGGATTCCATGGAAAAGGATGTTATCCGTGGAGCCATGAACGCGGCGGCATCGCTGTCTTTTCGGGGTGACAATGCCATGGAGATTAAAAAGAGCCTGGATGGTACAGGGGAGCTTAGCTTTGTCGATGGTGCCATCGTCGGTATTGATATCGCGCAAATGGCCCGCAACTTTGCCAAAACAGGGGAGCGGTTGCCATCCGATGAAAAACCGAAGACCGATTTTGCCGAACTGCGGGTGCCATACACCTTGAACGATGGTATGTTCAAAACCACGGAGTCCTTTCTGGCATCGCCGCTCTTGCGGGTCAAAGCATCCGGTACGGCAAATCTTGTCAGCGAACAGCTCGATATGAAGGTGCGGCCCAAGATAGTCGGCACCTTAAAAGGGCAGGGAGATGCAGAAAAGCGCTCCGGGCTCACGGTTCCTATCGCAATACAGGGAACCTTCGCCAAACCCGAATTTTCCGCCGACGTGAGCGCAATCGTCAACGAGGAGACGGTCATGGAAGCGGTACAAGACCCCGAGGCGGCCAGGGAACGGGTCCGTGAACAGGCCAAGACACTGGAGGAAACGGGCAAAGAACTGGAGGAGACCGGCAAGGGCTTGCTCAAAAGCTTTGGTTTTGGCAGCAAGGAGTAGTGATTGTTGTAGTGATTGTTGTAGTGATCATTGTAGTGCGATTATTTTTGTCAGGCGGAGTCGCTATGGTAGGATGAGGCGATAAGCGCGCCGTCTTGTAAGGTGTGGATGCTGTCCATTCTGGCGGCCAGGGCCATGTTGTGAGTTACCATAATGACGGCGAGGTGGCGCTTCCTGCTCAGTTGCTGCAGCAGTTTGAAGACGATATCTCCCGATCGGCTGTCAAGATTGCCGGTCGGTTCGTCGGCCAGCAGGAGTTTCGGTTCCATGATCAGCGCGCGGGCCAGGGCCGTGCGCTGTTGCTCTCCACCGGAGAGGTTGGTGATTTTATGATCCAGCCGGTGGTCGAGCTCGACCTGTTGGAGGAGGTGCAGTGCCCTGTCACGGATGTCTGCGGCCTTCATTCCCGCGATGCGCGCCGGCATCATGACGTTTTCCAATGCCGTGAATTCCGGCAGCAGATGGTGGAACTGGAAGATAAAGCCCAGCTCGTGGTTGCGAAAGGCGGCGACTTCCTTGTTTTTCAGATGCAGCAGAGGCTTTTTTTCAAAGAAAATTTCCCCCGACGTCGGTCGTGCCAGCGTTCCGCATACCTGGAGCAGCGTTGTTTTGCCGGATCCGGATGCCCCCGTTATTGCCGTCATCTCTCCTGCTGATATGGTGAAATCAATGGACTGCAGGACCTCTATCACCCTGGTGCCGTCGTTGTAGGTCTTGCAGAGGTGTTGAGCCTGGAAAAGAGTCATCAGGAAAGCACCTCGGCGGGCTCTACCTTGGAAGCCTTCCATGAGGGATAGAGCGTTGCCAGCAGGGTAATAGTTATTGCGCTGCAGGCGACTATGACAACATCGGCCGGCAGCACCTTGATGGGCAGGGTGGTCATGGGGTACACATTGGAAGGCAGCTCGATGAACTGGTAACGGCTCAGCAGCTCACAGAGTCCCAGACCTCCGGCAACGCCCAGGGCAGTGCCGGTAAAGGCGATCACCGCCCCCTGAAGAAAGAATATGCGCATGATGGAGGCCGATGTCGCCCCCATGGATTTAAGGATAGCGATATCCTTGCCCTTTTCCATGACCACCATGATCAAGGCGCTGATGATGTTGAGTGCGGCAACCAGAATTATCAGGGCAAGGCAGATAAACATGCCGATTTTTTCCAGCTTGAAAGCGGCGAACAGGTTGTGATTCATGGACATCCAGTCCCGGGCGCTGAAACCGTGTCCCAGTTCATCGACAATGGCAGCGCCGATGGTGTCGGCTTTGTTAAGTTTTTTGGTATTGACCGCCACCTCGATGCCGTGGACTATATCGCCGTTCTGTAGAAATTGCTGGACATCCGCAATGGCCATATAGACAATTGATGAGTCGTACTCATACATGCCCGAGGCGAAAATGCCCGAGACCCTGCATGTCTTGATCTTCGGGATGATACCCATGGGGGTCAGCGGACCGGAAGGGGAGATGAGACGTATCTTATCGCCGACGCCGACACGCAGGTCCTGTGCGAGATTTTTGCCGAGGATGATGTTGGGAATTGTATCTTCATTCTTGCTCTTCAGATCATCGGTGGAGCCCTGTTGCATCTGTTCGGGCAAATGGATAACGCCTCTGATAGTCTTCGGGTCTATGCCGCGCAGTACCGCACCGCTGCCGCCGGCAGGGCTGCTCAGTAATGTCTGGGTATAGAGATAGGGGGTGGCTCCCTCGACATCGTCGACGCCCAGAATCTGCTGTCTGACCTGCTTGTAATCGTCTATCGAACCGCCCATGCGCTGCACCACAATGTGCGAGTTCAGTCCGAGAATCTGATCCCGCAGGCCATCCGTGAATCCGGAGTAGACGGCAAGAACCACAATCAGGGCAATGACGCCGACGGTGATGCCGGCAACCGAGATAAAGGAGATAAGCGATATGAAGCCGTGCCTGTGTTTGGCCCGCAGATAGCGCAGGCCGATAAACCATTCGTACATATCAGGGCGTTGAGCCGGATGCTTGAGGTTTTTTCTTTGTGGCGCCCGTTTTTGCTGCTCCCTCTGTTTTGAGATGCGGAAAGAGGATGACGTCACGAATCGACGGGGCATCGGTGAGCAGCATCACCAGACGGTCGATGCCGATTCCCTCGCCGGCGGCGGAGGGCATGCCGTATTCCAGTGCGCGGAGGTAATCTTCATCGAGCACCGGATGGATCTCTTCATCGTCGCCCCGCTCGTTTATCTGTTTTTCAAAGCGCCGGCGCTGATCGATCGGGTCATTGAGCTCACTGAAGGCGTTGGCCAGCTCCCGGCCGCAGATAAACAGCTCAAAACGGTCCGTGACCGATGGGTCGTTTTCATTTTTTCTGGCAAGCGGAGATACCTCGGTGGGGTACGAGGTTATAAAGGTCGGGTTAACAAGCTTTTCTTCGACCAGAAGCTCAAAAAGCTCGGTCTTGGCCTTGCCCGCTCCCGCCTGTTGGTCGAGCTCGATATTGTACTCCCTGGCCAGGGCGAATAGAGCTTCGTCGCCTGCCAGGTTTTGCGGGGCAATACCACCAATTTCAATAAGGGCCTCATCCATGGTGAGCCGCCTCCATGGCGGGGCCAGGTTGATCGGGGTCTGCTGGTATTCAATTTCCATGGTGCCGTTGACTTCATCACAGAGCCATGGAATGAGTTCTTCGGTGAGATCCATCATGTCATGGTAGGTGGCGTAGGCCTGATAGAACTCGAGCATGGTGAATTCGGGGTTGTGGCGGGTTGACAGCCCTTCGTTTCTGAAGTTGCGGTTGATCTCGTAGACCCTTTCAAAACCTCCCACCAGCAGCCGTTTGAGATAGAGCTCCGGGGCAATGCGGAGGAACAGCTCCATATCCAGGGCATTGTGATAGGTCTTGAAGGGCTTGGCTGTGGCTCCACCCGGAATGGGTTGCATCATGGGGGTCTCCACCTCCATGTATCCCCTGTCGTTGAGAAACTTGCGGATGAGGCGTATTACCTCAACTCGCTTATGGAAGATTTCGCGAGAGTCCGGGGTGACGATGAGATCGACATAGCGCTGACGATAGCGTGTTTCCACATCGGTGAGTCCATGCCATTTTTCCGGCAGGGGGCGCAGCGATTTCGAGATCATTACCAGTTTGTCCGCGGCAATGGAGAGCTCACCCG
>JBHEOR010000064.1:14272-14838 GCA_046260685.1 Desulfopila sp.
TGCATCCGACCCGAGCTGTCGGCGATATGGCAGAAAGCGGCCTTGCCGAATTTTCGCATGGAGAGAATACGGCCGGCGATGGAGTAGTTGTGGCGATGCGTATCGGTGGCTTCGGCGGAAAGCTTCTCTTCTTTAGAGAGAACCTCTCGTATTGAATTGGCGGGGCTGAAGCTGTTGCTGTATAGATTGACGCCCATTTGGGCGAGCGCTTCAGCTTTTTCTCTTCGCTGTTTAAGGAACTGGGTATCTTGACTCATAGGTAATGAACACGTATGTAAGGATCTGTTAGAGTTTAACCGGAAGTGGTGGTTCCCGGCTATTCACCATGCCGGAGATCCGGGCTTTCATAGGAAATTGTGGTTAGCCGGTATGGTGCAAGGAAGCTTGCAACGGATGCACGGCATGCCACCAGATCATAATAGGATGTGCACACCAATTTGCAAGCAATGATTTGATACATACTCCAAGACAGACAAAGCGAGGGAGCCCCATATGCCGCCCAAGGCCTGCTCCGCCCATGACTGGCGCCGCACTGACCGTTTACCGGGAATTGCCCGGCTTGTCAA
>JBHEOR010000065.1:0-14610 GCA_046260685.1 Desulfopila sp.
GTCTTTGCTTGACTTTTATCATACCTCATTAATATAACATCCTAAAACAAGGATTGTGCGAGATGGGACATTTTCCCAATGAATCCGAGCTAAACGACAAAGACCAGATAGGACGTATTTCAAGACCACCTGCGTCGGGCAAATCTGACAATCTATTGGACACAAAGTCTAATTTCACGCCATAGCGTAATTGTATCAGATTGATCTTTCCAGTGCCAATTTGAATGTACTGGCAAGCACTACGAGTTAAGATTTCTGGCTACGTAATCTCAGAAACTGTTTACTTGGCTGGGGGACAGGGATTCGAACCCCGATAAGCGGAGTCAGAGTCCGCCGCCTTGCCATTAGACCACCCCCCAGTGAGCGATTCGGTGAGGCACATTGTATAGAAAAAAAGCGTGCCGGTGTCAAGAAAAAAAATACGGACGGCATCCTGCACACGGAAGGTAAAAAGGTTATGCCCTGTACATTAGCGCCCCGGCATAGCCCACCACTTGCTCGGTATCACCCGAGACTGCCCCGGAATCGCTGTAACGTATGATTTGTGCGGTGGTGGCGCCAAGCAGCAAAGCCGACTGCAGGGCAACGGTCACCGGTATGATGCCGCACATGGTGATACCGTTGTCGAGGACTGTGGTGTAGAGTTTCTCCGGGTTGAGTGCCGTGAGCTGATCAAGCGCCATTGTATCTTTCATCTGGGCCTGTTGGCGTGATTCATAATGGCTCATATCGCTTGAGGCGAGCAGGAGCACAGGATCCTTGAACTCCTTGATACTGTCGGCAAGCACCTGGGCAAGTCCCTGGCACGCCGGATAGGATAGCCGAGAGAGAACCAGCGGAACGATGGTCAGACGGGGTTGCAATTTCTGCAGAAAAGGAATCTGCACCTCAAGAGAATGTTCGTAACGGTGTGCCGAATCGCTGATCTGGATAGCCGCATCCGCCCCTGCAAGCAGATCGGTGAAATCTTGGTTGACGGGAACCTCTCCCCAGGGCATTTGCCAGTTTTCCTGCGACAGGGCAATAGGTGGTCCATAGCCCTGATGGTTGGGGCCCAGGATGACGACGGTCTCGGGAATGACAATATTTTTAAGTGTTTCAGCGCAAATGCTGCCGGAAAAGACATATCCGGCGTGCGGCGCGACAGCGGCCAGAGCCTGTATTTTGGGCGATGGAGGAACGTGATCGAAAAAGCCGGTAAGCATTGTGTCAAGTGCGGCTTCTTCTCCAGGATAAAAACGGTCGGCAACGGCTGGCAATCGTACCATGGTATTCTCCCTTCAGGTTTCCCGGCAGAGTTCTTTTTCCCCTGTCTCTAACTATTGTGGCGTTTGACAGTCCAGGTCGTTCCTTCACTGGTATCCTTGAGCACAATATCGTGCTCCAGCAGTCTGTCTCTGATTGCATCGCTTTTTGCCCAGTCCCTGGCGGATCTGGCGGCATATCGCTCTTCGATAAGGCGATTTATCTCATATTCCTCAATGTCGACCTCTTTGAGCATGTCGGCGCGTTTCGAGGCAAGGTAGGCGGCTGGATCCTGGCGCAGCAGGCCCATTGTCCCGGCAAGATCCTTGAAAGTTTGTGCGGTGTTGCGCAGTTTTTCAATGTCTTGCGCGGCAGCGGGAGACGGCAGCATTCGACGTATTTTATTGAGGACCTTGGCGGTATCAAACAGAACTCCCTGCGCCTGTGCGGTATTGAAGTCGTTGTCCATGGCCTGGGTAAAGCGCTTTTCCAGATTTACCAGTTTGGTATTGTCTTTGTTGGAAATAATGGAAGCCGCCTCGGCGGAGCCATCACCAAGTTCCTCGATGGAAGCCATGCATTCATACAGTCTGTTCAGCCCGCCAATGGCATCCTGCATTGCTGCTTCGGAAAAATCCAGGGGGTTTCTGTAATGGGTGGAAAAGACGAAAAACCGCAATTCTTCAGGGTGATACTTGTCGGTAATGTCGCGGATAGTGAGAAAGTTTCCTAATGATTTAGACATCTTCTCATCTTTAATGGTGACAAAGCCATGGTGTATCCAGGTATTGACAAAGGGTTTTTCGTTAGCGCCTTCACTCTGGGCCACCTCGTTCTCATGATGAGGAAAAATGAGGTCCTGTCCACCTCCGTGAATATCGAAGGTATCGCCAAGGAATTTTTTGCTCATAGCCGAGCACTCGATATGCCAGCCGGGTCTTCCCGGCCCCCATGGACTTTGCCATTGCGGCTCGCCTGGTTTGGAGCCTTTCCATAAAACGAAATCCATCGGGTTGGTTTTCTGCTCATTAACGGAAATCCGCGATCCGGCCTGCATGTCCTCAAGATTTCTGCCGGAGAGTTTGCCGTACTGCTCAAAACTGTTGACGGCATAGTAGACATCATTGCCTGACTGATAGGCCATTTTCCTGGCGATGAGCTCGGAGATGAAGTGTATCATCGCATCTATATTTTCCGTTGCTTTGGGCTCCAGAGTTGGTGTGGCGACACCGAGCTTGTCCATGTCAATATAAAATTCATCGATAAAGCGGTTGGCTAACTCCTCCGGGGTGGTATTTTGTTCCGCCGCACGGTTGATGATTTTGTCGTCGATATCGGTAAAGTTTCGAATATAGGTGACCTTATACTTTTTATACCTGAAATAGGAGACAATCATGTCAAAGACCAGTGCCGATCGTGCATGACCGATATGGCAGTAATCGTAAGATGTTATCCCGCAGACATAGAGTTTTACATGGTTTGGTTCCAGGGGTGTGAAGAGTTCTTTTTTGCGCGTTAAAGTATTGTAAATTTGTATTGGCATAGTATAGAAACTGGTTTGTCTGCGGGCCGCTTTGAAAAATAGCTTCTTCGTCCGATGTTCCTGGTCCCAGCGAAAAGAGAAATGCCGCATATACCAGATACGGCGCCTTTCCCATTTTCGCTGTTGCCCACGTTGGAACAAATTACTTGATTTTTCAGAGCACCCAGAGAATGAAGAGGAATGTTCGTTGTGTAATTATAAAATGAGACTACCATGTGACTGCAAACTTCTCAACCGGATACGGCGCACATGGTATGCGCTACATAAAAAATAATTCGAAGAGGTGGAAAAGGCAAGAATGAGCATAGTACCCCGTGAAAAACGATCCTGGCGACAGATTTTTAAAACGTGTACACATCCCCGGGTGATCACCATGCTGTTTTTGGGGTTTTCCGCTGGAATTCCAATACTGCTTATTTTCTCCACCCTTTCCGTATGGTTGCGGGAAGCTGGTGTGAGCCGGTCGGCTGTTACTTTTTTTAGCTGGGCAGCTCTGGGGTACTCCTTTAAATTTGTCTGGGCCCCGCTCATAGACCAGTTGCCTCTGCCCTTGATGACGCGCATATTTGGACGAAGAAGAGCCTGGATGCTTGTTTCTCAAGGGTTGATCATTCTGGCAATCGTTTTGATGGCCTCCATAGATCCTGCCGCCGGTGAAAGCGGGCTTTCCATTATGGCTTTTGCCGCCGTGCTGCTCGGGTTTTCTTCGGCAACGCAGGATATTGTGATCGATGCCTACCGAATAGAGTGCATTGATGAATCGTACCAGGCGCTGTTGTCATCCACCTATATTGCCGGGTATCGCATCGGCATGGTGGTGGCCGGTGCCGGCTCACTTTTTCTGGCGTCGTATCTGGGCACCACCGGTGACGCCTACATCTATTCCGCCTGGCGTTCCACCTATTTTGTCATAGCGCTGACGATGCTCATCGGTGTTGCTACCACCTTGATCATCCCCGAGCCGGAAAGCAATCGGGATCCCTCCATCTATAAATATTCGGCAGGCCAGTATTTACGGTTTTCAATCGTTTTTCTGGCGGCAAGCCTCACCTTTTGCCTGATGTTTTTTCTCAGCGATTCTTTGGCAACCTATTGCAAGTCGATACTTCTTGCCGGTGCGCTCCTAGACCCACGGTTGAGCGGCTTTGTTGTTGAAACGCTACGATTAGGCCTGGCTGTGTTGATGGCGGCGGCAACGGTGACGGTTCTTGTCAAGGCAGGATTTCTTGGAGAGAAAATGGTTCGAGAAACCTATATAGAGCCGGTGCAGGATTTTTTTCGACGTTATGGCCTGAAAACGGCAGTGCTGATGCTCTTGCTCATCGGCTTCTACAGGATTTCCGACATTGTTCTTGGCGTTGTTTCCAACGTTTTTTATGTGGATATGGGATTCAGCAAAAATGTGATAGCAGGAATCACTAAAATGTACGGCATCGGCATGACCATATTGGGTGGATTTCTGGGGGGCTTTTTAACGCTTCGGTATGGTGTCTATGCCATACTGTTTCTTGGCGCATTTTTGTCGGCCGCAACCAATTTGCTTTTTATGGTCCTGGCCGGCGCCGGCACCGATGTTACGCTGCTCACCTTTGTCATTGCCATCGACAACCTCAGCGCCGGCCTGGCCGCAACGGCCTTTGTCGCCTTTCTCTCCAGCCTTACCAATATTTCCTTTACCGCGGTCCAGTATGCGCTTTTTTCATCATTGATGACCCTGTTCCCCAAGCTCTTTGGTGGGTATTCCGGAACGATTGCAAGCAACTACGGCTACAATAACTTCTTTTTGCTCACCACTCTTATGGGGGTGCCGGTACTTGTGCTTATATGGGGTATCACTAGAACGCTCAAGAAGAATAAAATGCCATGAGCGAAAGGGCTATGAGCGGCGCCGGGAAAGGGGAAGGGGCGGGCAGGAGGACGTCCATAAATGGCTGAAAAGGTCGGCCGAGGCCTCAGAAGCGTTGTTTTCTATTGGAAACTAAGACCTGCCAGATAGGTCAGGGAGTCTTCCTGATAATGGCACCAGGCCACTTCCGCCAATCCATCATTGTGATTGGATGTTTCAGCGCTGCTGTAGGTGAAGTTGAGGAGAGTGCCAAGAAAGAGCGGGCACTTTGTTTGTATTTGCATCCCCCCGGCGCTGAGATTTCTGGCGTAGGCGTATTCCGCTTTTCCGGATTTTTGTTTACCAGATTCGTCGATTTCGGACAGGATGAGTTGTCTGGATGCCGGAAAGCGACTGTGCTTTCTGCGGTTGAAGGAGGAGCCTTTTGCACCGGACTGTTGCATCAGTGTCTCGTCGCGATATCGCTGGCATTGGGTATGTTTTGATGATGTGCAGAAGGAGGCTATGTAGTCTTCCAGGGGAATGAAGAGTCCGCAGTGGGTGACAGTGCACCTTCTGCCGGCTACTGACCAGAAGGGGCATTTTGTCGTGCATGTAGTGCGTTTTTGGGCAGGTGGAGGGTTGTTCATTATATACCATGGGGTATTCGTGCATGTTCAGCTTACATTACGAGTACGTTACGAGTACGTTACGAGTATTTTTCTTGCAAAAAATGTTCCATTTCGAAGTTGCTTATCGGTGTTCCCTGGTGGGAATTCCAAAGCGTTTGAGCTTGTCGTAGAAGGCGGTTTTGCCCACTTTCAGCTCTTTGGCGGACTGGGCCACATTGCCTTGATGCTTTTTCAGGTTTTCCACAATAATTTCCCGCTCCACTTCGGCAAGGATTTTTTTTAACGGTGCATTGTTCATTTTTCCGGGTGCTGGGAACGGCTGTTGCTGTTGACCTCCCGGTGGTGCGTCAAAGAGTATTTCCTGTTCGGTAATGATGTTGTTTTTTGCCATCAATACGGCACGCTGTATAACGTTTTCAAGTTCTCGAACATTTCCAGGCCAATTGTGACGACACAGTTTTTGGATGACTGGTCGCGGCACAAAGTCGATATCTTTTTTAAAAGCGAGTCTATACTTTTGGATAAAATGCGACACAAGATCTTCGATATCTTCGATTCTTTGCCGCAGTGGGGGGAGTGAAATGTTTATAATATTAAGACGATAAAAGAGGTCGAGGCGGAAGACATCGCGTTGTACGGCCAGGGCGAGATCTTTGTTTGTGGCGGCAATGATTCTGACGTCTACCGTAAGCGGCGAGTTGCCGCCGACCCGTATAATCTCACCATCCTGAAGAACGCGCAACAGTGCAGCCTGCATTCGCGTACTGATATCTCCAATCTCATCGAGAAAAATGGTGCCATCGGAAACAACTTCAAATTTCCCTTTTGTTCTTGTGGTGGCGCCGGTGAACGCTCCTTTTTCATGCCCAAAGAGGTCACTTTCAAGAAGAGAATCATTGATTGTATTGCAGTTGATCTTGAGAAAGGGTTTTTTCTTTCTCTCGCTGGTTTCTCTGATGAGATTGGCGACCAATTCCTTTCCCGTTCCGGATTCGCCTGTGATGAGAATGGTGGCATCGGACTTTGCCACCTGTGCAACCATCTCACGCAGATCACGCATAGGCTTGCTGGAACCAACCATCTGGTCATTGACGGACAGCGTTGCCATTTGTGATTTCAAATGAATGAGCTGTTCCGAAAGTTTGCTGCGAACCCTTTCGCTCTCTTTCAATTTATTGATTTTCTGTGAAAGAATAAGCTCTATATTATGATGGAAGAGGGCAATTTCATCCTCGTGCTTTTTTCTCTGGGTTATGTCACGCAGGAGCAGCCATTGGAGGGTATCGTCGTTATAGCCCTGAAAAGGAGCGAAAACAAATTCCAGATGCACGCCGGCAAAGTTTGTATGGCATGGGGACGAATCCGGTGATTCCGAGGCGGCCTTTGTCAGTGAAGAAAGAAAACGCCGGTAAAAGTCGGATCGTTTCTGCTGTGCCGTGTTTATAGTGTGTTCAAAAGCATTAAAAAAGTCAGTTGCCTGCTGGTTCATAAATTCAACGGATTGCGCTCCGTTAATGATGAGCACAGGCTGGGGGATGGCGTCGAGAAAAGCACGCTGATTGCTAACGAGCCGCTCTATCTCGGATTGTGTTGCAGGTATTTTCATAGGATTGGAGGTGGTACGATTCTGCTGCATACATGGCCCGCCATCCGTGGGCTGGGCTGCCATGCAAAAAATTTTTCCAGGTGCCTCTCAAGACAGTGGTTCCGTTACCCCGCAATAGCAAGGATAAATGCAAGGATACCAGCAAGGATAAATTTTGTATTTTTTACTGTAAATGTACAGTTTTCCGGAAATTGATTTGAGTATAGCCCATAAAAAATGAATTATGAAGGGTTGATTTCCAGAAAAGCGAAAAAAAATCATTTTTGTGGCCAGGAAAAGAGAGGCATGTGCATCTTTTGCCGTGTCCAGTCAAGACTTTCCCGTATGAAGCGTGGGGTTGTGATAAGCAGTATGAAATACCGCTTACCGGGAAATGTCATGCAGAATATGCCGATGAGCATGGTAAGAAGCCCCTGGCCGGGCAGAAAGAGCATCGCACATCCGGCTGTAAAAATGATAAGGCCAAGGATATTGCGTAGCACCAGCAAGGCAATATTATGCCGCTTGAGGCGTACGGACGGTGGTTCATTGCGCAGTGCCAGGAAGTATTCCTGAGGGAGTCTGGCAATATACCAGGGCACCAGGATGATGCTGAGGATAAAAGTGACAATGGAAATACCGGCCAGCCATTGGAGGTATGGCAGCATTTCTCTGGCGTACAGGGAAAGAGACATTGGCCGGTATGCCGTGTCTATAGCAGAATATCTGCAAGCTTACGCTTGGGCACATGATGGATGTCGTCACCGTCTCTCCAGTATTTAATGTCCTGCCCGTCGCATTCCTCCAGAACCACCTTTTCAGCCGGTGCACCAAGTGCAATGACAAGATGGAGTTCAAGATGCTCCTTCTGGGGGAAAACGGAGGCCAGTTTGGGCGAAAAGGCCGCGATACGGCATCCGCCCAGTCCTGCCTCGGTTGCACCCAGAAGCATGCTCTGTGTGGCGATGCCGAGATCAAAATGGGCCTCCTGCACGGAGCCCTTGAGCCACTTGGTGTTAAGGTAGCAGAGGATGTAGGCCGTGGGGCGCTGGTCCTTGTCCGGGCCTTTCCAGTCGGTAAGATAGCCGGCCCAGCCGAGGTGGGGATAAATGGCGGCGCAGTCATCCCCGGCGGTTTTCACCAGGTATTGCCAGGGCTGGCAATTGCGTGCCGAACCGCTGAGCCGGCCCAGTTCAATCAGTTCTTCAATGCGCGGTGGTGCGATTGGGGCGCTGCCGTCAAATTTTCGGAATGTCCGTGTCCTGGCGATGAGTTCTTTCATGGTATTCTAAGTGGTTGAGGTTGATGGTCTTGCCGGTTGAAGTCTCTGGGTGTTAGCTGTCACTTCCATTGCTGGTTGCCTGATCATGGCTGAGGACTATCTCAATTTCCGGCAGATCAAGCGTATCAATGATTGAAACCGACTGCAGATCGCCGAGGGCATCACCAGGCAGGGAGTGCTGCTCCACCAGAAAACGGTGAATTCGCTCTGTTCGCTCACGTGCTAGTTGATTGAGCATATCATCGGTGACCACAATACTTTGTGTGGTTGCCGGTGTAAAGGCCTCCAGCTCCTCTTCTTCGATGTTTTCAACGGATATTGCGTCATCGGGGGCATCACCGTTATTTTGCAAGGATTGCTGCTGCCATTGGTGCAGGAGTTCCCGGTTTGCTTTACTGACCCGTTGTTTTTCCTGTTCCATGAGCTGTTGTTGCACAACACGCGCATCGGCCGAGCGTTGTACCACTGCTCTAAAAAGGAGTTTGAGATGGGGATGTTTGTGCAGCAGGGTGGCAAATTGCCCGAGGATCGATTTACTTTTTGCAGAGAGTACGGATTGGCCCGGCGCAAAGAGGAGCTGTGTTGTGTCGTGCAGGTCATTGAACGGTTTTTCGAGGAGCAGGTATGGCGATACACTGCATTTGACCAGGAGTTTCTGAAAATGATTGTCTATTTGGCCGTGAAGTGGCTGGTCGGCGGATTTCAGCGGTACAACCGTGGTGAGCCGGTTTTGCTGATCACTCAACAGGGCAATGGTGAATGCTGTCGTTGACCCGGGTTCTCTGGCCTGCAGATCCGTAATACCTATTGTTGCTGATTGGTTTTTTGATTCGGCATCGTCACCAATGGCCAGGTCAAGGGTGGCCCCGGTCGGCGAGATGTCAAATCCCGTCGAGATGAGGGGAGTAAACACCTGCAGCGGTATGGCTTCAAAGCGTAAAGACCGGTGCTTGACAAAACGATCAGCGGTGGGATCAAATATGCCGTTACTCTCGAAATCGCCGTCGGCCAGTGCTCCTCGAAAGGCATACTCGATTTTTTCTCCCTCCGGTTGCAGATGGAAGTTGCGCAGCATGCCATCCATCTCCTTAAGCTGTACCTGCCATGGTGGTGAGAGCGACATGTCGCGATAGTGCACCGCGGCCTTTTTTATGACAACTTTGTCAAAATCCATTTCCGGTGTGCCGCCGTGGCCCTGTTCAGCTGCTTTCTCAACGAGATACTGTCTGATAGTGTTTTGTGCCGAACCGATAAAATGGTCGCCGGTTGCCTTGAAAGAGGTGTCGGGCCCCTGCATCTCCAATGCAGCGGCATGCAGGGCAAAGGGTTTTTTGGACAAGCTGAAATCCTGCAGAACAGCTCCTGCAAAACCAACCAGCGTCTCGCTGCTGGAGTCTAGAATTTTTCCAGGCTGCATGCGCAATGTTCCGGAATAGATGTCCTTGATAGAGCTGTAGGCGACATTGCCGTCAAGCGTGGCATCCAGATAAAAAGGCGCCCATTCAGGATTGAGAATATCAAAAACACTTGCGGGGACATTGTCCAGTGTAAATTGCAGTTTGGACTGCAGCGGGCCAAGAGAGAGCCTTCCCGTGGCGGAAATGTTGCCCTGATCATGCAACTGCCCCGTCAATGAGACGTTCTCCCCGGCGGGATGTTTTTGTTGAAGCGGCTCCAGTGTGCACCGGAAGTCTTCTATAAACCTCTCCGGCTGCTGATCGTTGCCCAGCACATCGACTGTGCCGAACATCTCGAAGCGATCGATATCCACGGGAAGTGCAATATCGTCTAAAAGCGAAGCAATATCTTCTGGAAAGCCCGGCGGCAGGATAAGTGCTGTCCGGGCGAAGGAAAGATCACCGAGCTTGAGATCCATGCCCTCCAGAGAAAAAGAAGAAAGCGAGGCGCCATCGCTGCTGAAAGGTCTATTGCCTGTATTGTCCTCGGTGACCGCAATGTCTTTGACTATGACCTTTTCTCCATGATAGCTGCCGTTTTCCAGATCCATGGCAAATTCTGCGAAAACCGCCTTGCCAAAGCTGTATTGCCGATTGTTGGCACTGTCCTGTAGAGTGGTCTGCCCAATATCGACTGCTCCCTTAAAAGTTTTGCTGTCGAGAGTGTAGGTTCCCCGGCCATTGACCGTGGAGTCGCTGCTTAATGAGTAGGAGGCCGAATCCGGCAGCGGCAGCACCATGGAGAGCGGCAGGCTGGAAAAGGCGATGTCTATTGTGCCGCGTAGTGGGGCACGGCCAATGCGTCCCTTTGCCGTAATGGAGCCGGAGGCGCCTGTGGTTCCGGTGAAGGCGAAATTGTTACCCTTTATGTTCAGAGTGGTGTTGCTGTCACCATTGGCTTGCCCCAACTCATTGGCCTGCAGATGGATGTCGCGCAGTTTGAGCATGGGGGCGTCTGGGTGCTGCCGTACGATGTCGATATCTCCCTTAAAATCGATCCCCTCAAGCCGGTTTGCAGAAGAGTTGGAGAGCTTTTGCAGCAGTGCCGGTGGAGCTCCTGCGCGAAGGTGCATGGTGGCACCTTCCACAAAAATATTACCAAGAGACAGAGTATCAATGGTGGCTGCCGTACTCTCCAGGGCAACAGCCGACATCCGTGTGGATGCGCTGTGCAGCCATGCCTGAGCCTCTTTATTGGTTGCAGCCCCGTCCGTGAGTGCAAGATCGGAGAACTGAATACTGCCTTTGTCAAAGGTGTAGCCAAGAGGTGCATCTTTTGATCGGTGCAATGCCAGTCTGCCGCGTATGTCGGCAGCACCTTCGGCCGCGGTGGCTGTGTCGGGCGCCAGCAGCTGCACAAGGTGCTCGGCGGCCATATTGTTGATCGTCACATTGCCGGTGGGGGCCGTTTGAGCAAAATGTCCCTGCCAGGAGAAGGTGGCATAGTCGTTTTCCGATTCAGCGCTTAAACGAAATGAGCCTTTTTCCAAACCGGCATCGTTTTTGAGAGCTTCCTGGTTGGCAAAGTTCCGCATGCTGAACTGAACGGGATACAAAACCCGGGAAGTGTCGGCCGACGCATTGTCTGATGCAAAAATCACTTTGCCGTTGTCGGCAATAACAAGGGCGGCAGTCAGCGCTGGAAACTTAAAGAGCCTGGAAGAGCCGGTGCCGGAACTCTTTTCAGGGAAGAGGCTGTCAAGGGTTGCACTGGTAAACGAATGTTGAATGGTGCAGACCGGATCTCTGAGCAGCAGGCTTGCAATATTGACCCTGTTCTCCAGGGGCGCCAGTGTCCCTTCGAGCTGCAGTGTCGGCGTCTTGAGTGTCAGCGAGCCGTCGCGGCTGGCCAGGCCGATCTGCTTTATTGCCGCCTGGTAATCGATGTTGAGCCGGAACGGCTTGTCGGGGTGCTGCAGGAAAGAAATTTCAAGCTGTACGTCGGCCTTGCCCTGCTCAATGGTCATGGGAAGCGCCACCGGTAAATACTCAGCATACAGGGGAAGGGCAATATCGGTGAGATTGACGGCAAGTTTGGTGGACTGCGAAGAAGCCTCGCCCGCCGCCGGGTCCGTCGAACTGACAAGGTTGATCGGACTGCCGTTGATCACGGCGGAGAAGGACGGCTGGATATACCTGCCTGCATCAAATTGAAAATTGGCCATGGTCGGCAGGCTGAGCTGCAGCCTTTTGACCTCATGTTTTTTTTTCGTCACCTGGTCCTGCAGGAGAATGCTGCTGTTGCCGATGGTTATATTGTTGAGGGAATATTGGAAGGGGAGTTGCTGAAAATTAAAAAACTCCCCATCTTCGACGGCGTCTCCCCGGTAGCCGGGCGGGAGAAAGGAAGAAAAAGTATAGGTCTTGTCATTAAGACGTTTGACGTTGAGTCTGGCCCCCTGGATATCGAGTGACTCAGTGACAATGTTTCCTTTGGACAGTTCGATGATGTTAAAATTAACGGCAAGGCGGTCGATGGTAAGTAATTCTTGCCGGGCGGTCTCGCCCATCGCCGTGTCGATGGCGACATCATTGACAAGCAGGACACTCGTTAATGGATTGAACTTGGCATTTGAGACGGCAAGGTGCAGGCCGGTGGCCTCATGGAAAATAGCGGGAAATTTCTTTTGGAGAAAGATAGGAAGAAGCAGGGCCGTTGCGCCGTAATAGGCGGCCAGAAGCACGGCAAGAATGGACGGCAGGAGCAGGTATTTGCCCCGGCCTGGCCGCTTGCCGGCTTTTTGAGGTGAACGCCCAGGTCTTTTGGCAGATTTCTTGGCGGGTTTCTTGGCAGGCCGCTTTTCCGGGCGAGGTTTTGAAGAAGCAGGCGATGAAGGCTTTTTTTTGCCTTCCGTTTTTTTGCCTTCCGATATGGGAATGTTGCCGTAGAGATCCGTCATTTATATCAGTGTAAACAGAGAGAATTAACACCTTGATTTGCCACCGGGGGAGAGTGAAATCCGCCGCCGGGCCGGTGGTTCGGCCATGTATTCGAGCACTCCTGCTCGGATACTACCGGCCAATTATTACTGCTCAAATACTACCGGCTAACTACTGCCGGTCAACTACTGCCGGTCAAATACTGCCGGCCAAATACTACTGGTCAACTACTGCCGGTCGACTACTGCCGGTCAAGAACCGCCGGCTCGGGACCGGAATGTATACTGGTTTTAGGACTATACGCGTTTTGTCAAATCCTGCACTAGTAAATCGCTTCGAAGTTCAATAAAAGATACAATAACGGCTATATATTACCAGTACCTGGCCTCGGCGGCAAGCTCTCTCCTCGATATCATGGTTGCCACATAAGCAATATAGTTCCGCCTTTCTTGTAAACGTTATACTATTTTACCTTGCTAAAAGGGGGAGATTGTATGTAGTATGCACTTGTGATCATGAAATAACCTCTCCTGCACTTGCCTGCGTGAAAAATACGTGTTTTTGCAGACATCAGTACTCCCGTCTGGCTGCGGAAAAACCTTAATTTATTTTGTAGATGTTTGAATTTATTGAACCATTTCGTTGGCAGGATGTCCTTGATATTCTTGTCGTCGCTTTTGTCATTCATCAACTCATCTCTATCATACGCGGTACCCGATCGGTACAGATGCTCTTGGGGATAGTTGTCCTGACACTGGTGTATTTTATGGCTAGCATCCTTGATCTGGCCACGCTGATGTGGTTGCTGCGGACCTTTCTCAGCTCTATTTTTCTTATAATTATCATCGTTTTTCAACAGGATATCAGGCGTGCGCTGACCCAGGTGGGTAAGTCGCCGTTCCAGAAAACCGATGATATCGTGGAAAAAGACCTTGAAGAAATCATCGACGCGGTCTTTTACCTCTCCAAGCGACGCATCGGGGCACTGATTATTCTTGAGAGGGAAACCGGCTTGCGCGATTATGTCGATTCCGGTTTCGAACTCGATGCCAACCTCACCAAGGAGTTGCTGGTTTCCATCTTTATGCCGGTTTCGCCTCTCCATGATGGCGGGGTAATTATCTCTAAAGGCAGAATTCAGACGGCGGGTTCCATTTTGCCGCTGACCCAGAACCCCTATATAAGTAAGCGTTTCGGTACCCGGCACCGCGCCGCCATCGGCCTCTCCGAGGAAACGGATGCCGTCATTCTGGTGGTATCGGAAGAAACCAAGAATGTCTCAATGGTGCAGCACGGCGCGCTCACCGCCGTCAACGATGAAATAGCCCTGCGAACAAGTCTGCGTGCCATATTCGTCGGTAAAAGACAGCAGACATCAAACTGGATACGTGCGCTTTTTAAAACATGATTACCGCCTTTATAAAAAAAATACAGGATCTCTGGTCCAAGGACTGGATCTTAAAATTTATCTCCCTATGCCTGGCAGTGGTGCTCTGGTACTTCGTGGGCGGCGAGGATGATGTTGAAAGAAATGTCATGGTTCCCGTCGAGGTCATTAATCTGCCCGCCGATTTGATCATCTCCAACAAATATAAAAAAGAGATAGAGGTGACGGTGCACGGTCCTCGATCAGCAATTGTACAGATGGACAAGGAGCGTAACCCGGGAACCAGGGTCGAGCGCGTGGAGAAGGACTCCATTCCGGTGGACCGCGGTGTTGATGTGCTGCGCGTCCAGCCTTCATCCATCATTCTCTCTCTTGATAATCTTATCCAGAAAAAACTGCCCATCAACCCGGTAACCACCGGAAGTGTCGCCACAGGGTATGTGCTCAAGCAACTCATCATCGATCCCAAGACGATAACCATCAATGGTCCGGAGACCATTCTCTCCAGGGTCGATGTCATCCAGACCAGCCCGATCAACCTGCAGGGCTTGTATGAGCCGGCGCAACTCCAGATTCCACTGGTGCTTGATCCCAAAATCGTCGATCTCATAGGCGAAACCTCGGTAACGGCGGATATCGATATAGCCTACAAAACAGTGACAAAGACCGTGCCGCGCGTTCCCGTCATTGTTACTGAAAACGGCCAACAGCAGGAGGTGAGCCCGCCCACCGTCAGCGTCACCATGGAGGTGCCGGAGGTGATCATCACCAATG
>JBHEOR010000066.1:0-14384 GCA_046260685.1 Desulfopila sp.
GAGCCAATATAGAGCACTCCTGAGCAGTTACAACTCGGTGGTTATGCCAATTTGGTGCTCCCACCTGAATAGTTACGAAAACAGATGAAATAAGACTCTCCCCCTTGTACCAAAACATCGTATCTTTTGCCAGCCTTTTCCCGTATCAATGTTGACGATGACAACCGGTATACAACTCACACTCGAAACGCAGGGGCCCACCATGTTTCAACCTCGATGCCTTCCCATTCTCATCGGCAGTCTGCCGCTGACCGACCATCAAGAAGCCGTTGATCTTATTCGTGCAGAGGCACCGCAAATACCTCTATGGCCGCAACTGCCCGCGCTACACCAAGAAGGCATGGTACGCCAGTTCATCAGCGGTTTCCCTGGCCTGCGTGAAGAAGGATCGCGATACTGGGTAGACAGCGAAAGCGATGATTTTGAGACCCAGATGACCTCGTTTTATACGGAATATATGGCAATTGTGGAAGACCAGAACTTTCCGGCACACTCAAGATTTTGTCTTGGCGATGATACCACCCGCGGTTTCTCCATTTTTCTTCAGGCTCTTGAGAACGCCCCCCGCTACCATACCACCCTCAAGGGCCAGATAACAGGTCCTGTGACAACCGGTATAGGCGTAAAAGACCGGCAGGGCAAAAGCATAATCTATGATGACAATCTGCGCGACATGCTCGTCAAAATGCTCGCCCTCAAGGCCCAATACCAGGTGCGCGAGCTGGAGAAATATAGTGGCGCAGCTCAGCCCATAGTCTTTATCGATGAGCCCGGCATCGTCAGCTTTGGCTCCAGTGCCTTTGTCGGCATCACCAAAGAAATGGTTATCGACAGCGTCTCTGAAGTTATCGAGGCCATCCAGAGTGCCGGAGGACTGGCAGGCGTCCATATCTGCGCCAACGGCGACTGGAGCCCCGTGCTTGCCTCCAACACCGATATAATCAGCTTTGATGCCTATTTCTACTTCGATAATTTTGTACTCTATAAGGACCAACTCAAAGCCTACCTTCGGCGCGGCGGCGTTCTGGCCTGGGGAATCGTCCCCACCAGCGACCCCGGCGTACTTTACAGCACCACAGGCGATGAGCTCTTTGCCCTGTGGGTCAAGCAGCTCGGTCATTTGCAGGAATTCGGTTTTACCGCGCAGCAACTCATGGAACAGACTTTGATAGCCCCATCCTGCGGCACCGGCTCCCTGCCCACCGAACTGGCCATCAAGGTAATGCAGCTCACAGCAGAGGTTTCCAGCAAGGCCCGGGCCTTCGTCAATACCGTGTAAGCAGGCTCTTTTTTGCAAAGGTTGTTTCAAAAACCATACAGTTGCACTGCAGACAGCCATTTTTTGCTTGAAATAATGGTCCAGTTACGGTAATACGTTAATTACAGTGTGTAACAATGTTCTCCTTTGCATATTCTTACCCCCCAAAAGAACATATAAAACATACAATTTCAAAACGTTAAAATACATAACAATATAAAACGCGAAGAACATTCTTATCTTTAGAAATAATGCTGCACGATACTATTCACAATGCAACAATAGAAATACAGGGATATAGACTATATACTCCTCACCATCACTTCACCTTGGACACAATTCGGTAACAATGTTAAAGGACTTGAACCCCGACATTTACAGACGCCTTGAAGCAGCCGTCCTCGAGGTTTTTTCTCAGTCCGACTTTCACAAAGCAAGCATACGCGACGTTGCCGAGAAGGCCGAGGTGAGCTTTACCACCATCTACAAGCATTACGAGAGCAAGGAGCGTCTTGTCTTTGCCTTCGTCGATGTCTGGATGGGGAAGCTTACAGACCGCATTGTCGATCATATTCAAGGCGTCGAAAATCTCCAGGAAAGACTGCGGAAGGTATTCTGGCTCCAGCTAGATTACTATGAGCGTCATGAAGGGTTGGGCCGCATTGTTTTCATGACCCTGCCGATGAAAACCTGGATGGCCGATGAAACCTTTGAACAAAGGCGGATGATGACCCTGCTCATCAAGGTACTCAAACAGGGGCAGGAAGAAGGTATTCTCAACGATCTGGTGGATGCCACGGTTTTGCTGGATTTTCTTATGGGCTTTGTGCAGCGCAGTTTTTTCATGTGGATTCAGAGAGGCCAGCAGGAAAGCCTGGTAGAACGTGCCAATCCAATGTTCGGCATGGTGTGGCGCGGCATGCTCAACCAGCACCTGGTGGACCAGGCAAAGGTAGCCGAGCTCTTATCACAGCATTACTGAGAGAGGCGGCCTGATCGATGGTGCCGGCTTTTGCATACGTTGACTGACATGGCGGCAATATAGGGCAAGAGGGCAAGGACGAACAAGATTTCTTTTATATCCCCTCACGGGATGTTTCAACGAAGGAGGACCACCAGGGAAAAGAGCATATACAAGAAGAGGAGGAGGAGGAGGAGTTAAAGAGGCACGGGAATTCCAAAAACAACCAACCAATGAGGACTATTATGTCGAATTATGATGCCGTATTTTCTCAAAGTATTAACGATCCCGAAACATTCTGGGGAGAGGCTGCAAGAGGGATAGACTGGTACAAAGAGTGCGATAAAGTCCTGGATTCATCCAACCCTCCATTCTATCGCTGGTTTACAGGCGGCAAAATGAACACCTGCTACAATGCCGTTGATCGCCATGTAGCCGGAGGCCGCGGCGATCAGGCCGCCATTATCTACGACAGCCCGGTGACCGACACCATCGCTACAATAACCTACAAAGAGCTCCAGGACAAAGTCGCTGTTTTTGCGGGAGGGCTTCGCAATCTAGGTGTTGTCAAAGGTGACACCGTCGTTATCTATCTGCCCATGATTCCCGAAGCAGCCGTAGCCATGCTGGCATGCGCGCGCATAGGAGCTATACACTCGGTGGTTTTCGGCGGTTTCGCCCCGCATGAACTTGCAGTGCGCGTCGATGACGCCAAGCCCAAGGTACTTATCACAGCATCCGGTGCCATCGAGGGTGTCAAAAAGCTGGCCTACAAACCAATGGTGGATGCCGCCCTGGATCAATCGGTGCACGAGGTCGACAAGGTGGTGGTCTTCCAACGCGATTTCATCCAGGCGGAGCTCAGCGAAGGCAGAGATATCGACTGGAACCAGCTGGTCGGCCAAAGCGAAGCCGTTGACTGCGTTGAACTCGATGCCACCGACCCTCTCTACATCCTCTACACCTCCGGGACAACGGGAATGCCCAAAGGTGTTTTACGTGACAACGGCGGCCATGCCGTAGCCCTTGCCTGGAGCATGAAGGCGGTCTACAACATTGACCCGGGCGATGTCTGGTGGTCGGCCTCCGATGTCGGCTGGGTTGTCGGACATTCCTATATCGTGTATGCCCCGCTGCTCATCGGCGCCACATCAATCTTCTATGAAGGCAAACCCATCGGCACCCCTGATGCCGGAGCTTTCTGGCGGGTTATTTCCCAGCATAAGGTCAAAACATTGTTCACCGCCCCCACCGCCTTCCGTGCCATAAAAAAAGAGGACCCCAACGGCGAGTTTCTCAAGAAATACGACATCTCCTGCTTTGATTGCCTCTACCTGGCAGGTGAACGGCTTGACCCCGACACCTATCACTGGTCCGTCAACATGCTCAAGGTGCCCGTCATCGATCACTGGTGGCAGACCGAAACCGCCTGGGCCATTGCCGCCAACTGCCGCGGAATTGAAGAATTTCCCGTCAAGGCAGGGTCACCGACCAAAGCCGTTCCCGGCTACAACATACGTATTCTCGACAATGAAGGGGTTGAAGTACCCAATGGCACGGAAGGCAATATCGTCGTCAAACTTCCGCTTCCTCCGGGAACACTGGTCACACTGTGGCGCAACGACGATCGTTTCATCAAATCATATGTATCGACCTTCCCCGGCTATTACGAGACCAGCGATGGCGGTTACATCGATGAAGACGACTACATCTATGTCATGGGCCGTATGGATGATGTCATCAACATTGCCGGTCATCGCCTTTCCACCGGCGCCATGGAGGAAATCATCGCCAACCATCCCGACGTCGCCGAATGCGCCGTTATCGGTACCGACGACCAGCTCAAGGGACAGATTCCAGTCGGCTTTTTTGTTGTCAAGGCAGGCGTCACCCGCGACACGGAAGAGATCCAGAAAGAGCTGGTGCAAATGGTCCGGGAGACTATCGGACCACTTGCCTGCTTCCGCCAGTCCTCGGCGGTTGCCAGGCTTCCAAAGACACGTTCGGGCAAAATCCTGCGCGGTACCATGCGCTCGATTGCCTCGGGCAAAGAGTATAATATGCCCTCCACCATCGATGATCCAACCATCCTGGATGAGATAACTGAAACATTAACAGATATGGGGTTTGGAAAAAAATAATACCTAGAAATACCAATTATATATATAACGGCAGGGCTCTTGAAGAACCGCCCTGCCTTGTATTCTCGTTTATTGAACAAACCGGCCATGAATGTGACTGTCGAAATTTCTTCACAACCACAGCGACCGGGGTATCTGAAACAGGAACTATTTTATGAAGATTCACGAATATCAGGCGAAAGAACTCTTTCGCAAGTACAATGTCCCAACACCCCAAGGCGGAATTGCAACGACCACGGCGGACATAGTCAAGGTTGCCGACGAGCTGGGCCTGCCGGTTGCTGTCAAGGCCCAGATCCATGCCGGTGGCCGCGGTAAAGGCGGTGGAGTCAAAGTTGCCAAAACCCGGGAAGAAGTGCAGGCTGCCGCCGAAACGATCCTCGGCATGACCCTGGTCACCAAGCAGACAGGGCCGGAAGGTCGACTTGTCAAAACGGTGCTCATCGAAAAGGGCGTCAGCATTAAAAAGGAACTTTACCTTTCTATTATTCCCGACCGCGAGAGCGCAAGCATTACCATCGTTACCAGTCAGGACGGCGGCATGGATATTGAGGAAGTGGCGGAAAAGCATCCGGAAAGGATTATCAAGGTACCCATCAGTCCGCTCACAGGGATACAGGGGTACCATATGCGTCAGGTCATGTTCGGCCTGGAACTCGATCCCGCCCTGATGAAACCCTTCTCCCAGATACTGCGGGGCCTCTATAACCTTTTCGTTGACTACGACTGTTCCATGCTCGAAATCAACCCGCTCATCATCACCGATGATGATGAGATCATTGCACTCGATGCCAAAGTTGACGTTGATTCCAACTCCCTTTTCAGACATTCGGACGTCCTGGCCATGCACGACCCCAACGAGGACGACCCGACAGAGGCGGAAGCGCAAAAATACAACCTTAACTACATCAACCTCGATGGTACCGTCGGTAATATGGTAAACGGTGCCGGTCTGGCCATGGCCACCATGGATATTATCAAACAGGCCGGAGCGGAACCGGCAAACTTTCTCGATGTCGGCGGCAGCGCCAGCGCGGAAATGGTTGAAAACGGTTTTAGAATTATACTGAGCGACTCCAGGGTCAAAGGCATTCTGGTCAACATTTTCGGTGGTATCCTGCGTTGCGACGTTCTGGCCAAAGGCGTTGTCCAGGCAGCGGACAAAGTCCAGCTTAATGTACCCGTGGTTGTGCGCATGGAAGGGACCAATGTGGAAGAAGGCCGTAGGATCCTGGCTGAATCAGGGATGTCTCTTCTCAACGCCAAAGACCTCTCCGATGCAGCTCGGAAAATAGCGGAAATTGTCGCCTGAGACATGGCCCAACAACTGCGGCCGGCCTTTCAAGGCCCCTGCAAGCGCTTTGCACATGCCCCAAACGCACGGGCATCATCGTTTGCAGAGCAATGGCGCACTTCACCTGCACCAAAGGGCAAGGCAATGAGTATTACACACTTTCAACTGTACAAAGGAAAACAATGAGTATCTTCATCAATTCTACTACACGAGTTCTTGTCCAGGGTATCACCGGCAAGGAGGGACAATTCCACGCCAGGCAATGCATCGAATACGGAACCAATATCGTCGCCGGCGTCACACCCGGAAAAGGAGGCACCACGATGGATGCGGTGCCGGTCTACAACACCGTGGCCGAAGCCAGGCAAAGCACCGGCGCCAACGCATCCATGATACTGGTACCGCCGCCTTTTGCGGCCGATGCCATACTGGAAGCCACCGATGCCGGCATGGAATTAGTCGTCTGCATCACCGAAGGCATTCCGGTCA
This sequence comes from Desulfopila sp., assembly GCA_046260685.1. Taxonomy (GTDB): domain Bacteria; phylum Desulfobacterota; class Desulfobulbia; order Desulfobulbales; family Desulfocapsaceae; genus Desulfopila_A. Next base: position 6,144 of record JBHEOR010000066.1, read on the forward strand.
TGGATATGCTGCGCATAAAAAACTATCTTGCCCTGAAAAACACGCGACTTATCGGGCCCAACTGTCCGGGAATCATCACCCCCGGCGAGTGCAAGATTGGTATTATGCCAGGCGCCATACATCTGGCCGGAGGTCCTGTCGGCGTTGTATCGCGTTCCGGCACATTGACCTACGAGGTTGTCCACCAGCTCACCACTTTCAACATGGGACAGACCACCTGTATCGGCATTGGCGGCGATCCCGTCAATGGCACCGGCTTTCTCGACTGCCTCAAAGCCTTCAATGACGATCCGGCAACCCAATCGGTTGTCATGGTCGGCGAAATAGGCGGCAATGCCGAGGAACAGGCCGCCGCCTGGATAGCCGACAACATGGATAAACCGGTGGTTGGCTTCATCGCGGGACTGACCGCTCCTCCAGGCAGACGCATGGGCCATGCCGGCGCCATAATCAGCGGAGGCCAGGGAACCGCTTCGGCCAAAATCGACGCCATGCAGGAATGCGGCATTCATGTATGCCGCGATCTTGGCAATCTTGGCAAACTCTGCAAGGAAATCTTTTAGGCCACCTTGAGAATGTGCTGTCTTGAAGTCTCGCTACTTTTTCAAGGTATTTTATCACCTTTTTATAATTTCTCTTCCTGATTTTGCAAGAATTCAAAGAGATTTCTCTAAAGGTACTGAACAGTTGCCCGTTACCGGCGGGCAACCAATCATCTACGGATTGCTCTGCACGAAGGAGACTGTATGAAAGCCAATGAACAGCTTGATCACCTTAAAAAATTGCGTGCCGAAGCTCGGCTTGGAGGTGGTCAGAAGAGGATAGACAAAATGCACGCAGAGGGCAAAAAAACGGCGCGGGAACGCATCGAAACGCTTCTTGACCCGGGATCCTTTGAAGAGTTCGACATGTTCAAAACCCACCGATGCCGTGACTTCGGCATGGAAGACAAGCAATTTCCAGGTGATGGCGTAGTGACTGGCTACGGCACCATCGACAACCGCATTGTCTATGTTTTTGCCCAGGATTTTACCGTTCTCGGCGGCTCTCTCTCCGAGACCTTTGCCGAGAAAATTTGCAAAATAATGGATCTTGCCATGAAAAACGGTGCTCCGGTGATCGGCCTCAACGATTCCGGTGGCGCCCGGATTCAGGAAGGCATCGAGAGCCTTGCCGGCTATTCCGAAATTTTTCAGCGCAATGTCATGTCTTCCGGAGTTATCCCGCAGATCTCAGGTATTTTCGGGCCGTGTGCCGGTGGCGCCGTCTACTCGCCGGCCTTAACCGACTTTGTCACCATGGTGAAGAAGAATTCCTACATGTTTCTCACCGGTCCCAAGGTGGTCAAATCCGTCACCCATGAAGATGTCACCGTTGAGGAGCTGGGCGGTGCCGACATGCATGCCAGCAAAAGCGGAGTAAGCGATTATCCCGCGGAATCCGGCGAAGATGCTCTGCTGTATATCAGAAAACTGGTTTCCTTCATTCCTCAGAACAATCTGGAGACCACTCCGCAAATCTCGTGCGAAGATCCCATCGACCGCGTTGCTCCCGAATTGAACTCCTTCATACCGGACAATCTCAACGCCGCCTATGATATGAAGGAAATAATACTGCAGACCGTAGACAACAGGGATTTTCTTGAAACCAAAGCGAATTTCGCCCCCAACATTATCACCGGTTTTGCCAGATACAACGGCACCAGCGTCGGCATCGTGGCCAACCAGCCGGCGCATCTTTCCGGGGTTCTCGATATCGACTCCTCAATCAAAGGCGCCCGCTTTGTGCGCTTCTGTGATTGCTTTAACATTCCGGTGGTCACCTTTGTCGATGTCCCCGGTTTTCTTCCGGGAACTACTCAGGAATATGGTGGTGTTATCCGCAACGGCGCCAAAATCCTCTACGCCTATGCCGAAGCAACCATCCCCAAGGTAACCGTTATTACCAGGAAGGCCTATGGTGGGGCCTATTGCGTCATGTCCTCCAAACACCTGCGCGGTGACATTAACTACGCCTGGCCGACCTCTGAAATCGCCGTCATGGGAGCCAAGGGCGCCGTCGGCGTTCTCTATGCCCGTGATGCACAACAACAGGATGACCCTGCCGCCTTCCTTGCTGCCAAGGAGCAGGAGTACCAGGATACAGTTGCCAACCCCTATGTGGCAGCCCAGCGCGGCTATATCGATGACATTATCGAACCGGCACGCAGCAGAACCCGGATCATTCACGCCTTAAAAATCACGGAAAACAAACGGGATACCAATCCGATGAAAAAGCATGGCAACATACCGCTTTAACCGGCATTGCTCAAACAGGCAACGGGACCAACTACTTTTACATAAGGAGAACTCCATGGCTGTAAAAATTTTCATAAAACGCAAGATGGCCGAATCACATGTTCTGGAACTGACTGAACTGCTGAAAAAACTTCGCGCAATGACACTGGAACAACCCGGCTACATCTCCGGAGAGACGCTGCGCCGCATAGACAAGCCCGACGAATCCATGGTCATCAGCACATGGCGCTCGGTGGAGGACTGGAACAACTGGGTCAACAATAAAAAACGCCTTGCTGTCCAGAACGAAATTGACCAGCTCCTGGGAGAAGAGACAGAGTACGCTATTTACGGCTGATCGCCCATAGCCGATAGCCTATGGCTTCACACTCACAATCCCCCGTACGCCCCCATATCACCTCGCACGGCCCCAAGTCGCCTTGCAGTGTGATACCGGCCTCTGCCTTAGGGACACATTTATAACCAAGTATATACAAGCAGGTATATTTATGGCAGATACAAGCAAAAAAATGGCTGCTGCCCTTGCAGCCGTCAATGCCTACATGCAGGAGGAAGAAGCACTTGCACAGCAGGAGAAAGAAGTAAGAGTGGACAGGCAGCCGCCACCGCAACTCAGCCCATGGGGACTGAGCGGACGGCAGCATATGATGTCCATGCGCCAGCTTCTACAAATGAAGGCATTTTCGCGATTATAATAAAGAATATTACTTTTTTATAACTACTCATAGGGTAAACGACTTGATTTCAACACTCCCAGTGTTTGTAATTGCTTGCAGGGTGCCGGAGGTTCCCGCAAGCAGACTGGAGAAGCGTATACGTCATACGTAAAACAGGCTGATCGTGGGAAGATCCGGTGCCCTGTGAGCAATTACTTTTTTTGTAACTATTCAAGTGGGAGCACCAAATTGGCATAACCACCGAGTTGTAACTGTTCAAGAGTGCTCCATATTGGCTCATTTGGGACTTTGAAGCATACTTGTGCTATTCGAGAAGGCTCAAATGGGACAAGATGGGGTGCTCCTGTAGAGTTACCTTTTTTTCATAAATGATTAGGCAAGGAGATAGAAGCAATGAGTGATCAAGTACAAGCAACCGCGCTGCAGTATGACAATGACCGCCCCAAGGCACAGAACCCGGTAAAAATAATGGACCTCAGCTTACGTGACGGCCATCAGTCACTGTTTGCCACACGCGGCCGCACTGAAGATATGATACCCGTTGCCGAGCTGATGGACGATGTGGGTTTCTGGGCAATCGAAACCTGGGGCGGTGCCACCTTTGACACCATGCACCGCTTTCTCAACGAAGACCCCTGGGAGCGTTTGCGCACCCTCAAACGCTATATTAAAAAGACCCCTTTTTCCATGCTGCTGCGCGCCCAGAACCTGGTGGGCTATAGAAACTATGCCGACGATCTTGCCTACGCCTTCGTCGACCGGGCCGCGGAAAACGGCATGGACGTCTTCCGCACCTTTGACGCCCTCAACGACTACCGCAACTTTGAAACCGTGGTCAAACAGATCAAGAAGTCCGGCAAGCACTTTCAGGGCTGCATCTGCTACACCCTCACCGAACCGCGCCTTGGCGGAGAAGTCTACAACCTTGAATACTATGTCGGCAAGGCCAAGGAACTTGAATCCATGGGAGCCGACACCATCTGCGTTAAGGACATGGCGGGACTCATGGCCCCCTATGACGCCTATCCTCTAATCAAGGCTTTAAAGGAAGCGGTCGGCATCCCCATTCACCTGCACAGCCACTTCACCTCCGGCATGTCACCGATGACCCATCTCAAGGCCATCGAAGCCGGCGTCGACATCATCGACACCTGCATGACACCCTATGCCTACAGAACCTCGCATGCCGCCATTGAGCCGCTGGTAATGGCCCTGCTGGGCACCAACCGTGACACAGGCTTTGACATCAAAAAGCTTGCAGCTATCAACGAAATCCTGGAGAAAAAGATCCTGCCCAAGTATAAGCACCTGCTTGATGACTCCAAGGTCTCCATTATCGACATCAATGTCCTGCTCCATCAGACCCCGGGCGGCATGCTCTCCAACCTGGTCAACCAGCTGCGCGAGATGGACGCCCTCGACAAGATCGACGATGTATACAAGGAGCTGCCCAGGGTACGTAGGGATCTTGGCCAGATCCCCCTGGTCACGCCGACAAGCCAGATCGTCGGTGTGCAGACCGTCAACAATGTCCTCCATGACACCCCGGATGAGCGCTACAAAATGATCACCGGCCAGGTGAAGGATCTGTGTTACGGTCTCTACGGCAAGACAGCCGTACCCATCAATGAAGAGGTCCAGAAAAAGGCACTCAAAGATTACCCCCGCGGTGAAGAGCCGATTACCTGCCGCCCCGCCGAGGTACTCGAGCCGGAACTGGAAAAGGCCAAGGCCGAAATAGGCGATCTTGCGGTGGACATGGATGACCTCATTCTCTATGCCCAGTTCCCGGTAACGGGACGTAAGTTCCTGGAATGGAAGTACGGTAAAGCAGAGGTGCCGGACAATGTCAAACCCATCACCATGGAAGATGTTGCCAAAAAAGATGAAATACTCAAGAAGGCCAAAGCCGGTGAGCTTGTCGAGAAAAAAGGCGACACCCCGGAAAAAACCGAGGCCCTGCGCAGTTTCAATGTCTTTGTAGACAACGAATACTTCAACGTCGAGGTCGACCCGGTGGGAGGACCCATGATTGCCTCCGCCCCTCCGACCACTGCACCAGCCGCCGCATCAGCCGCGGCACCGCAGCCCGCTGCACCGGCACAGCAAAAGCCTGCCCCGGCACCGACAGCCAGTGAAAGCGGGACGGCCGTGGTCGCACCGATGCCCGGCATGATCGTCAATTATCCTATAAAGGTCGGCGACTCCGTTAGCAAAGGAGATACGGTGGTGATTCTCGAGGCAATGAAAATGGAAAACGCCCTCCCCGCCCCCTGCGATGGTGTTGTGAAGTCACACAACTTCAAAAGCGGTGAAACCGTCGCCAAGGGAGCGGCACTCTGCATCATAGAATAGACCTGTCGTCGAGCAGGTGGTACTCGTATTGAAACCACCTGCTCTTTTTCCTGCCGAATGGTAGTGTAATGTGATCACACACCCGGAAAACCACTCCAATGCTATGATACTCAAAGAATTACGAGGCAAAAAACCTCAATATGGAAAGGACTGCTATTTTGCCGACAACGCCATCGTAATTGGCGATGTGGAAATGGGGGACAACTGCAGCATCTGGTTCAATGCCGTGGTTCGAGGAGATGTTCATTATATAAAAATGGGGGACAAGGTCAATGTCCAGGACGGCGCCGTTATCCACGGAACCTACCTGAAATCGCCGACCAATATCGGCAGCAATGTCTCCATTGCCCATAACGCCGTGGTCCACGGCTGCACAATCCACGACAATGTTCTCATCGGCATGGGAGCCATTGTCATGGACGACTGCGTTGTGCACTCTAATACCATCATAGCTGCCGGTGCCGTCGTCAAGGCCGGGACCATCGTTGAATCCGGCGCTATTTATGCCGGCGTGCCCGCCAAAAAAGCAAAGGATATAGAAGAAGACAAAATTTCCGGAGAAATTGAACGTATCGCCAACAGTTATATTAAATATGCCGGCTGGTACAGATAATGGCGTTGCTAAGGGCCTGTCATTTGTGAACAGGCCCTTAGCCGGACCTTTCCTGCAGCAGCTCAATTAACCTGGCGGCCGCTGCGGTGGGTGCGGTCTTTTCTGCGGCGATCTGCTCGAGCATGAGCGGTATTTCCTCTTTGACCGCCAATTCATTGTAAAACCAGTCCCTCAGGCCGTCATCAAGAAGAAAACGGAACCAGCTCTGTGCCTGGGATTTGCGTTTTTTCTCCAGCTCGCCGCTGGCCGTCAATGTTTTTCGATGTTGCTCCACGGTCTGCCAAACGGTATCAACACCAACCATTTGCAGAGCACTGCAGGTCAAAACAGGAACCGTCCAGTTAGGGCTGTAGGGCATCAAAAGATGCAGAGCGGTTTCATACTCCTTTCTGGCCAACTCGGCTCTTGTAACATTATCGCCATCCGCCTTGTTAATAACAATGGCTTCAGCCACCTCCAGCACACCTTTTTTTATTCCCTGCAGTTCATCTCCACCTCCGGCAATCATCAATACCAGGAAAAAATCCACCATGGAGGCCACCGTTGTCTCCGACTGGCCCACCCCGACTGTTTCTATGATAATCACATCATAGCCCGCCGCCTCGCAGACCAGCATGGTCTCCCTGGTCTTCCCGGCAACACCGCCCAATGTCCCACTGGACGGAGAAGGCCGAATAAATGCCCTGTCATTCACAGCCAGCTTTTCCATGCGGGTCTTGTCGCCAAGGATCGAGCCGCCGCTGCGGCTGCTGCTGGGATCAATCGCCAGTACCGCGACTCGCAGTCCATTGCCCGTCAGCATGGTGCCCAGACTCTCGATGAAGGTGCTTTTACCGGCACCGGGAACACCCGTTATACCAAGCCGCACTGCATCACCGGTTCTTGGCAGCAGGCGGTCAATGATCTCTCTTGCCAGTTGGCGATGCCCGGCAAGTGAAGATTCGATCAATGTAATGGTCCTTGAAAGAACACGCCTGTCCCCGGCAATAACACCATCCACATAATAGTTTACACTGTGCTCCATCAAACTCACCTTCTACTCGTAATTATAATTTCTTACCACATACTCATCCCGCCCGGCATGCAACAATCGTCATCCCTGGCAACATTGAAGCCGTCACGGTATATTCCGTGGCGGCATCGCACGCTGTTAAAGAGAGCCTGGCGGTTTCTAGCGAAGATATTTCTCTTCAATAAGCGACAAAGTCTTGTCCGCTGAAACCGGAATCGGAGTGCCGGGACCGAATACCGCCACCACACCGGCGTCATAGAGAAACTCATAATCACCCGGCGGTATAACGCCACCGGCAACTACCATGATGTCCCGGCCGCCCAGCTTTTTGAGTTCTTCGATCAGAGCTGGAATGAGCGATTTATGACCGGCAGCCAGACTTGAAGCACCGACAATGTGGACATCGTTTTCAATGGCCATCTTGGCTGCCTCTTCCGGAGTCTGGAACATCGGGCTGATATCGACATCAAAGCCGAGGTCGGCATAGGAGCTGGCGATAACCTTGATGCCCCTGTCGTGACCATCCTGGCCCATCTTGGTTACCAGCATACGCGGGCGGCGGCCCTGACTGGCAAGAAAGTCATCGGTTCGCTGACGCAGGTCGTCTATCACCTTGGTGTCTCCTTGAAATTCGGAAGAGTAGGCCCCGGAGATGCAGCGCGTCGTGGCAACATACCTGCCAAACACCTTCTCCAGGGCATCTGATATTTCACCCACGGTTGCCCGCGCCCGGACAGCCGGAAGCGCTGCTTCCAGGATATTGCCGTCGGATTCGGCCGCCGCGGTAAGATCGGCCAGCGCTTTTTCCACATCAGCGTTATCCCGTTTTGCCCTGATCTCCTCAAGCCTGGCAACCTGCTCGTCACGCACCGAAGAAGAAACCTCACGGACCTCAAAGTCGATCTTTTCATCTTGCACTTTATACTTATTGACCCCGATGATTACATCGTTGCCCTGGTCAATCCGCGCCTGCTTACGCGCCGCCGACTCCTCGATGCGCATCTTGGGCATGCCGGATTCAATGGCCTTGGCCATACCGCCAAGCTCCTCGATCTCATCGATGATTTTCTGGGCCTCGTCGACGATGCTCTTGGTCAATGACTCGACATAATAGGAACCGCCAAGAGGGTCAACTACATTGCAGATTTCCGATTCCTCCTGGATAAGCAGCTGAGTGTTTCTGGCAATCCTGGAGGAAAAATCGGTGGGCAGGCCGATGGCCTCATCAAAGGAGTTGGTGTGCAGGGATTGGGTTCCACCCAGCACCGCCGACAGAGCCTCGAGTGT
>JBHEOR010000067.1:0-14272 GCA_046260685.1 Desulfopila sp.
TACGATTGCGGATCGTTCAAAGATAGCCTAAAGCAGGGATGCATAAGTGTTATAGTTATTATATGACAGGCCCTAAGCCAGTTACTCAACACAGGATGATATGATCGCGGAAACCCACACAGTAGTCGCACTTGTCGGCAGGCCCAATGTCGGTAAATCGACACTCTTTAACAGAATCACCAAATCCAGGAAAGCCCTGGTTGATCCGACCCCGGGAGTGACCAGGGACCGGCAGTATGACAGGGTTGTCTGGAATGAGAAGTCATTTATTCTCGTTGACACCGGCGGCATAGATGACAATGAGGATGATATCATGGTGCAGCATATCCGCCGCCAGGCCTTTACCGCCATGGAAGAGGCCGATGTTATCGTCTTTCTCATGGATGGCCGCCAGGGATTGACTCCTGCCGATTATGAAATCGTCGAAATTCTGCGCAGATCGGACAAGAAGATTTTTTATGTCGTCAATAAGATTGATGGTCCCGAACAGGAATCGGAGGCGTTAACCCAGTTTTACGAGTTGGGCCTGAGCCGGCTCTGGGCGCTTTCCGCCGAGCATACCTACGGGTTTTATACCCTTATGGATGGTATTACGGCCACCCTCAGAGGAAGTGATATCGATAATGATCTGCCTGAGGGGACCGTCAAGGTGGCCTTTTTTGGGCGTCCCAATGTGGGCAAATCTTCCATGATCAACCAGATCCTCGGCACCCAGCGGATGGTGGTCTCCGAGCGTGCGGGAACGACAAGGGATTCGGTCGATACTTTTCTGACCCGTGGTGATTACTCCTATCTGCTCATTGATACCGCGGGTATCAGGCGAAAGGGCAGGACCAGGGAGAAACTGGAAAAATTTTCCATCATTAAAGCATTGTCGGCCCTTGATCGATGTGACATAGCCGTCGTCCTGGTCGATGCCGCGGAGGGAATAACGGAGCAGGACGCCAAGGTCATAGGCTATACCCAGGACCAGGGCAGGGGGCTTATCCTGGCGTTGAACAAATGGGACCTGGTGGAAAACGACCGCAAACGACAGCAACATATACTGGAAGAGTTGGGGCGGGCCGTCCCCTTTGTTGGCTTTGCTCCGGTTCTCAAGATTTCCGCCATGACCGGGTATGGCGTCAAGCGCATGTTCCCCGTGATCGGTTCCGTGTATCGTCAGTATCAGCAGACGTTTCCCACATCGGCGCTCAATCGTCTGCTCCAGGACGCACTGGAGGACCATGCGCCACCCATCTATAAGAACAAACGCCTCAAGTTCTACTATACCTCACAGGTCGGCACCTGCCCGCCGAAGTTTGTCATCATGACCAACAGCTATAAAGGTGTCCATTTCTCCTATCAGCGCTATCTGACAAACCGGTTTCGGGAGGGGCTTGGGCTTGACAAAGTCCCCATTCAACTGTTTTTCCGCGATAAAAAAGAGCAGCGCAGCAGGTGATCAGCTACCGGCGGCTGCAAATGCTTTGGCAAAGCTCTGCGCTGAAGCCCTGATCACCTCTTCATCCGTACACATCGACAGGCGGAAATACCCCGGCGCACCGAAACCGCGTCCCGGTACCGCCAGGATCATATGTTCCTGGAGGATGGCGCAGAACGTGACATCATCGGCAATGGGTGATTTGGGAAAGATGTAGAGGGCTCCTTGAGGTTCAGTGAAGCTGAAGCCCGCCTGTTTGAGGATATCGCAGAACAGCCTTTTGCGATTTTCATAGATGGAACAGTCCACGGCCACATCCTGCAGTTCGGCGATAACTTTCTGCATCAATGCCGGCGCATTGACAAAACCGAGTATACGATTGGCAAGCGTTAACGCATCGAGCAGCGGCAGTTTGTCATGAATGTCGGGGTGCACGGCCAGATACCCTATGCGTTCTCCGGGCAGAGAAAGATCCTTGGAGTAGGAGGAGACGACAATACTGGTGTCGTAGGCCTTGAAGATGGATGGCACACTGTGTCCATCGAAGGTTATCTTACGGTACGGTTCATCGGATATCAAATATATGGATGTGCCGTAGTTGTTGCCGGTCTCTTTCAGCAAGCGCGCCAGCCCCTCAAGTTTTTCCCGGGAATAGATTTGACCCGACGGGTTGTTGGGGGAGTTGATGATAATGGCTTTGGTCTTTTCCGTAAGTGCTTCCGCAATGGCGTTGAGATCAAGATCAAAATTCTCATCCGTGGCAACGATTTTTGGTGTGCCGCCGTGGTTGTCGACATAGAAGTTGTACTCGACAAAATAGGGCGCCAACAGGATGACTTCCTCGCCCGGGTTGAGCAGGGTCTTCAGCACCACATTGAGGGCTCCGGCGGCACCGCATGTCATGAGCATGTCACCACCCCTGACATCGACACCCTGTTCATCGGCCATGCGAGCGGCAACGGTCTCTTTGACCCAGGGATAGCCGCCATTGGGCATATAGGCATGGGCCCCTTTTTTGTTGTCCCTGGCGACGCTTTGCAGCACTTCATCAAACTCCCGCGGAGGAGGAAGGTCGGGGTTACCGAGGCTGAAGTCAAAAACGTTTTCCTCACCATGCTCGGCTTTTAATTTGGCCCCCTCCTCAAACATTTTTCTGATCCAGGACGATTGCTCTGCAAAGTTCCGCATTTTTTCAGATATAGTCATAATTGTTTCCGCGTTGTTGTAGCTGTGTTGTTGTTGTATGTGTGTTGTTGTATCTGTGTTGGTGTATACGTTATTGTTCATGCCGCTTGAAATAATCATAGGCAGCGTTGATTTCCTTCATCTTTTGTTCAGCAACCGTCCGGAATTCCTCACCGAGATGGCGAACCTTATCCGGATGGTATTTCATGCTCATTTTTCTATAGACCCGTTTTATCTCTTCCATGCTTGCTCCGGGCTCAAGACCCAGAATAGCATAGTAATGATCGGCTGAAGCCTCTCCAGCGCTCTGCTGTCGCTGATCACGATATTTGTACTTGGCCTCGAAGGTGCGCTGGTCATAGGTGGAGATTTCCAGAAAGGATGCGATGTTGCGGGCTATCTGAAGTTCGTTTTCCGGCACCTCTTGCTTGGTAAAGAGAATCTGATAGACCAGCTCCAGCAGGATGAGACGGGGTTCATAGGCAAATGTGTCACGGAATTCCTGGAGAAGTGCTTCCAGCGACGCCGTGGAGGAGATCGCCTCTTTGATGAGCTCCTTGACCCAATACATCTTGGTCTGGGTGTAGCCTAGATTGTACTGGAAAAAACGATGGATGGTGGCGATTTCCTCTTTGGTGACCTGTCCGTCTATCTTGGATATGTTGACGAGAATGTTGACCAGTAAATAGACAAAACGGTTATGGCTCTCCGACTGGGAGGCTTCATAGTTTGCCACCTTTTTACGGATCCAGAAGGAAAAGCCGAAGAATAACGCCATGAAAATGATTATTCCGGCAAGGCCCGAAAAAAGCAGGGCGCCGAGGAAGTTTATCAGAGCCGGCGCTCCGCCGGTGACGAAAATGATGAGCAGAAGGACAAGCAGACAGCCTCCGCATCCGGGTTGTTGGCGTTGATAGTACATAACAGAAGGTAGATGGGGGTATGGGGCTAGTTGTTTTCTCGGAACAGAGCTTCAATAAACTCGTCCGCATTAAAATCGCGCAGATCTTCCAGTTTTTCACCAATACCGATAAAGCGGATTGGAATCTTCATATCCCTGCTCAAGTTGGCGACGATGCCGCCTTTGGCGGTACCGTCAAGTTTGGTCAGGGCAAGGCCGGTGATGCCCACAGCCTCATCAAACAGTTTTGCCTGGGACAAGCCGTTCTGGCCGGTGGTGGCATCGAGGACCAGCAGAATTTCATGGGGGGCGCCTTCGAGTTTCTTGCCCATGACCCGCTTGATTTTCTTCAGCTCCTCCATGAGGTTCTTCTGGGTGTGCAGGCGTCCGGCGGTATCCACGATTACAACGTCATAGTCTTCTGCAACCGCCCTGGTCAGTGCATCAAAGGCCACCGATGATGGGTCGGCGCCCTTCCCCTTGTCGACAACCTCGATGCCGCTTCTCTCCCCCCATATCCTGAGCTGCGAGACAGCGGCGGCGCGAAAGGTATCACCGGCGGCAAGCAGAACCGTCTGACCGGAGTTGAGAAATTTATGGGCGATTTTGCCGATGGTGGTTGTTTTGCCGACACCATTGACCCCTACCACCATGATGACGAACGGCCCCGAATCGGGCATGACAATTTCGGCGGGCTCGGTTGTGTCGGCGATATAGGATCGTAATTTGTCACGTATCAGCATTTTCAAGGCCGCCGGGTCGGAGAGTTCCTTACGTTTGACCTGCCTGCGCGCATGGTCGAGCAGTTCCGTGGCCGTGGCAACACCGATATCGGCGGTGATAAGCAGTTCTTCAAGGTCGTCGAGCAGTTCGGCGTCGACAACCTTTTTGCCCAGAAAAAGGCTGTCCATCTGGTGAACAAAGGTATCGCGTGTTCGGGAAAGCTTGTCGCTGAGGCGCTTGAACAGAGACGATGAGCCTGGTTCTTGTGGTTTTGGGCCGGTAGAGGGCTGGTCGGTGACCGGTGGGTGCTGTCTTTTGCTTGCAGGTGCTGCCTCCGCACTCTCCGGAAAGAGTCCGCTGCCCTGGAGGGCGGGCTCACTGCTCTCTTTGCTGCCGTGGGCCTCGCTTCTCCTAACGTTTGGCGTAGTTTCGCTGGTGGTGCCCGCTTCGGCCGACGATTCAGGCAGGTCAGCAGGGACAGCCGAATCAGCCGAGTCAGTTTTTGGGACGTGTTTCTTTTTCTTTGTAAACCAACCAAGCATTTTCTTCCTCTTTGCTGGTAAAATGGTCACCATTGCTGCAGGTATAATCTAATCTCGATTTCATCCCGGTTTGATTCCGGCCTGATTATAACCTGGTGTTGCTCTGCTCAGGTCACGCTATCCGGCACGGACTGACCATAATGGCTTCTATCTGCAATATCAATGCTTGACTCCGGTAAAATTTTGCGGCATCAAGAAGATGATGTAGTGATAGATGATGTAGTGATGTTCGGTTAAACTTTTAATACTACGTGGTAATTCCTTAGAAAGCAACAAAAACGATCTGCAGACCCTAAAATTATGCTCTCATATCGTATGGAGCATAGCTTATGTGATATAACAATCTGTTCTTGTGACAAAACCTGTGCAGGATGTTTGATTTATTTCATTGCATTTCGCATAACCAGTATTACTGTTCTCTGTGTTGTGTACCAAGTGCGTCGTAAACACATGCCTGATCGGTAAAAAAGATGGTGATGTAACCAGTATTTTGCCGTTGTGAGATGGACTGGAGCAGGTCTTTCGATGAAAGGCCGCAGCATCAGGGTCCACAGGCATACATTTCATATTTCATTTGCAGGAGGATATCATGTCTCAAGGATGCGGTGGCGGAGCCACCAAGGAAGCCCAGGATGCGGCCATGGCCCAGCAGGACAACGCCATAACCAGGTCACTGGGAAAGATTAAAAATAAAATTCTGGTAATGAGCGGCAAGGGCGGCGTCGGTAAGTCAACCGTTTCCGTAAATATGGCGCTTGGTCTTGCCCGGAAGGGGCATAAGGTCGGCTTAATGGATGTCGACCTTCACGGCCCCGATGTTGTTCGAATGCTTGATCTCAAGGGTTCCGTTGAACCGCCGGAGAACAAGGATGACCTGATAAAGCCGCTGCAGTACAACGATAATCTCAAGGTTGTCTCGCTGGAATACATGATGCAGGATCGTGACGAGGCCATAATATGGCGCGGTCCTTTAAAAATCCAGGCGATCAGGCAGTTTGTCTCTGATATGGATTGGGGAGAGCTTGATTATCTTATCATTGACGCTCCTCCGGGGACGGGGGATGAACCACTGTCGGTTGCGCAGACCATTCCCAATCTCAAAGGGATTGTTGTTACTACTCCACAAAAGGTCGCCCTGGCCGATGTTCGTAAGTCCATTAATTTTTGTAAAACTGTAAAGATGGATATTATCGGGGTTGTCGAAAATATGTCCGGCTTTGTTTGTCCGCACTGCAACGAAACGGTGGATATCTTCAAAAATGGTGGGGGAGAGGAGATTGCCAGAGAATTTGACCTTCCCTTTCTTGGCAGGATCCCCATGGATCACCGCGTTGTCGTGGCCGGCGACGATGGCGTGCCATATCTTTCTTCAAACGAGAAGAGCCCGGCAACCCAGGCCTTTGGCGAAATTGTGGCGGCTGTTGAGAGAAGAAATCCACCGGTGGCGGCACCGGTCATGGCCGGTGGCGGCGGTGGTTGCGGTTGCACAAGTTGATCGCACATTGTAGCCTGGGGTGGAAGAGTAAAGGGCCGGTGTAGAGACGCCGGTCTTTACGACGGCCATAATCCATATTGTATCAACTACTTGTATTGAGGGTTTATGATTTTTCAGCAGCTTTTTGTCGGCGGTATGGGCGTTTGTTGTTATATAATCGGCTGTGAGGAGACCAAAAAGGGGGCTGTTGTCGATCCCGGGGGGGATGAGCGTCGCATCCTTGCCGAAGTCGACAAGCTGGGGCTTGATATTGAATATGTCATAGCAACCCACGGCCACCCCGATCATGTCTGCGGCAACAGAAGTATCAAGGAAGCCACCAGTGGTGCCATTGTAATGCACAAACTGGATGCCGAATTCTTTGAGAATCCAGAAACGCAAAATTATTTCAGCATGCTGGGACTCGAGCCATCGCCACCCGTTGAAGTCAAGGTGGAAGAAGGAGACAGCATTGATATCGGCAAACTCTCCTGGAAAGTGATCCATACGCCGGGGCACACACCCGGCGGGATGTGTCTTTACTGTGCTCCTCACCTCATTACCGGCGACACACTCTTTGTAGGCGGTGTGGGGCGCACTGATTTTCCCGGCGGTTCCTACGATGAGCTTATCGACTCTTTGCAGAAAAAAGTTCTTGCTTTGCCCGGTGAGACGGTGATCTGGCCTGGACATGGATATGGCGGCTCGCAGTCGACCATCGAAGAGGAAAAGCGCAGTAACCCCTACCTGCGGTAGAGTAATGCAAGAAATAGTCTTAGGTACAGCCGGTCATGTAGATCATGGCAAAACCAGTTTTGTCAGGGCTCTCACCGATATAGACACGGACAGGCTGAAGGAGGAGAAGAAGCGTGGCATAACCATTCAGCTTGGTTTTGCCTATCTTGACCTTCCCTGCGGGCATCGCCTTGGTATTGTTGATGTCCCCGGGCATGAAAAGTTTGTCAAAAATATGGTTGCCGGAGTTACCGGCATGGACATATTGGCCTTCATTGTCGCCGCCGATGAAGGAATAATGCCGCAGACCCAGGAGCATTTTGAAATCTGTAAACTCTTAGGTGTGGGCCGGGGAATCGTCATCATAACTAAAAAGGATATGGTGGAAGAGGAATGGCTCGATATGGTGGAGGAGGAGGTCCGTGAGTTCTGCCGGGGCAGTTTTCTCGAAGATGCGCCTCTTGTCAGCGTCTCTTCCACCACCGGCGAGGGTATCGATACGGTGAAAAAGCTGCTTGATTCCATGGTGGCAACGCACACATTCCAGGAATCTTTCGGACCCTTTCGCCTACCGGTTGACAGGATTTTTGCCATGAAAGGGTTCGGGGCGGTCATAACCGGTACCTCCATTTCCGGCAGGGTGGCGCTTGGCGAAGATTTACAGATGTATCCACTTGATATAACCGCTAAAGTCAGAGGGATCCAGGTCCATGCCCAGTCCGTTGATTGTGTCGAAGCGGGGCACCGTACGGCAATCAACCTTCAGGGGATCGAGACCGCCGATATCGAGCGAGGCATGGTGGCGGCAACGCCGGGTTCGCTGCAGCCCAATTATATGCTGGACTGTTCGCTGACCTATCTTTCCTCCAACAGCCGACCGCTCAAACACAGAACCAGGGTCAGGGTGCATCTTGGTACCAAGGAGGTCATGGGCCGGGTATCCCTGCTGGACAGAGATCTCTTGAAGCCGGGCAAAGAAGCTGGAGTGCAGTTGCTGCTTGAAGAGCCCGTGCCGGTCTGGCCGGGTGACAGATACGTTATTCGCAGTTATTCTCCGACGATCACCATTGGTGGTGGCGAAATCCTTGGCAACGTTTCCCTGCGCAAACGTAAACGCTACAGCGACAAGGACCGCAAAGCAAATGTAGCGACCTTTACGATCCTCGAAAATGGAAGCCAGGAGGACAGGATCCTCCTTCTGCTCAGGGAGAGCGGAACCAGAGGGCTGCTCGTTGATGAACTGGCTGTTCGCCTCGGTATATTCGGCAAGCAGTTGAAGAAGGTGTTGAATGAGCCGCTTTCCGCCAAGAAAATTGTTGTTGTCGATTCCGCCAATCAGCGCTACCTGGAGAGGGGTGTGGCGGAGGAGGTTATTGGCGCTAATGTCGATAAGCTTGAGCAGTTTCATGCCAACAATCCTCTGCAGGGCGGTTTGTCGAAAGAGGGCCTGCGCAGCGGTATTGGAAAGCTTGTCAACCAGAAGGTGTTTGCCTATTGCCTCAATGAACTGATACGCAAGGAAAAAATTGTTCAGGAGGAATCACTGGTGCGGCTGGCTACCCATACAGTGGCATTGCAGGCCGATGAAGAAAAGCTGCAGGAAGAGCTGCTGGCCTGGTACAAGGACAAGGGGCTGGCGACCGCAACCATCAAGGAAACCACGGAGCATTTCAGCGATTATCCGACAAAACTGGTCAACGAGGTGATCGCTCTGCTCATCCGCCGGGAGCAGTTGGTCAAGGTGAGTGAGTCACTCTACTATCACAAAGATGCCATCGATGCGCTGACCGAAAAAGTGGTCGCCTTCATGCACCAGGAAGGGCAGGTTGATGCCCCCGGGTTTAAGGAAATGACCGGATTGACACGTAAGTTCTCCATTCCCATTCTTGAATATTTTGACCGCATTAAGCTCACCTATCGCGTCGGCGATAAGCGCATCCTGCGCAAACAGTCATAGCGTGGAAGTCTTCCTGATGAGCGGCAAAACCCGGCCGGTCGATTCAGGGGCCTGTATATGCTGTTCTCGCTGTTCTCGCTGTTCTCAAAATTCGCCATGAACGCATCCCTGGGGCTTGGCAGCGGCTCCCCCTTGCACTTCGAGCTGAGCGTTGTTGATGGTCAAAAAGTCTTTGTGTCCTGCTCCAGAGGCTCCCACGAGACCACGATGATGTGGCGTGAGTCCCTGCTCGCCCCAAAGCTGTTGTCTGCGCGAAGACCGACGACGGCGACGATTTTTCCCTGTGAAACAAGAACCGGGTGTTGCTGCCTTTGATGTTTGGCGATTTTTGCATCCGATAAAAATTTTGCCACCTTTTTGCTGCCTTCCATGCCCTGAGGGGAGAAACGCTCACCCGTTCTGTGATGGCGCAGTTGCAGGGGAAAGGTGAGTTTGCCGCCATCGAGCACAAGCGCGCGGTGATAGGGATGAGGAGGGGTATATGGGGGCGGCGTGGAGTGAGCCTGCAGATGGATCTTGATACCGATAGCTTCTAGAAGATAGTCCCCGTCACATTGAACTTCCATGTCCAGCGGTGGCCTAAAATGGGTGCTGCCGCGAAACGGTGTGCGGCCATGAGGTTGAAAAAACCATATTACGTCTCTCCATCTCACCACGCGCAGACCCTGAGGAAGGTGGAGTTCCGTCGCTGTTGTTGTACTGCATGCCATGCTGAGGACATCATTGATGTGACGAAAATGTGGACGGATGGAAAAATGGTGGATCGCATTTTCAACCATGCGCCGTTGCATGGCGATGTGTTCATTGAGGAATGGCGCAAGGTGAAGTTCGATGGAAAAATGTGTCCTGCTGTTTTTTGCAACATGGCAGCACGTGGAGAACTTCTGCTGCAGTATGTCATCAAGCAGCCTGTCTTCTTCTCTGAGAATTTCACTGGTTTGGAGAAGGGTGGCTTGAAGAGATGGGTTGAAATTCCGTTTGATGAGCGGCAGCAGATCGAGGCGCAGGCGGTTGCGCAACATGGCACGATCCGCATTGGAGCTGTCGATGCAATAATCGATATTCGATGATTGCAGGTAGCCGAGCAATGTGCTCTTCGATGTTGTGAGCAGCGGTCGAATGATGTTTGCATTTTTCATTGCCATCCCGGAGAGGCCTTTAAGGCCGGTGCCGCGGAAAAGACGGAGCAGTATCTCTTCGGCCTGATCATCGGCTGTGTGGGCCACGGCAATGGTATGTGCATCGTATTGGTGCCGGCACTCCTCCAGGGCCTTATAGCGCAGCACACGGCAACTCTCTTCAAGCGAACACCCACTGCCTTTTTTATGCTCCTTGGCATCAACGCCGATGATTTCATAATCCAGCAAGTATTGCTGTGCCACTTGACGGACAACAGCCTGTTCCTTGCTGCTTTCCTGAGGTCGCAGGCCATGGTCGACATAGACAGCTATCACCGTGATATCAAGGCCGCATTGGCAGAATAAGTGCAGCAGTGCCATTGAGTCCGGCCCCCCGGATACGCCGACTATAATTCGGTCATAGGGCAGGACGAGATTGTTTTTTTGGAGAATGTGCTCAAATGCAAAAGAATCCAAATGACCTCCGTAAAGAATATATGACGTTGGTGATTATTCGGCCAAAAACTAAAAAACAGCAGTTTACCCTGAATAGTAGTATTGCACCAGGCTTACAGTGATGCTAACATGATAATCAACTCACTGAAAAAAAGTCTTTCGCCGTTTGCATAAATCTAATAAGAGTGTGACTACTTGGAGGAAACGCAATGTAACTCCTCCCGGTATATGTAACTGCTTACAGGATGCCGGAGATTCACCGGACGGAACCGCCATGGACGATGTAACATTCAGCAATTGCGTCAAGCAGCATCTGAGCAAATACTTTAGCCTTCCGGAAAACCAGGTTGAGGAGATGTTGCCTGAGTTTCGCAGGACCCTCTGCGCTCATATGAAAAACTTGAAAAACGCCCAGGCGACAAAGGGACTTGCAGAACTGGAACGAGCTGCCCATGCCATAAAGGGAGCGTTTCTCAGCCTCGGCCTTACAGATTGCGCCGATTTGGCGCTGCAAATAGAAGATGGCGCGGCCAACGGAAAATCATTTGAGTATTCATCACTTATAGCTGAAATTGACAATGCAATCGGTGAAGTTCTCCTGGATGAGTGATATGGGCTGGATGCTCCTGTGTTTGTATATTTGTCTCGCAACTACCTAACTATGTATGCGGTCCCCTATTTCACTTGGCTCATCCCGGCAATGTCCGGCACCCTTTGAGTACTCACCTTGTATCAAATACAATCATCAGAGCGGTGCCCTGTGGCGCATTTGCTGCAGCAGGCGTTCGTGAATATTGTCAAAACCGCCGTTGGAAAGAATTGCCACGATATCTCCGCTGCGCAGAGTGGTGGCAAGGTGGTTGAGTATCTCTTCGGTGTTATGAAAGGACCAGGCCTTCAAGGTATTGGCGCGAAGATCATTCGCCAGTTTTGCCGATGAAAAGTGATCTTCAGCGGGTAGAGTATCAAGAGGAACGGGCTCGCGCAAAACAACCAGATCCGCATCGCCGAATGCCTCGGCATAGTCCTTTTGAAAAATTGCCCGGCGCGAGGAGTTTGTCCGTGGTTCGAAAACCGCGATAAGGCGTTTGTCCGGATAGGCGCCCTTCAGGCCGTTAAGTGTCTCTTTGACGGCTGTGGGATGGTGGGCGAAATCGTCAATGACCGTAACGCCGTCCACTGTTCCTCGAACCTCCTGCCTTCGTTTTACCCCGCCGAATTGTGAGATGCAGCGCTCTATGGCGTCAAAGCCCACTCCAATGTGGCGCAGCACCGCGGTTACAGCCAGAGCGTTAAGGCAGTTGTGTTTACCGCTGAGGGGAATGGCAAGGCTGTGTGTTGCTCCGCCATGGCTGAAGGTGAATTCCGACACGATGGCGCGGGGGATCACGCTTTTCAGGATCCAGTCGTTATGCTCGCCCATGCCATAGCCTTCCACCCTGCATGGTGCCTGGGTTGTGAGTTCCGCCACGATGGGATCATCGAGGTTGGCGACGATCAGGCCCTCGGGGGGAAGAAGCGCGATGAATCCGGCGAATGCCGCCTTGATCTGTGAGATATTGTCAAAAATATCGGCGTGATCAAACTCGATGGAGGTAATAATGGCGATCTGTGGGCGATAGTGCAGAAATTTTGAACCTTTATCGAAAAACGCAGTATCGTATTCATCGCCCTCGCTGACAAAATATTCGCCCGTGCCGTTACGGCTGTTGCTCTGGAATTCGGCGACGATCCCGCCAATTAAAAAAGCTGGATCCAAGCCGGCGTGATAGAGTGCCGAAGCCAGGATGGAGCAGGTTGTTGTTTTGCCGTGGGTGCCGCATACCACCAGTGATGTATGCGATTGAATGAATAATTCGGCAAGGGCCTGGGGAAAACTGAGGTAGGGAATTTCCGATTGGCCAAGTGCCACGGCTTCGGGGTTGTCGGATCTGATCACATTGCCGACGATGACAAGATCGGGACCATGCTCGAGATTGGCTGCCGCATATCCTTCAAAGGGGTGGATGCCGATGTGCTCCAGGAAATCGGACATGGGCGGGTAAACCTGCCTGTCCGATCCGGTGACCTGATAACCGGCCTGCTTGAGCATACCGGCAAGAGCCGCCATGCCGGTGCCGCAGATGCCCATGATGTGAATGTTTTCAAGCCGTTTCGGAGTATGATTTTTTTCAGGCCGCAGCATCTGTTATCCTTTGGGTTCGCTCAAAAATACGTTCGCTAATAAATAGTGAGGTGCAAATATGACGTTATTTTTGAGTGGACCCTTTATTAACCGCCTCTTTGATGGTGCCATGGATGTTCTTGAAGCTCTCCTCAAAGGTGGCTGGAGTTATTCTGCCCATTTCGATAAATTTAATGACGACTTCCTTGGAAACCTTGAGGACAACCTCTTGCGGTATCTGGTTGTGTTCTGGCGTCGAGTGAGGTTTTCTGGTATTTGTCATAATGGTTTTCCCTGTAGAGCCTTTGTAGAGACGCCGAGGTGGGCTGAGAGTGGGTTGACTGCTGAACTCAAAGATTTGAAAAGCGCCTCTGCCGCAGGAAGAAGGCCAATTCGTCACATACGCAGCAGAGGCGGATGCTGCAGAAATAACCGCCAGGCCATCCCCGCAATTTTCAACTTTGTATTTACCAGCTATTCTGCTTGGCGAAAAGAGAAAGTTTACAGGTCTGGCAGCAGAGAGGTGATCTTTGCCCGCTCCTTTTCCTGGATGACACCTTTATACAGATATTTGCCAAGGTAAATGATCGCTTTGTCGCCGCTGCCGACCTCCTTGCAGTCAACCACCCAATCTTTCGGGGTGTCGGATGGTACCCTGAGATTGAGCGCAACGATTGCTTGCAGAAGCTTTGCCCTGAAAACCTTTGCCAGAGCTTTGTGATGAAAGAGATGCTTCGAAGATTTTACCCGCCAGAGTCCGGTCTTGGTATTCACAATGATATCTCCTGGGGTTCTTTCCTTCGTTGACACAAATGATATAACTGTTATACTAATATGTACGGGAACCTTTATGAGATTTAAATTCGACCAACGAAAGAGTAAAAAGCTGAAAGCCGATCCTAAACGAAAGATCGGGTTTACAGAAGTTCAGGAGATATGGAATCATCCTCATTACGTGGACTTCCGGTCGGATGACCCGGAACAGTTCCGCGCTATTGGTTGGGTGAAAGGGCAGCTTTTTTCTGTCATATATGAAATCAGAGCGGACGAGAAGGGAGAATATTATCATCTTGTTACGCTTTAGAAATCGACGACACAGGAGGAAAAATTATATGAAGAATACAGCTAAAATGAACAGGCCGTCAGCCGACGAAATTGCTGAAATGGCAACGAAAGGCGAAGATGTATCTCAATTTTTTACAAATAAAGGTGAAATGAAACCGGCAATTCAGAGAGTGAATGTTGATTTTGGGGTTGATATGCTAAAGGAACTTGATGCCATTGCAAAGGAATTAAATATCAGCCGCCAGGCTGTTATAAAAACCTACCTGCGCCAATCCATGAACTTGCATCATTTGGCTCGCAGGGGTATGAACTCAAACGTTGGGTGATTAAATGGGGACAGACCACGTTTTTTCTACCACCGATCACAAAGTTCACAAAAACACAGAGGGGGGTTTGTGTAATGATCAGGTGATCAGGCCATGGTGTGATAATTGGGGGACAGACCACAATTAAAATTCAAATTAATCGTGGTCTGTCCCCAATTAATCCGTCCCCAATTAATCCCGAACATATACACCATCTATCATCC
>JBHEOR010000068.1:0-13836 GCA_046260685.1 Desulfopila sp.
CCCGGTTGCCGCCATAGATCGGCATGGAAATTTAGATCGCTGGGGAGATTTGCGTCCTTTGGCCGGCGGTGGGTATTTTCTGCAAAGTGCTCCAGCCGTCCCACGGATTTTAAAAGGTGACAACGGCGACGGGTTGTACGAAGACTTACCTTTTTTCCTCGAGGACCTCAGGCCTCAAGGATTTATAGGAAGACAGATTGCCAGAGAACTGCATGGCCAGTCGAATCTCTTCCCGCCGGATCCCAGAGACTGGAATCAGGAGCATATCGGCAGGTATCTTGTGGCAAATGGGGACGATCTTCCCGGGAACCTGCAAATAGGACCCCTGGCGCTTGATCGTCTCAGAAGACCACCACAACGAATACGGCGTGATGATTATCCGGAACTTGCCGAAAAAGCCCTTCAAGGTGAAGTCCATGGTTCGTCCGCGGGAGGTGAGCAACCAAAATTTGCAATTTTCTCCAAAGAGAGGAATGGTCATGCTATCGTAAAGTTTTCCCCTGAAGGAGGGCAGGAATCGGCGACGCGTTGGAGGGATGTGCTGGTCACTGAATGTATAGCCTCGGAAGTCATGCAGTATTACGATTTTCCTGCCGCTGAGCTCAAGGTGTTCGATGCAAAAGAGCGGCTTTTTGTTGAGGCGCTACGGTTTGACAGGTCGGGTGAGTACGGGCGATTCCCATGTATTTCAATGCGCGCCGTGGACAATGAATTTTCCGGCGTCGGTAGCGGGTGGGTGCATGTGGCAAAAAGGCTGCAGCAGCGTAACTTGATCAGTTGGCAGCACCTTGTTGTCATAGCGGTATATTGGGGGTTTGGCAGGTTGATCAATAATACCGACATGCATCTTGGCAATATGAGTTTTTCCTTCGATGATGCTGGATTGTGCCCCGCACCGATGTACGATATGTGCTCAATGGGCTTTGCGCCCAAGAACACAGGCGAGACCCCACCACTAGCATTTACGCCGCCTGGCATTGAAGAACCATTGGCCTTTGCAGGAAAAACAATCGGGATGGTGAAGGACATGGCGAAGATGTTCTGGAGCAAATTAAACAACGACAAACGTATATCCGATGAACTCAGATATTTTCTTCAACACGACAATCCAGGAGATACAATAAGCTGAGCGCGAACGAAAGGTAGGCCGACAACAAAGCAAAGACGGAGTGGCGGCAACTTCGGAGAAATTACGTCAGGAGCGCGGGGACACCAGACAGTGTCCCCGTATCATCAAAACTATATGGTGATATACGGTTTCATCTTTTCCAGGGTGGCGTCGCCGATTCCCTTGATATTGGTGAGTTGATCAATTTGGGTAAAGTCACCGTTTTCGTTGCGATAGGCTTCAATTTTGGAGGCGGTGACGGGGCCGACGCCCGGCAGCTTCTGCAGCTGGGCCAGGTCGGCGCTGTTGATATTGATCTTGGCCGTTATGGCCTGACTGGCTGTGGTGTCCTGGTCGGCCGCGGCCATGGAAAATGTGGTGGGCATTGCGATGGAAAGGGCCAGCAGGATCAGGGCGACAGCGTTTACTTTTTTCATTGTGTTCTCCTTGTGGTGTTGACGTTCATTGATTGCGGAAAGTGGTTACGTCACTTTCCACGCGTTGTTTAAGCGTCATCCTACAAGGCATTTCCTACATTTTTCTTACAAAATGGTGGGGTCGGGGAAAAAAAATAAAAAAAAAGGACTTACAGCAATTAAGCCATAAGTCCTTGAGATAACTGGTAGCGGGGGAGGGATTTGAACCCCCGACCTTCGGGTTATGAGCCCGACGAGCTACCGAACTGCTCCACCCCGCGATGCGAGGGCATACTATACAACGATAATTTTGAATGTCAATGAGTATTTTGTACTATTGGTCGGGCTCTGTCGTTTTTTCCGGCTGGTCGAGAGTTGATTGGATTTGTTGAGAAGCGGGACACGCTTTTCCTGCTGCCATGCCCTCAGGCGTTTATTGCTGCAGCAGTCTGTTGATGAGTGTGAAGCCATCATCGAGCAGCTCGACCTGGTTGTCCAGTGTTGCTTTTTCGCAAAAGCGCAGATTGCAACCGCCGGCTGCTGCGCGCGAGTCATAGAGCAGAGTGGGAACCGGGTCGGAGGTGTGGGTGCGCAGGGCGATGGGGGTAAAATGGTCCATGGTGACAACGGCGCGAAAATCGATACCTTGGGTGCGCAACCGTTCGGTTATAGGGCCGACAATTTTGCCATCAAAATCTTCGATTGCCGTGATCTTGTTGGCAATGGAGCCCTGATGGCCGCATTCGTCGGGTGCCTCGAGGTGGACAAAGACAAAATCCTGGTGCTCCAGCGCCTTCAGGGCCGCCTCGGCTTTGCCCTGGTAATTGGTATCGAGAAAGCCGGTGGCTCCGGTCACGTTAAGGATATCAAGGCCGGCATACACTCCGATTCCTTTGAGAAGATCAACGGCCGAGATCATGGCGCCGTTGATGCCGAAACGCTGTTCCAGGGTGGGCATACGGGGCATCACACCGTCGCCCCACGGCCATATGCCATTGGCGGGCAACTTGCCGGCGGCGATGCGCTGCCGGTTGACAGGGTGGTCGGCCAGTATTTTTTCGGCTGTGGTAATCAGCTCCGCCCAGGTACTGTCTTTTAGGTATTGTTGTCGAAAAGGGCTGATGTCCTGTTCAATATAGTCGTGGGGTGGGACGGTTTTCAGGGTGCTGTGCGGGCCGCGGACGATGAGCAAATGGCGGTAACTTACCCCGGGGAAAAAATGGAAGATATCATTACCGCATTCTTGCTGCAGCGCTTCCATGAGTTTTTCCGATTCCGCGGAAGAAATATGACCGGCGGTGAAGTCGACCATGACTCTTTCGTTTGAGGGATCCGCGGCAGTGTTTCCGTGGTCATTGTTGTGATCAAGGGTGACAAGGTTGCAGCGGAAGGCGGTTTCGTCCGCGGCCAGTGAAATTCCCATGCTGGCGGCTTCCAAGGGGCCCCTGCCGGTGTAGTATCGCAAAGGATCGTAGCCTATAAGAGAGAGGTTGGCCACATCGCTTCCCGGTGCATAACCCTCGGGCACGGTCGTGGTCAAAAAGAGTTCTCCCTTGCCGCACAGCTCATCCATCACCGGGGTATGGGCAGCCTCCAGAGGAGTTTTGCCGTCGAGCTCGGCGAGCGGGTAATCCCCCATACCGTCACCCACAAGAATCAAGTATTTCATGGTATTCTCCGCGCTATCAGGCTTCGTTTTCATCGTCGATGAGTACTCTGATGGTGACGGTGGAATCGGTGCAGACATCCAGCGCATTCATTTCTGCAATGGCTTGCTGTACATCGATTTCCTTGGCCATGTGGGATCGTAGAACAACAAATACATGATTGTTGGCGCTTCTGCCTTTTTGGATCATTGACTTGATGGAGATATTGTGTTTGCCGAAGACAGTGGTGATCTGGGCGAGGACGCCGGGCTCGTCAACCACGGTGATGCGGAAATAGTAGGGGCAGCGCAGTTCTCCCATGGGTGTTATGGTGGGAGGTGTGATATTTTCGGGGAGATAGGAGAGGGCCGGTACCCGATTCACGGCGCCGGCCAGGATATTCCTGCCGATATCGACCACATCCGCCGCCACCGCACTGCCGGTGGGCATCATGCCGGCGCCCTGACCGTAGAGCAGGACGTCGCCGACGGTGTCGCCGGTGAAATGTATGGCATTGAAGGCGCCGTGGATATTGGCAAGCATATGCGATTCCGGTACCATGGTGGGGTGGACCCGCGCCTCCATGTGATCGCCGTGGTTATGACTGATTGCCAGCAGTTTGATGCGGCAGCCCAATTCCCGGGCGAATTCGATATCGATGGGGTGAATCTTGCTGATGCCTTCGGTGGTGACATCATCGACATGGACATGTTTGCCGTAGGCCAAAGTCATAAGAATGGCAAGCTTGTGGGCGGTATCGATGCCTTCGACGTCGTAGGTGGGGTCGGCCTCGGCAAAGCCCTGGTCCTGGGCGTCCTGCAGTACCTCGGCAAATTCATAGCCATGATCGGTCATTTGCGTGAGAATGTAATTGGCCGTGCCGTTCATTATTCCCCTGATGGCAAGAATCTTGTTGGCTACCAGGCCTTCCTTGAGCGCTTTGATAACCGGCATGCCGCCGCCCACGCTGGCCTCGAAGCCAACCTCGACGTTGGCGGCGGCCGCTGCCGCAAAAATCTCCCTGCCGTGATTGGAGAGCAGAGCCTTGTTGGCGCTGATGACGTGTTTGCCCTTGTTTATGGCGGTAAGCAAAAAAGTCTTGGCGGGTTCAATGCCGCCGATAAGCTCGATGACGATGTCAATGTCGGGATCATTGAAGATATCGTCAACATTGTGTGAAAAAAGGACGTCCTTGAATGTATCGGGCAGTTCGCTCAGGTTGATGTCGACAATCCGGGAAAGCCTCATGGAGGCGCCCGCCCGCTGAAGGAGCCGTTCCCGCTGTTCCACAAGGCAGTGTGCTACTCCCTTGCCGACGGTACCGAATCCGATAAGGCCTATTTGAATTTCTTTCATGATCTCTATGGTGGCAAAGGTTGTCGGGATACAATCTGCCGAAGCAGCTTGAATTCAAACCTGCAACCTACCCGCTTTACAATGCAATGTCAAAATATTAGCAGGATATTTTGCTGGCCAGGAAATGGATTCTAGTATATAATCTCCCTGAACTTTGCTGTTACATGCGGATATTTCATATTTTCACAATAAAGGAGAGAGTTATGGGCAAGAATATTCTGGTTTTTGGACCGAACGGAAGTGGTAAAGGAACACAGGGCGCCATCGTCCAGAAAAAATATAACATTCCTCATATTGAGTCCGGGGCTATTTTCCGTGAGCATATCGGCGGCGGGACCGAGCTTGGCAAAAAGGCCAAGGAGTATATCGATCGCGGTGATCTTGTGCCCGATGATATTACCATTCCCATGATGATCGAACGTCTGCAGAAAGAAGACTGCAGGGACGGCTGGATTCTCGACGGTTTTCCCCGTTCCAAGGATCAGGCGGTTACTCTGGCAGAAACCTTGCAAAAGGAAGGACTTGCCCTTGATTATGTCATCGAGATCGTCCTTGATCGAGATACCGCCAAGGAGCGTATAATGGGCCGTCGTCTCTGTGTTAACGACAATAACCATCCCAATCATATCGCTTTTGACGCGATCAAGCCGGTGGAAAAAGATGGTAAACTGGTGTGTCGTGTCTGCGGCGGAGAGCTTAAGACCCGCGCCGATGACCAGGACGAGGAGGCCATCGATAAGCGTCATGGTATATATTATGACGAAAGCACCGGCACCATGGCGGCTGTTCATTATTTCAAACAGGCCGGCGGCCCCAAAGTTATTTCCGTGGATGGCTCAAAATCCATTGAAGAGGTGACGCAGTCTATCATGGCTGAGCTGTAGGTCACCTTCCTTGCAGGGCAGTCTGCACCATCTGCAAAACAGCGGTGTTCTCACGTAGGTGAGGACACCCTTTTTTTTTGCCTTTTGCTGCAGGATATCGTAGTATGCTGTTTTTTGCTGCTGTTCACGCGCCACTCCATTTTTTTCAAGGCACCTGAGAGAGCTGAGAGAGCTGAGAGAGCGAATAAAACGCATACATTGCCACGCATGAATAACGTCTTGAATTGCATCATAACTTTTTGAGTTGTATAGAATTATGAAAGAAAAAACACAAAAAAACAAACCCGGCAAGGTGTATCTGGTCGGTGCAGGTCCTGGTGATCCCGGTCTTATAACCGTACGGGGAAAATGTCTTCTCGAAAAGGCTGAGGTGGTGGTTTATGACTACCTGGCCAGTCCCAGGCTGCTTCGCTATGTCCCAGAAAATGCGGTATATATTTATGCAGGAAAGCGAGGTGGAGGCGAGCACAAGCACACCCAGGAAGAAATAAACCAGATGCTGGTCGACCACGCCCTGGCAGGCAGGAACGTGGTTCGTCTCAAGGGAGGCGATCCCTTTATTTTTGGACGGGGGGGCGAAGAGCTTGAAAAGCTGCTGACCGCCGGCGTTGCCTTCGAGGTAGTGCCGGGGGTGACATCGGCCACCGCCGCGGCGACCTATGCCGGGATTCCCATAACGCACCGTGATTATACTGCAACCGTTGCCTTCCTGACGGGGCATGAGGATCCTGCCAAGGAGAATTCCAATATCGACTGGGAGAAGCTGGCCACGGGGGTGGGAACACTTGTGGTGTATATGGGGATTAAAAATCTTCCAGTCATTGTGGAAAAGCTGCTGCGCTACGGCAGGGATCCCCAGACGCCCGTTGCCGTTGTACGCTGGGCCTCAACCCCGGAACAGCAAACCGTTGTCGCTCCCCTGGAGACCATAAAGGACGTGGTCGCCGAGGCCGGCATCAAGCCGCCGTCGCTGATCATCATCGGGGAAGTGGTTAAACTGCGGGAGAGTATCGACTGGTTTGAAAAGCGCCCGCTTTTCGGCAAGAAGATAGTGGTTACACGTACCCGTGAACAGGCCAGCCATCTGATTGCCGAACTGGAAGAAAATGGCGCCAACTGTTACGAATGTTCCACCATCCAGATTGAGCCGGTGGATGACTATGCTCTCCTTGATGCCGAGCTGGAACGTTTACGGGAGTATCACTGGATAGTTTTCTCCTCGCTTAATGCTGTTACCTATTTTTTCAAACGGCTGGCTGCCCGGGGAATGGACGCCCGTGATCTGAAAGGACCGGAAATTGCCGCGGTGGGAACAAGCACGGCTGATTTGTTGAGCCGTTACGGCATCAATGCCGACCTTATCCCGCCGCAGTTTACCAGCGAAGGGCTGGCGGAAAGCCTGCTTGATAATGGTGTGGAGGGGCGTAATATTCTTCTGCCACGGGCGCAAAAAGGCCGCGAGATACTGCCCGAGACCCTTCGAGGTGCAGGCGCTCGGGTCACCATTGCGCCGGTGTACAAAAATGTTCTGCCCGCTGTATCCAGAAAAGAGCTTGTCGAAAAACTTGAAGCCGGTGTAGACATACTCACCTTTACCAGTTCCTCAACGGTGAGAAATTTTATTACCGTGGTCGGAGATGATTCCAGCAAACGGCTCCATGATCTTTTGCGGGGTGTCAAAGTTGCAGCCATCGGGCCGATCACTGCAAAAACCATCACCGATAACGGCCTGCAGGTCGATATTCAGCCCAGGGAGCACACCATTGATGCCATGGTTGCCGAAATCGTCCAGTATTTCAGTACGCCGTCATGAATAAAAAACGCCATGGGTGATGTGTATTTATTCCGGGAAGAAGACGAGACGGTCGTAGACATCGACAGCGCCGAAGGCAGCGAAGAGGAATGGCAAGGCGCGCTGCTGTGCCGATTCTGCGGCCATCACATTACCAGACCCGCCCATGTCATTGAAGTCGACGATGGCCACCATCACACCTTCTTCAACCCGGCCGGTATTATTTATGAGATCAGATGCTTCAGCAAGGCTGAGGGGTGCGCCCACTACGGCCCCGCCTCATCGGAATTTGCCTGGTTCAAAGGCTATACCTGGCGCCTGGTGTTCTGCCGGGGATGCGCCGTTCATATGGGCTGGCATTTCAGTTCCGGCAAAATGGGCTTTTACGGTCTGATCGGCAAAAACCTTGCCGCTTCATGACCTTTATCCATCCCGCTGCTATCATGTTTCGCGGATGAGATCGAGCAGATCATCCGAGCTCATCTTGGCGCTGATATCGGAGCCTTCAAGCAGGCTGCCGGCGAGGTCCCGTTTTTCCTGGTGGAGCTTGACGATTTTCTCTTCGATGGAGTTTTTGCACACCAGCCGGTAGATTGTCACCGGGCGGGTTTGGCCGATACGATGGGCGCGATCCGAGGCCTGATCTTCAATGGCCGCGTTCCACCAGGGATCCATGTGGATAACGTAGTCGGCCGCCGTCAGATTCAATCCCAGACCTCCGGCTTTGAGGCTGATAAGGAAGAGATCCCCCTTGCCTGCCTGGAAGTCATCCACTCGCTGTTTCCTGTCCTTGGACGAGGTGCTTCCGTCCATGTACTGGTAGGATATGCCCTGGCTGTCCAGAAATTCCCGTATAATCGTAAGGTGGCCGATAAATTGAGAGAACACCAGCGCCTTGTGGCGTCCGCCGATAAGCTCTTCGATGACCGAGGCGAAGACCCGCAGCTTGGAGCTTTCTATCGAGGTGTCCCGGCTGATAAGTCTGGGGTTGCAGCAGGCCTGACGAAGTTTCATGATTTCCGTCAGTATCTGCAGGTGACGGCCCTTTTTTTCCTTGTTGCTTTCCAGTATATCCAGGGCATTCTGGCGAAGGGCCTCGTAGAAGTGGGTCTCTTCGCTGCTCATCTTCACTTCCAGGGTGACATCGGTACGCTCCGGCAGTTCTTCGAGAACCTGTGACTTAATGCGCCGCAGTATGAACGGCCGAATGAGCCTTTTGAGCTTATATTTGGCTTCCCTGTCCTGCAGTCGCTCGATGGGAATGGCGAAACGTTCATTGAAGCTGGCGAGGGAGCCCAGAAGACCGGGGTTGATAAAATTAAACAGATTCCACAGTTCGCCGAGGTGATTTTCGATCGGTGTTCCGGTTGTGAGCAGTTTGAAGTTTGCACCCAAAGACATGGCGGCTTTGGATCGTTTGGTGGCGGCATTTTTTATGGCCTGAGCTTCGTCGAGTATGATGGTTTGCCAATGCACTGTAGAGAGTCTGCTTGCCTCCTGCTGCAGCAGAGTATAGGTGGTGATGAGGACATCGAAGCTGCCCAGTTTCTCAATCGCCCTGGCCCGGTTTTTGGCCGGCAGGGTCTTGAGGTTGAGTGTTGGCGTGAAACGGTGGATTTCGGTCTGCCAGTTGGTGGAAACCGATGTCGGGGCGACCACCAGCGTAGGCCCCTTGGAGCCATTAAGCAGTATTATTGCAAGCGACTGCAGGGTCTTTCCCAGTCCCATGTCATCGGCCAGACAGCCGCCAACGCCCAGGTAGGAAAGGCGGGCCAGCCATTTAAAGCCCTCGATCTGATAGTCGCGCAGTTCGGCCTGCAGTGTTGAGGGCAGTTCGGGGACGTAGGACTGCGCTTCGGTGATGCGGTTGAGCTGTCTCTTCCAGCCGTCGTCGGCTGTTGTTTCCGCCTTGTTGACCAGGTCCTCCAGGGGCAGGGCGGCAAGTGGATGCACCTGGACTTCGCCGTTGTCGCCGTCGTCGCCGGATTCTTCCGAATATGTATTAAGATCGTCAAGCCGTTTTTTAAATTCCTGGGTCAGGGCGAGAAACTGGCCGTCCTCAAGCTGGATAAATCTGCCGGAAGACTGCTTGACCCTGTTAAGAAGATCTTTGAGGTCGACAACCGTATCCTGGTCAAGCTGCAACTCACCACTCATGGAGAACCAGTTCTGGCGGTTGGTCCTGATCTTCAGGTTCATGTTTTTAAAGGTCGCCTGGTGGGTAACGCTGAGTTTTTCGCCCTCCGGCCACTCGATGACGACGCGATCCTGGATGGCCTGGAGTTCCACCAGGGCCTGGAGGCAATCGTCCGGGTCAAGCAGGTGCCATTCCCGATCATTTTCCTGCTCCATGTCCGTTGCCAGATCAAGGATCGGGCAGAGCTCTTCAACATCCCGGGCACGTTCTTCCTCCAGCGACAAATTACGCCGTGTCTGCAGCCGCTGGCCCTGAACCTCGGCCATAAAATTCTCCACCCCCTGGCCCGGTTTGAGATAGTGTCCGCCCTCGCGAAAAGGTTTGACGAACATTTCCAGGCGAAAGCCTTCGCCGTAGGGTAACAGATGCATGTAGATTGTGGGGTCGGCTTCGACGAAGGTGATGTTGGCCCTGTTGCGCGATTCCGGATCAACGGCTATGGCGGAGTGGACGGTCATGAAGGAGCTGATGTTGCCAATGGCGGTGAGCACATGTTCGCTGGCTTCCTTGGGGACAGTGAGCCCTTCCTTGCCGGTTATCTGTGCGATTCTTCTGTGGTTTTCATGGATGGAGATGATCTTGAAGCGAGTCGGCGTTTCCTGGTAAACCGTAACATTGCCTTCGGTGATTGACTGGGCAAAGCGAATGTGAAGCTGGTCGCCGGACTCTTCAACCAACAGCTCAGGTTCGCCGGCGATGAATTCCACCGGGGTGGCCGGTGCTTTGGCCAAAAAAAGCAGGGGATGCCCGACCATATTGACCAGCAGTTTTTCCATATCAAAGGAATAGGAGGTGCTGTGGGTCTCCGGATTGTGATGCCGTTTAACGGCCCGGCACATCCTGCGGTCCTGGAGAGACAGGTAGTGCAGCTTGTCCGACTCATAGAGCCGGCCCAGGGAGAGCGGTTTCCCCTTGCTCCATTCTCCGGTGAGCCCCTGTTTCTGTTCACGCGGCGAGACGTTCATGCCGTCGTTTTTATACTCAACCATCCAGACAAGCCTGGTATCCTGGCCATTTTCCCCCTGGTCGCTGTCGACGGTTGCATGAATAAGGGCCTGCAGGCTGCGTTTCCAGGGCTCCTCCGGTTCGAGTATGGCGATCAGGGAAATTATCGGGGTGTTTTGGCGCAGCTCGGTCAGGATTTCCGTCAACTCCGATTTTTCGTGGCTGATTTTCTCCAGGATTTCAGCAAATCCCAGGGCGATAAGGTTGTAGCCGTTGTTTTTTGCCCGAGACAGTTGGAGGCGCAGCATTTTCTCCAGCTCGTACTGCAGCGAACTGTTGAGCCAGTACTGGGCCAGGCCGGTGAAGAGCAGTGTAAGGCTGTGGTGTTGCTTTTCTTCGGAAAGCCGCAGCAATTCCTGGGGCACGGTACTGCTCCGCTGACCCTGGATCACCACTGCCAGGAGATTGTAGGCTTCAACCTCCGCGCCATTGGCAAAGTTGGTGGTGGCAATGCTTATCTGGTCCTGTATGGTGCTGTAGCCTTTCTTCTCGGCATTCTGCAGCAGAGCGAGAATATGAAAAATTCCGGAGGGGCCGAAAAAGGCAACATTGCCGTCGCTGCTGAAGGATTGTAAAACCTCTATATCCTCTTGATAGGCCGCTATTGCTTCCTTGAGCCGGCCTTGCAGAAAGGCAATGGTGCCGTATGCTCCGGTGCCGGAAAAGACCTCCGGGTTGTCCTTGACCAGCTGCCTTGCCTCATCAATTTTGCCTTGATAGATCAACTGGTTAAAAAGGAGACGGAGAAAAGGCAGCAGTTCATCGCGGCTCAACTGTGAGGTCTCTTCAGGGTCCTGGATAAAAGCCAGGATTTCAGGGTAAGCGATGAGATTGGCCTGGCCGTGGCGAACAACACTGTCAAACAGATAGAACTGAAAGGAAACCGGCAAAGAGCGAAACCATTCCGCGGAAAATGGCCGCACGGCAACCTGCACCGTGGGCGGCAGTTCAGCATTGAGCTCGGTGCATTGCTGGTCAAGGAAATCACTTGCTTCATCGATGAGCTCAAACTGCTGGGTGTAGATTCCAATGCGGAGCTCCCGCATGGCACGCCAACATCGGGTAGACCACTTGCCGTAATAGTAGGACACGGGAGCTTCCTCCTGTATCGCCCGGGCAAAAACGTTGAAGGTCTGTTCCTTCAGGGCGATCTTACTTATGCTTTCGACGATCTCGGAGCTGCACTGCAAATTCTTGTTGAGTAGACCAAGTTTGCGAAATTTATTGAGCGTGTGATTGAGATTGGTTACTGTCGGCCGAGTATCGCGCGGGCCCCGCATGTCAAGCTTTCGCATGCAGTTGACGATGAGGGTGGTGTGTGCCGGTTCATAGAGAATAGAGAGAAATTGGAGAAATGATTGCTCAAATGGGCTGAGCTTCGTATACTTTTGCAGTGGCTCGGAATCGTTGGTCATAATAAACTTGAGCTGGAAGATGGGGCGTTGAGAAAAGGATACCCGAAAAAAAAGGAGAAACCGGGTTCCCTGTCATAATGAATAAGGGCCGAACATCCTACTATAGCATGTCTGCCATGGAATTGAACAAAAAAAGTTACTGCCTGCAGGATACCGAATCTTCGGAGTCGTACGTTGACCATTGCGATCAGCCCGGTTTACCTAAGCCTCATGAGTTGTACCAGACCGGGGTCTCACCTGCAGCGCTGCACCACAGGGAGAGTAGATGAACGTTACAGGGTATATTTTGGTGGAAAAGAGTGATGCGGAAGAGCAACAAATATCCCGGCATCGGCAGGAGCTGCAGGACTATGCAGTGCAGCGGGGGCTCAGTATTCAACACTTTGCCGTGGAACGGGGCATCTCGGTAAAAAGGCCCTTTCGCAAAAGGCCCCAGGGGCGCAGAATACTCACCGAGAGCAGGTCAGGGGATGTTGTTATAACCGGTAGAGCCGAGTGGATACTGGGATCAGCCCGGGAGGGGCTTCGCCTGGTAACGACCATGGAGGAGAAAAACGTATCGATGTATTGCCTAGATCTTGATGAGGATATTTGCCTCCCGCAAAAGAGGAAACTGAGGGTCTATGAAGGTGGGGCCGGCTTGACACGAAAGCTGCTCATGGCGCTGGCCATCTGTGAAAGCAGCAGCCACGGAGAATCCATCAAGGCAGCCAAAAAACGAATGCGGGAAGACGGCAAGTATATCGGTGGCCCGGTTCCCTTTGGCTGGCGGGTCAGGGATGGTTTTTTGCACAGGGACGGAGAACAGCAGAAAATAATACGTCGAATAGAAAAGCTGCGCGGTGAGAGGTGGTCATATCGGGACATAGCCATCAAGCTTAAGGAAAGTCACGATGTCCATCTCTCCCATGAGGGTATTCGCAAGATACTGCAAAACAATAACACGTTGCGGCCCTGATGAGAGCGCGCCCGTCTACAGCCTCTTATGTCTGAATATCTCCGCCTGCTGGCGTTTGTTCTCCAGCCAGCTTGACAAAATCTGCTGCTGTTTGCGCTGCATGATGGCGTTTTCGTAGCGCGCAGCCTGCTCCCTGTCCGGCGATGCCTGGGGAATCCGGCGATCGACAAATTCGTAGACGTAGAATTCTGCGTTTGCGGCAAGAACGTCATCGGGATAGGGCGTATTGGCGCTCAGTTCGAAGGCCGATTGGACCAGATCGGCCGGCAGGGTCGTCTCCTGCTGAGCGTTTTTGCTGAGGTACTCCGAGCTTTGGACCGTAAATCCGGCCGAACGAGCACTGTTTTTCAGGTTTTGGGTCTTTTTCGCTTTTTGGAGGAGCGCGCTGGCGGTCTCATTTGCCAGTTCACCTGCCTGATGTGATGTGTAATCGGCGATGACCTGTTCTTTTACCTCTCTGAATTGCGGTACTTTTGGTGGGATAACAGCCTCGGCAAAGAGTATGGCATACCCATTGGATGTCTCGATCAGCGAGCTCAATTCTCCTTCTTTCAAAGTGAAGGCGGTATTGAGAAATTTCTGATCAAATCCGGCATCTGCCGGCGGGTTGGTTTTCGAGAAAAAATCGGTTGTTTTGGCTTCAGCTTCCGGGTGAGCGTCAAGATAGGCCTGCAGGCTTCCGGCGCTGATGATGCCTTCGTAGGCCGCATTGGCCATCTTAAACGACAGTGGCCTGGCCTCTTCGGTCTGCAGGGCCCTACGGACCGCATCACGTACTTCGCTGAGCGGCTTGGTGGAAGCGGGGGAAATATCCTCGACCAGTATGATATGATAGCCAAATGATGTCTTGACAACATCGCTTATAGCGCCCTCTTCCAGGCTGAAAGCCGCTTCCTCGAATGCTTTGATCATCTGGCCCTTTGTTACCGTGCCCAGGGCACCACCCTCTGAACTGGATGGTCCCTCTGAGTATTTTCCGGCGAGCTCTTTAAAATTGCTGCCGCCCCGTGCCATTGCAAGAATTTCCTCAGCTTTTTGGCGCTGTCGGCGGTGTACTTC
>JBHEOR010000069.1:0-7667 GCA_046260685.1 Desulfopila sp.
CAACACGGTGAGCAACAAACAGACAGTAAAGAGAAAGCCGATGATATGCCGTTCACCATAGACCTTTCTTCGCACTGTTCTTCCGGGAGTCTTTGCTGCACCTGCAGAAGAAGTAGTCCTGGAAGGGGTGCCTTTTGCAGGTGTTTTTCCGGCAGCCTGCTTTTTTCGCGGCTGTATTTTTTTTTCTGGTGACACTATGAATTAATCAATGGTAAATTTAATGTTACTGCTTGCAGTTACAAATACCGGGGGGAGTTACATTACTTCGCTTCCCCCACAAGCAGGTACATTGTATGGTGATATACGAAACTCTTCATCTTCCGCGTTGGCCTCTCTGTCCCGCCCTGAGTAACACATGTCAGACTACAGATTCGACTACGGATTCGACTACGGATTCGACTACAAATCAGACCGCAGGTCAGATTACCATTAAAAACAAAACATTCAACTCATCTTTTTACCATGGCAAACATCCGTATCCTTCCGGAACAACTGGCCAACCGAATTGCCGCAGGAGAAGTGGTGGAACGTCCGGCTTCCGTGGTCAAGGAACTGGTGGAAAACAGCCTTGACGCCGGCGCCGATCGCATAGATATCGAAGTTGAAGGAGGAGGGACCCGCCTTGTCCGCGTCCTGGACAACGGCTCCGGCATGGACGAAGATGATATCCTGCTTTCCTTTGAGCGGCACGGCACTTCAAAAATCCATGATTCACACGACCTTGTGGCCATTTCCACTCTTGGCTTTCGTGGCGAAGCCATCCCCTCCATTGCCTCGGTCTCCAAGATGACGGTCACATCACGCCCCAGCAACAAAGAGCTGGGTACCACAGTTTTTTTTGACCACGGACGTCTGCAAAAAGTCCATGAAACCGGCTGTTCGCAGGGCACACTTATTGAAGTGCGTAATCTCTTTGGTAAGACTCCGGCGCGTAAAAAATTTCTGCGCACCCAGCGCACCGAGCTCGGCCATATCGATGAAATAATCAAAAACTATGCACTTGCCTGTCCAAATATCTCCTTTACCCTGCTGGTCAACGGTAAAGAAACCATTCGCCTTACCGCAGGTATTGGGTTAGAGGACAGACTGCGCTCGGTGATGCACTATGCCGACCAATTGATTCCGGTGGAAAGCGACTCCACCTCCCCGCTCCGCAGTCTCCATGGATTTCTGCTCCCGCCGGAGCGAAGTGTCGGAGCATCGGCGCGACTCCGCCTGTTCATTAATGGCCGGGCAATCAAGGACCGCGTCATGAGCCATGCCGCCTTTGAAGGTCTGCGTGGTTTTCTGCTTAAAGGACACACCCCTGGAGGGTACCTCCATTTACGGATTCCAACGGATGAGCTCGATGTCAATGTCCACCCGGCGAAACAGGAAGTGCGCTTTCGCAGCAGCGGGGACATCCATCAGTTCATCAAACAAAGCGTGGAATCGGCCATACGTCGTCATCAGGACACTGTCAAATCTTCTTATTTCACGAACCGACAGCTCGGTGCTGACCAGGCAGAATCGGCAGTCCAAACCGAGGATGCCGATATATCCAAGAAAGACACAACCATCCGGCAGCAGCAGCCGCTACAGGATTTTCCAGGTGATCCACAGACAGACGGGCATGCCTCCCCCAACCGCCCCACAGCCCCCATCACCCCGTCAACTATTCCACCACTGCACCAGACCAGCGAGCCACCGGCACACGGGCACCTGTTGCATGATACGCCTCCTCCACCGGCCCACGGTACCGCAGTGCACACAGAAAAACTGGCTCCCCAAGCCTCAACACCGGCAGCAGAACAGCCGACAGCAGCACCCACCCACTCTTTTGTTCCTGGAAAAGGAAGCGATTCCCGCCCAACCTGCCATAATTTACAGATCATCGGCCAATTCAAAAATCTCTATATTTTCTGCCGGGCCGGAGATAACCTGCTTGTTATCGACCAGCATGCCGCCCATGAGCGGATTCTCTACGAAAAATTACGCAAGCAATACACCTCGGCAAGGGTTGCCAGCCAGAACCTCCTCTTTCCTGAAACCGTTGAGTTGAGTCCCTTTCAGATCGAACTGGTGGAAAGCAACAGTGAAGAGCTGGCACGAATGGGCTTTACGGTGGCTGAATTCGGCGGCAACTCCTATGTGCTCTCCGCAGTCCCGGCACTGGCGGGCCAGGGGACAGCCCGTGATATTTTCTTTGATGTTCTGGAGGGCTTTGGCAGCGAGGGAGATAAACACTCCCATGGCGGCAAACTGGAAAACATCCTGGCAACCATGGCCTGTAAGGCGGCCGTCAAGTCGGGTGATACGCTCTCCTTGCAAGAAATCGACGCGCTGCTGAACACCATGGCCCAGGCAGATCTTTTTTCCCATTGTCCCCATGGCAGGCCCGTACTGCGCTACTTTTCCGAAGATGATATAAAAAAATGGTTTCACCGAACGTGAGGTATACTATGCCCGGCTCTATTTTTTCTTTTCGCTCTATAATCTGCGCCATCATTGTTGCACTGGCACTGCTCACCGGAGGCTGCGCCAAAAAGCCGGTGAGCAGGATCATGACAGCCACGGCCTATTGCGGCTGCGGTTCCTGCTGCAGCTGGGAGCGCGGTAACCCGGCATATTTTCATCTTGATTTCTGGAACCGCTACGTCAGCGAAGGTAAGCATCGTGGCAGGGAATATACCGGCAAAACCGCCAGCGGTACCTTCCCCCGGGAGCCGCAGGATGGTCTTTTTACCTTTGACAGCCTGCGCCGCCCCTATATGATTCCCGTCAAAACCATTCTCTTTCCCTGGTATTTTTTTTCCGAGAACGGTACCATCGCCGCAGACACCAGATACTATCCCTTCGGCACGAAAATGTATGTAAAGGGGTATGGCTGGGGAGTTGTCGAGGACAGAGGAGGAGCTATCAAGGGGCCGGACCGCATAGATCTCTACTTCGACTCCCACAATGATGCGCTGCACTGGGGAAGACGCAAGGTGCAGGTCGAGATATACAAACCATGACACAGGCACGTGACACTATGGCAACAGTGACGGTGGTAGGTGGAGGACTGGCGGGCTGTGAAGCCGCCTGGCAGGCGGCAAACCGGGGATTTTCAGTCATCCTGTACGACATGAAGCCGCATACATTCAGCCCGGCGCACCACAGTGAACTGCTCGGCGAACTTGTCTGCAGCAACTCGTTTCGCTCCGATGACGTCAGCTCGGCAGTGGGCCTGCTCAAAGAAGAAATGCGGCTGCTCGGCTCCCTTGTCATCAGCGCCGCTCGAGCCACCACCGTGCCCGCAGGCAAAGCACTGGCGGTGGACCGCAACCGTTTTGCCGAAAAAATTACCGGGCATATAACCAACCATCCCGCGATTACCGTCCACCGCCGGGAAATCAAGGAGCTTGCCGAAAAGCCTGCCGGTCCCTGTATACTGGCAACGGGTCCGCTCACCTCCGATGCCATGGTGCAAAGCCTCAGTCGCATCACCGGAAAAGAGCGATTGGCATTCTATGACGCCATTGCCCCCATAGTTGAACAGGACTCTCTCGATATGGGCATCGTCTATCAGAAATCTCGCTATGACGACGGCCCGGGTGACTATCTCAACTGCCCCATGACCAAAGAGCAGTATCACGCCTTCATCGATGCGCTTCGCCATGGCGAGTACGTACCTCTCAAAGATTTTGAAAATGTAAAATACTTTGAGGGCTGCCTTCCCATCGAGGTTATGTGCGCCAGAGGCGAGGACACGCTGCGCTTTGGTCCCATGAAACCGGTGGGCCTGGCCGACCCCCGCAGCGGCAGGGACCCCTATGCTGTCATCCAGCTCCGCCAAGAAAACACAGCAGCGACCCATTACAACATGGTCGGCTTTCAGACCAAACTCACCTATGCTGAGCAAAAGAGAATTTTCCGGATGATTCCCGGCATGAAAGGGGCGCGATTCTCCCGTTATGGCTCAATCCATCGCAACACCTTCATCTGCGCCCCGGAAATACTGGATGCGACCCTGCAGCTGAAAAATGCTCCCGGTCTTTTCATCGCCGGCCAGCTCTCCGGGGTAGAGGGCTATATTGAATCGGCTGCCATGGGACTTCTCGCGGGCATCAACAGCACCCGGTCAGCCGCCGGCCTGGCCGCCGTTGTCCCGCCACCCGGTACGGCACATGGCGCCCTTATCAACCATCTTACCACCACCGAGGCCAAACGCTTTCAGCCTTCCAATGTCAACTTCGGCCTGTTTCCGCCTCTCAGGGCCAAAATACCCAAAAAATTCCGCGGCGAGTTCAGGGCGGAACAGGCCCTCAAAGAACTGCGCAGTTGGGTGGAGAGCTACGCCATCTCACCCCCGGCAATGTAAAAAAAGTGGTAACTCTACAGGAGCACCCCATCTTGTCCCATTTAAGCCTTCTCGAATAGCACACGAATGCTTTGAAGTCCCAAATGAGCAAATATAGAGCACTCCTGAACAGTTACAACTTGGTGGTTATGCCAATTTGGTGCTCCCACCTTCTAAGTAACAAACTCATTAACTAATTGAAAATACATATTTTATGTTTTTTTGATCACCAACGAAACGCAGCTGATCGACCCAGGAATCCGCCGTGTTGTTTTCCTGGGACGCCATAAACCCATCCCTGGGGGCTTAACTGCAGCCGTCCGGGCTGCAGATACCCATGAAAACAACACGGCGGACTCCTTGCCCTTGAGTGCTTCGAGCTACGTTACTTTTAGAATAAAGGCCGGGTCCGCCCGGTTGTATCGCTGAATAGTTACTAAAAATGTGACGTCAGGGCGCTGTCCCCTCTTCCTCGTAAAATCCCCAATACGGATAGTCAAGGATATAGTCTCCGACCAGGCCCGGGGCATGTTCGCGACTGCCGACAAGCCACAGTTTATTTCGCCGTTTTTGCAGCTCCGTGGCCATATGATCCCACTCAGGCAGGAGAACCATAGCGTTATCGGCGCTATACTCTATATCCCCGGAACCTTTAAATATACCCATATGAGGCTCCGAGTCATATTTCCCCTCCTCACCGCGTGACAACTCCGAAACCACCAGAAAGGAGACATTCAGCGCGTCGCGTATGGATTCCATTTGCCGCAACCATTCATCTATACCACTTCGTCTTTCGCGAAGGTCTTTGAAGGGAAGCTTATGCAGACTGTCTATTACGACAACGGTGAATTGCTTTCTCGTTTCGTTTCTAAGGAAATCGATATGACGCCGCATTATTTCGGGGGACACTTTTCTGTCATTGACCACCCGAAAATATCGAAGCAGTGCGTCGAACTCCTGGCGCACTGCATCATGGCGTTGCTGCTCCCTGCCGCTGAGTACATCACCATACAATCTCGAGGTCTCGATTCTGGCCATTCTGGCAAAGGTGCGCTGGTAGAGGCGCTGCCGCCCGTTTTCAAAGTCATAGTAGAGGACAGGTATTTTGCGCCGGGCCATATCCGTTGCTATCTGGGTCATAAAACAGGACTTGCCGACCTTGGGACCACCTCCTACAATATTAATACCGTGAATTCCGCCAAGCCTGTTATCGAGGCGGGCAAACCCGGATTGCACCGCGGTGTACTCTACGTCTGCTCGTTGCTGGAGAGCGGCAAAAAACTCCCGATTTTCCCGTTGCGGGGCCGCAAATGGAGAAAACGGTTGTGCCGCGACAAGCATGGCCCCAAATTTTTTGGGAAATTGAGTGGTGCTGTCCTCGGCAAAGCGGTACAGACTATACTCTCTGGGGAAATATCCGCTCCATTGAAGAATTCTGACCTTATGGCCAATTCGAGAAGCGGCCAGACGCGCCGAACCAAAGGATTCCGGGGTATTTTTCACAACAATAAAAATCGTCGTCACAGAGGCAAATATTTCCGGGTCCAGCTCTTCCAGGAGGTCTCTTTTAAAAAAGGCAACACCAGGAAATCCGAGCTGCTTAATGATCAGCAGATTCTCCTCCCCCTCACACAGGAAAAGTGCTCCCCCGCTGCAACGTTGTATTTCCTCGACATTGAATAATCCAAAGGGACCGGCGCCGAAGGCTGCGTCACCATGCCAGAAAGAGTCGTCACTGTTCTCGGGATGGACGCATCGGGCCGAATAGACATTGCCGTCAACCTGAAAATAGGGGTATACCAGATATCTTCCGTTATACCCTATTTTGAGTTGCTGCAGAATATTTTTGCCGACGTTGACCTTTTTAAAAAATTCCAAATCGTCGCAGGCAAGCTTCTGCTGAAAACCATCAATTTCACCATGTATTTTGTGGTCCGGATATGTCCTCTTGCGCCACACCATTTCATCTTCCACCCGGCCGGGAACATTGGCGGGGTCAATGCCTGCAAGGTGTGCAAACCAGTGATGATATCCCCCTGTAACGCACAGGCGAGAGCAACGGAAATATCCGCAGAAAAAGCTGGAGGTGTTAAGGACGACACTGATCCTGCCTTTCTGCCCGTCAGCCTGGTTTCCGCAGAATGGACATTCAACTGTAAGCACATTATGCTCGATAACACCTTCTGGAAAATACTCTTTATAAAAATGCTCAATCGGTGTTTCCATGCAATCACTCCAAGGTGCAAAGCGTACAGGACATCCTGTCCTCTATTTTCCACTCCCATCTCCTAAAATTCGTTCAACTTCCTGAAAATCTAAATGCGTATCGAACTGAATATGAATAGAATATTCGTTACTGACCACATGGTGGCCGCGAACCGCCACAATGACGCCGTAATGGTAATGGTATATTTTACCCGCCCCTTTTCCAACCGGTATGCCAACGCGAACTCTGCGTCGAAAAAGCTTTTCGGCATTCTGCTTTTTTGAAATGTGAACGCAAAATGATACACCGCCACGTGATATATCAAAAAGATCGCCCTTCATCTCGATACCGGTATCGGTATTATTAGTATTCAGCAATGCCGCAACTGCTCGGCCCTCGAGAGCCTTTCGCTCAAATCGCCTTCTATTGCGCCGCGTTTTTTGAAAAAGCATATTGGTGGGGACAAAACGTGCCCCAAAATCAATCAACTTTGACTCCATAGAAGGGTAGGTTTGCTGGAGCCTGGTCAGCTGTTTGCGAGGTAGAATCAATAGTTCCGCCCCCAGGCTTCTAGCGCTCACCGTCCAGACGGATGACTCAAAAAACGTTCGTCCACCAACAACTTCTCCCTGGGCAACCGTTTTCAACGGCACTTCACTGCCCCTGACATGGGCAAACACTTGGATCTGCCCGCTGTTGACAAAAAGGAGCTGGGCGAGAAAAGCCCCTTGGCGCACCACCATTTCCCCCCTGCTGTATTGCTTCAGGGTCATGACATGATAGAGCGCGGCGAATTCCTCCGCCCCCAGCAGATCGATCAGGGATCTCCATGTTTCCTGATGCTCCGCTGGAATTGAAAATTGCTTGTGTTCTTCTATAATTTCAGCAGCCCGTATTATTTTGGAGAGCTGCATGGAGTCAATTTGAATGAGGGTGTTGCGAAGCTTTTCCGCCCTGCCAAAATTCTTTTGCTGTGCCGCTGCTTCGATATACTGCATTATAATATCAACAGCTTCCTGCTTTTGACCGCGTTTCAACAGATTTTTTAGATGCAGCTCTTCCGCCGATTTTTGATTGCCGACCGATGATTCATCCGCCGAAGAAGACATGCCGCCCACCGCGGTTTCCTGATTTGCACGT
>JBHEOR010000069.1:7677-13785 GCA_046260685.1 Desulfopila sp.
CAGCCCCAACATCAGACCGCTTCTTTTCAGCAGGCGAACCTATCAAACCGGTCGCTTCAGTCTCATCGTTCATTCGACTGGCAGCTCCCTTCTGCCCGGCGAACTCCAACTGCCGCAACGAAACCTTGAGTTCTTCCTCCACGCCTTTGCTGAGTTCACCATCCTTTCGGCATTTGCTCATGAAGTCCTGCAGCGGTTTTATGGCTTCACCTGCGGCGCAGTCTCCCAGTGCCCTGCAAAGGGTAATCAG
Source organism: Desulfopila sp. (assembly GCA_046260685.1). Taxonomy (GTDB): domain Bacteria; phylum Desulfobacterota; class Desulfobulbia; order Desulfobulbales; family Desulfocapsaceae; genus Desulfopila_A. The sequence goes on from JBHEOR010000069.1 coordinate 7,928, forward strand.
CAGGTGCTCTTTGGCGTTGACATCGAATTCCCGATGTGTGTCAAGTAATGCCAGTAAGATTGCAGCTGTCTTTGCACCCGGCTGATTTGTCAGTTCTTCAACAGCCGCCGGCTTACATTCGTCTGAAATTTTAAAAAGCAGTTGTTCAAGTGCCTTGCGCCTGGCGGTCTTATCCATGAGCATCCGGCCGATAGCGTCGCAACGGGCAGCAACCATTTCCAGCGCATCACTGTTTTTGCATGATGCTACAATACAGCCGACGCTGGTGCGATGAACATAAAATCCCCCCTTTTCAAACAGAAACCTCGCTTCATGGACGTACTCCTCTTTGAGCAGACGTCCCCATATTGCAGTTTTTTGCGCAGCTTGCTGAGCACTGCATGGCAATGGAGCATAGAGAAGTTTTCCTTTCTGAGAAAAAAGAAGGATATCCTCCACCACGTTTAACTGCAGAATATCGTTTAATTGGCGTATCATTGGGGTGGTTTACCTGGCAAGAAATGCACTACTCAACAACCGATCGCATACTGCCCGGGCAGATACAGAAAAGATGCGCGATGGTACGGCAAAAAGGGGAATTACTCCTGTTCATCATGACCTGCTTCAATGATTTCTCCAAGTTCTTTTTCTTCGAGCAGACGTGAAAAACCGACATGGACGGAGAACTCATTATTCATGGAATACTGTGAACGTACCGAAACAAGCTGGCCCTCAAGGTGAAACCTGCCACCTGGATGATCAGATGTATCACACAGCAAACCAATATATGCATTCCTGCCCAGCAGCAATCTGGCGTTTTTCTTTTTGGAAATTCGTAATTGCAGAGATACTCCGCCACGGGAGATATCAGCAAGCTCACCCTCCATGTGCACTCCCGCATCTTGACCTTTTTTCCCCGGAATAGTCAGACGGGCAATTCCATGAAGCTTTAACCGCTTATACTTGCGGCGCCCCAGGGCGGAGCGCTTAAGGTGCGACTCCATATTGCCATGCTTTCTGGAAAGCTCATGCAGCTTTGATTGCAGAGCGGGATACTCGCTCTGCCAATCTTCGGTTCTTTCCAGAAAAAGCGTAGAGACTTCTGCCCTTTCGAGTACCGTGGCACCTACTGTCCAAATCGAGGCCTCAAAAAAGGTTTCAGAGCCAAACATTTCACCCTGTTCTATCACTTTCAACAATACTTCTTTGCTCTTATCGTTGTAGTAGAGCTTGACCTTCCCTTCATTGACAAAAAACAGCGCCGGTTTCACCTCTCCCTGACGTACGAGAACTTCCTCGCCGGAAAAGGTTTGATGATCCATAGAATGATAGAGAACACCGAACTCCTCGGAGCTCAAGTTGTCATGCAGCCTCGACCAGACGTGTAGATAATCACTGCTGATACCCTCTCTTTTCGCTCCCTCGATAACCTCAGCCGTTGCTATTATATCGTTGAGAGCGGATGGAGCTATTTTGATCAACCACTCACGCAGATTTTCGGCGTCCTGGTAACGGCCGATTTTTGCCGCTTTTTTTATAAGCTCGACAAGCAGCTTTCTCGCTCTGCCCTCTTCTCCCTGGTCAAGCAGCGTCTGTATATGTGCCTCCTCGGCATAATTGGTTCTTCCGGTAAATGACGTTTGCCGTTCTTTACTCTCTTCTCTCGAGTGCCCAACCACCTCGGGGCCGTGTTTTTGCCTGCTCTGTTTTTTAGCGAGCTCCTTTTTAACCATTTCCATGTCACGCTGGGCCTTCCTGGCAGCTTGCCACACGGAATCCTCGACATTTTTAGCCCTGGCTCGCCCTTCAAGCTGAAGAAAATTCTCCAAGGCCAGCTCCGCTGTTTGGCTGGGCTTTTTGCCGAGAAGTTTTACAGCCTGAATGAGAAGAGGTTCTCGTACGTCATCGGATATATCTTTCCAATCATCGAGTAATTCAGCAACCTCCTTGATGACCTCCTCGTTAACCACCGGGGTCAAAGCACGAACGATCTGCTCGAGAACTGTTCCGGAAGCAAAGGAGAGCGCCTCAAGGAGGTTTTCCCTGAGCTCATCACCACTCAAATTATAAATACAGGAAAACGCTTCCTGCTGTACCCGTATGTCTTCATGATTGAGATAATCAAGCACCTGCAGCGCATGTTTTTTGTGTCCCGTCTCCGCAAGCAGCTTAAGGAGATTGCGCTTGGCATACCATGACATCGGCCCGGCAAGTTTTTCCAGCAACAACGGGGGGAGCAGCGGCCCAAAGCGCCTGAGCAGTTCAAGGATCTTTAACCGCACCTCGGTCACCGAAGATTCCAGAAGTTTGTTAAGGAGAAACCGGGCCACAAGAGGCCCCTGCATAACCAGGCGCCTGTCGATGAGTTCTCCCTCCTGCAGCACGCTTTTCTCCAACAGATCAGGCAATGCCGCCCGCTCAACCGAACAATCCTGCAGTCGGCTGATGGTGTCGACAACATTTTCATTTTTCGGCAACTTATTGGTACGGATAGCAAAAAAAAGCTGAAGAATTTTGTCGGCCTGCCTGTCCCTGCCGGCTTTCCAGTAGTACTTTTGCAATTTGAGCAGTATCTCGACTATGTTTTCCAGGATTTCATCACTGTGATCGGCATCTTTGAGCCACACCACCAGAGGCACCGACAGCCTCTCGAGCCATTCCCATTTCTCGGTGTGAGCAAGTGCATCACCTATCTTTCCCAGGCACCCGCCCAGCAGGCCATGGTTGCTGCCGTCCCCCTTGCTGAGTTCATGGGTGATATTGGTAATAATCGTTGCAGCAGCACGATCTTTGCCCTTTACAACAAGAGATTCAATGGTTGCCGGCAAGCGCTCAACCACCTCCCTGCTTCGCAGGCTCTTCATGTCGCCTTTTACTATATTGCTGATACCAACCTGGATACGTTTGGTCCGTCGCTCATTTTCACCGGCCTCAAGCTGTTTTCTGGCCTTTTCCCGAATAACAAACTGTTTTCCCCTGTCGGTAGCCAAAAGACGCTCAAGGCCTGCGGTAACAGTGCTATAGCCCCTCGAGGATGTTCCCGCGGCCTGGTAAAGTATTGCTTTTTCTCTGCGCATCAATGCAACCACCGTATCAAGTCTTTTGCTTACGGCAGCGAGCAGTTTGTCATATAATTCATCGCCGAAACCTTTGGAGTAGCGTTGTAAAAGAACAACATAGACGGCATGGTCATCAAGGAAATCTCGACAGCGACCGGCAACTGATTTTGCCAGAATATCCCTTTCGTCCTCATTAATAATCCTGTCAACATTGCGCAATATGGTTGTGAAGGAGAGCGGCACACCATTTTTCCCACTTTCGGGAATACTGCTGAGGACATCGGCAATGGCACCAAAAACCAAATCAGCCATGCTCTCCCGCTTTTGCCTGTATGCTGCAAGGGCTTGAAACATCTGTCGACCGGCAGCGGTTTCACCATCAATTTCAGAGGCAATTATTTTTATGTCCTGATGCTGCACCCTGCCGTCTTTTTGAAGAGAGCGCACCACCGCAGCAAAGCCTTCGGTACCATACTCCTGATCGGCGGCTTCCAGGGTATAGCGCCGTGGAAATATTTGCTCCAGCCCAAGGCTGTTAACAAAGGCACGCCCTCCGCCCTCGTTATTGATAATCTTGGGAGAGGTGGTAAAAAAAGTCACAAGGGTGTTAAAAACAGTACGATCAATTACTGTATTGATGACCACATGATCTAACCGAAGGAGCCTGAGTTGCTGGAAAAGATCCTCACCATGTATCTTGCCAAGTGTCTTCTGGCTGACGGGGAGTCCACATAGTCTGGGCTCGTCGTCAACCAGACTCAAACTCAACGTTCCGTGCTTTCTGAGAAACTCGGAACACAGCTCAAAGCCGCTGTCCATGGCTTTACCAACTTGAGGGAAACGGGGCGGATAAAGTTTTTTCGTCGTAACAGCGGCGTTGAGGCCTTTTAACGCACCAAGCGCCATCTGCTGTTTATCCGCTCCTGCCATAATCCAGTTCCTCCGGCAATTTCAAGGTAACAATACCCTTCCGTAACATATCTCAACTATGTCATCGGAACAATTGTAACAACATGTTAGAATATTTGCGCATATTTATTTAAACATTTTTTTTCGTGAATAGGAAGTATCTTTGTTACAAAAGATATTCGCCGCACTTCCGTTTTCACAGGGGAGTCACGATGCCATAATGTTGCAAGGCCACCACCATTTCACACAGTGGAAGCCCCACCACATTTGTGTATGATCCCTTTATTTCTTCCACGAACACACCACCAAGACCTTGTATACCATAGGCTCCCGCTTTATCTGCCGACTCCCCTGTTTCGACATACCTCCATGCCTCCCGTTCCGTGAATCGGCAGAAACGCACATGGGTCACCACTGTTTCGTTATAACAAATGTTTCTCTTGCGGCAGGCAAGTGTAAAGGCGGTGGCGACACAATGCTCTCTGCCTCGAAGGCGCATCAACATTTCAACGGCATCCATATCTGAACGTGGTTTGCCCAGGATCGCATCCTCGATATAGACAGTGGTATCGGCTGCGATTACACATAAATGTGGATGCTTTTCCTGAGCAACCGTACCCTTGTGCTGCGCCATTCTGGCGACATACCGACAAGGTTGCTCTGCTGCCCGGGGTGTTTCGTCGATTCTGGGCACAAACACATCGAACTCCACCCCGAGTTCAGTTAAATAACGTTGACGCCTGGGCGAACCGGACGCCAACACAATCTTTTCACTGGCTCTATACATATATCAGAAGCTTCCTTTTCTTCAACCGAATACTCTGCACCACAACTCCCCCCTGACGGCATATCCACCGTCAACCGTTATATCCCGTTCCCGGGTCATCGTGGCAAAGGGACTGCAGAGAAAAAATGGAGCACATGCCTCTTGTTTTTACCGATTTTGCCAGGCCAGCAGTCGCTGCAAACTGCCCCGCAAAAAACGAAAAGGGTTAAAACGTATTGGATCAAGTTGGCTGGGCGCCTCAAACATGGTCCCAGCAAAGTCTTCAGGAGCAAGCAGTGGAAACGATAACGTATCATAAACGGTGCCTGGCCAGTTTCGCCTTCGTGCTTCACACCAGAGTGGACTCCTTGATGCATCCAGCTCCAGGGCCCTTAGCAAGGCGGTCTCCAGAGCAACAGTATCGGAGGCACAGCCAATGCAACCAAGATCGATGCTGTCGCCGTGCAGTGGGCCACGCCGGTGCATGGCAACAACACCGTCAACAACTGTACAGTGGGGAGGCAACACGCTCAAAAGATCGGCGATTATAGCTGCAAACACTGCCTCACTGCTGCCATGCCGCATATGGAGCATACCCTTCTGCATACCGACCACAATACCAAAGATATTTTTCATTGCCATGGTAGCATACATCTGGTTGTGGGCTTTTACTTTTGGGGCATTGATACAATAATCACATTCCAACACCTCGGCTGCAACTCTGACATCGACACCGCATTGCAGCCTTTGCTCGACACTCCTGGTGAAGTCGACGACATCCACCCCCACCGCGGTCAATTTTTTGTCCACACCTGATCTGCGCAAAACAGAGGAGGCTCTGCCAAACGCCGGGGAATCACCAAGAACGACATCGGCTCCGCTGTCAACCAGAAATTCGGCAAGCGACAATAAAAATTCGGGATGGGTGCAGGCAAGCCCAGGCCCACGAGCTGATATCAAATTGGGCTTAATAAGCACTCGAGAGGAGCGCGGTGAAAAAAACTCTTGCTCGTCCAGGCAGAGTTGAAAAAAAGACTTCAGGGCATCTCTGTCATAATCGGCGCATCTCTGCAGGAACACCGCCATTCCCTCGTCCACCTGTTCCACCATAAAAAATTCACCTTTAAAAAGAACGACATAGAATG
>JBHEOR010000007.1:0-17038 GCA_046260685.1 Desulfopila sp.
TGGGACTTTGAAGCATACTTGTGCTATTCGAGAAGGCTCAAATGGGACAAGATGGGGTGCTCCTGAATAGTTACCATATTTTCAATAATTTTCTCAAACTTTCAGGAAGTAATGGAATACTCAAAATTTGGCAAAAAATTTGGCGGAGATGCAGGCATCCTCTCGCTTATGAAGGATATGGGAGAGGCGGTGGCGCAGGGCGGTGACATTATCATGATGGGGGGAGGCAACCCCGGCCATATTCCTGCCTTTCAGGAAAAGATGCAGCGGCGGCTGCAGGAAATCGCAGCAGATGATGAGATCTGTAAACGTCTTTTAGGGGTGTACAGTGCACCACAGGGTGAGCTCGACTTCCTCTCCAGCCTGGCAAAACTACTGCGCCAAGAGCAGGGCTGGCAGATAGGTCCGCAGAATATCTGTTTGACCAACGGCAGCCAGTCCGGTTTTTTTCTGTTGATGAACATGTTTGCCGGAGAATTCGAGGAAGGACGCAGCAAAAAGATACGTCTGCCGCTGGCCCCGGAATATATCGGCTACACCGATATCGGGTTGAACAGCGAGTTCTTCGTGGCGACCCGTCCTAAAATAGATCTGCTTGAGGAGCATCTTTTTAAATACCGGGTTGATTTTGAGGAGCTCTCCGTTGGCGAAGAAACCGGGGCCATTTGTGTTTCGCGGCCCACCAATCCCACGGCCAACGTTATAACGGACAATGAGCTGGAGCGCCTTGACACCATAGCCAAAGAGGCCGGTGTGCCGCTGATCATCGACAGTGCCTATGGCGGGCCATTTCCAGACATTGTTTTTTCCCGGGCCACGCCAATGTGGAACGACAACATTATCCTCTGTCTCTCGCTGTCCAAGCTCGGCTTGCCGGCGGTGCGCACCGGTATAATCATTGCCGGAGAAGAAATTATCCGTGTCCTGTCCGGGATGAACGCGGTCATGTCTCTGGCGCCGACGGGGTTTGGCGCTATCCTTGCCGATCAGCTTGTTGACAGTGGTGAGATTATTGAGGTCAGCCAGCATATTATACAACCCTTTTATCAGAAAAAAATGGAAATTACACGACGGGTTATTGCCCAAGAACTCGACGGCACACCCTATAGAATCCATAAACCTGAAGGAGCGATCTTTCTCTGGCTGTGGTTTGAGGATCTTCCCATTTCAAGCAGGGAACTCTATGAGCGCTTGAAGAGGCGAGGTGTTCTCATTATCAGTGGTCACCATTTTTTCCCCGGTCTGGAAAACGATGACTGGCGGCATAAACATGAATGTCTGCGCCTCAATTACTCACAGGATGATGCCCAGGTTGCCAGAGGGATTGCCATAATCGGCGAGGAAGTTAAAAAGGCGTATGGTGCGCTGTAGTACTGGAGTGCTGGAGTATTGTTTCGTGGTGCCGTGTCGTGGTGTTGCAAGGGAATCGTAACATACTCGTAGTATACTCGTAATGCTTCGTGATTGCCCAACGTGAAGAAAAAGCAAAAGTTTTCACCTGGAGAATAGTCGACCATGAATATCCATTGCACAACAGTGATGCTTGTCCTGCTCGGCTGGGTGTCCACTGTCTGGGCGGCGCCGCAATGTTTGGAAGGGGATTGTGTTAACGGCAGGGGATCCATTGTCAACGATGACGGCCGCAGGTATACAGGGCAATTCAAAAATGGTGTTATTCATGGGCGCGGTGTTCTTTCTTTCCCCGACGGCTCCAAATATGAGGGAGAGCTGGAAAACGGCAAAATGCACGGCAGGGGGATACTGACCAGCGGTGACGGCAGACGGTATGAGGGGCGGTTCCGCGATGATGTTATCCATGGCACGGGGACTCTGCTGCAGGGTGATGGTACCCGGTATACGGGAGCGTTCTACCAGGGGCGGTATCATGGCAAAGGGGCCATTGTTTTCCCCGATGGCAGACGTTACAAGGGGGACTTCAGGAATGGTATCGTGCATGGCAGAGGCAGGGTGACATACCCGGACGGCTCCTGGTTCGAAGGGGTCTTCAAGAATGGCCGGCCGGCAGGCCAGGGGGTGAGGTTCTATGGTGACGGCAGCCGCTATATAGGCGATTATTATGGTGCCGAGCGGCATGGTCAGGGGAAATTCACTTCCCGGGATGGTGATGTTTATGAGGGCATGTTCCGGCATGACCGCTATCATGGCGAAGGCAGGCATTTCTATGCCGATGGCCGCGTATATGACGGCCAATTTGTCGAGGGAGTCAAAGAAGGGCAGGGCGTCCTGCGCTATCCGGATTCAAGTTACTATTCCGGAGCATTTGTTAATGGCACCTTTGACGGCGAGGGCGAGTATGTCTTTGCCGATGGCAGTACATACCAGGGTGAATTTCGACAGGGCAGTTTCAGCGGTAAAGGAAAGCTGGTGTACAGCGATGGCTCCTGGTATAACGGTGGGTTCAAGAACGATCTCCCCCATGGCTTTGGAATATTCCACACAGCCGATGGAGATGTCTATGCCGGCAATTTTGTCAGGGGAAGAAGGGAAGGTAAGGGGCGGTTGACACGTGCCGATGGAGATATCTACTGGGGAACGTTTGAAAATGATGTATTCATCGAAGATCAGGAGTAACTCCTGTAGTAACTCCTGTAGTAACTGCTCCTTACGGACAATCGACGTTATTTGGCCCCCTCCGGTATTGGGGCTGCTTGCAGGGTGCCGGATATGCGGAGTCGATATGCGGAGACGCATGGTTGCCTCCGCAAGCAGATAGGTGAAGGGCACCGGTTGGGCGTAAACCACGCGGATCGCGGGGAGCCCTGGTGCCTTGAGGGCAGTTACGATGCGTAACGGTCTGGATGGTGTATTGAAGGAGTGGAAAACGATGCGCTGGTGCTATAAAACGGTTCATTTTGCGTTGAAAAAAGAGGGGTTTCTGGGAAACTCATTTCTCGATGAAGCCGAGGTGGAAGAGGCCTTGAACGACTATGGCCAGTCGGGCTGGGAACTGGTGTCCATTATCGAGACAGAAGATGGTGTTATTGCAGTATTCAAGCAGCCGCTGGATCCTGTGGGTGAGTCGGTTACACCGGCTCAGGTGATGGGATATACGCCTCTAATGAACACGGCAGCGCAAGAGCCGGCGGAGGAGTTTGGCGGAGAAGACGATCTCATCACCGAACAGGATGTAATCGTGGACCAGGATGTAAGTGTGGACCACAGAGATGTGGACGCTGAAGATGGCGGGGATGGCGTTGATGATGATGAGGAGGAGGATGACGACGATTTGTATACTATTCGCATCGAGTAGTCCCTTACTCCTGCACCTATTAATTGCAAGAGTGAGAAAGATTACAAAGAGGAGTCTGCATAACATAACAGATATCGCCCAGGATGGATTGTAATGGTTTTACAGATACCGGGATCAGCCCAGTGACGCCCCTTACCCCAAGTGAAGCCCCTTACCCTCTAGGAGGTTGTGATTGAAGAATCATATCGCCCATGGATAAACAGAGTACTTTTGCACAGCACCCTTTTGTGGTGGATCGTCAGCTGGAGCAGTGGATCCGCGATATTCGCCGGCATATCCATACATTTCCCGAATTAAGCTTTGAGGAGCACCGCACCGCCGCTTATGTTCAGGAGAAACTCAAAGAGATCGGCATTGACAGTCGTGGGGAAGTGGCAGGCACCGGCGTTGTAGCCGTAGTATCCGGGCCCTCATCTCGAATTTCGGGGGTGGCCTTGCGGGCCGATATGGATGCCCTGCCGGTCAGTGAAGAAACGGGGCTGCGGTTTCGTTCTCAGGTTCCGGGGGTCATGCATGCCTGCGCCCATGTCGGCCATGTGGCGATGCTGCTTGGTGCCGCCGCTCTTCTGCAAACGCGGGAGCTGCCCGGACCGGTAACGTTGATTTTTCAGCCGGCGGAAGAACACGGCAACGGCGCCTGGCATATGGTCAATGATGGTGTGCTCAACAATGTCGAGGCCGTTTTTGCAGGCCACATCGACACCCATTTTGCCGTTGGTACCATAACCATAGACGAGGGGATTGTCTGTGCCTGGGCCGATCCCTTTGAGGTCCGCCTTTCCGGGAAAAGCGGTCACGCCGCCCGGCCGCATGAGGCGGTGGATGCGGTTGTGGCGGCGTCCAATCTTGTTATGTCGGTGCAGACCCTGATATCTCGTGGAGTGGACCCGAACAGATCCGCCGTTATAACCATAGGAGCCATGCAGGCCGGGACCGCCCAGAATATTATTGCCCGGGACGCCCTGCTCCAGGGAACGGTACGTTCAACACATTGCCATACCAGAAAGGCAACTCTGGATGGCCTGCAGCGGGTTGTTGAGTCAATCGGCAGGATGCACGGTGTTGCGGCGACGCTGGAGTTTCGTAATGCCATCGGCGCCGTGCACAACGATGCTGAGTGCGCCGAATATGCCCGAAGGGCGGCGCAGGCCCTTGGTGATGATATCGTCGTAACCACGCAGGGATCGTCCAGCCTTGGCGCCGAGGATTTTGCCTTTTATCAGCAGCATAAACCTGGCTGCATGGTGCGTTTCGGCGGCGCCTCGGCACAATTTGGCGGTATCGCCCACAGCGGCGCATTTACCTTTGATGAGGATGTGCTGGCCATCGGCGCTGCCTGGTATGCCAATGTTGCCTGGCAGTGGCTGTGCAGGAGTGTTTGAATGGGTGTATATAAAAAGGGGATTGTGGCCTCGGGGCACAGGTTGGTCAGCGAGGCTGCGGCCCGTATGCTGAAAGAGGGCGGTAATGCCTTCGATGGTGTGGTAGCCGCCGGTTTTGCCTCGACGGTGGTCGAGCAGACCCTGACCAGCCTGGGCGGCGGCGGGTTTCTCCTTGGTCATAGCGCCGGGCAGGGCCGGGACGTGTTTTTTGATTTTTTTGTCGACACTCCGGGGCTCGGTCGTCAAGGAGCACTGTGCGGGTCCCATTTTTTTCCGGTGACCATCCAGTTTTCCGGAGCGCCCCAGGTGTTCAATATCGGGCTTGGCTCCGTCGCCGTTCCAGGCATTGCCAAGGGGTTGCTCCATGTGCACAGGCGCCTTGGCCGTATGCCGCTGGAGGAAGTTGTGGCACCGGCCATTACGCTGGCCCGGGGCCATTTGGTGAACAATTACCAGGCCTCTTTTCTCCAGCTCCTCACCCCCATTCTGACCCAGACATCCACCGGCAGAGCGCTCTACGGTACCGCTCAAAAGTATATCAGGGAAGGTGACCGGCTTGTTAATGAAGAACTTGCCTCCTTTCTTGAACAGCTCATCAAGGATGGCGGCGACAGCTTCTATAGGGGCGATATTGCCGCTGCCATCGCTGCCGAGATGGATGAAAAAGGCGGCCTGCTCAGCCGAGCGGATCTTGCCGCCTACCGCGTCATAGAGCGCAAGCCGGTGAGCATCGATTATAACGGAGCATGTTTTGTCACTGCCCCACCACCGTCTCTGGGAGGCTGTCTTGTTGCGCTGTCGCTTTCGCTGTATGCGGCCTTGGCGGAGCATCCTGCTGTATGGGGCGGTAAAGAACATCTGCTGCAGAGCCTGGGGGTTATGCGGGAGGTGGAGAGACTGCGCGGTGACCGGGTAACCACCCCGGAAGCACTGCAGTGCTGTGTCGAGCAGGATATAACCACAAGTCTTGATAATATCCGCCTGTTCAGTCGTGGCACAACCCATGTCAGCATTGCCGATAAATATGGCAATTGCGCCGGCATGACCTGTTCCAATGGTGAAGGTTCCGGCTGGTATGCGCCGGGGACCGGGGTGATGCTCAACAACATGATGGGAGAGGATGACCTGCATCCCGACGGGTTCCACTGCGCACCGGCGGGGCAGCGGGTGGGGTCCATGATGTCGCCGTCACTGCTCAAGCGTGATGATGAAGTCAATTTGGTCATCGGTAGCGGCGGGTCCAAGCGTATTCGGAGTGCCATTAGCGAAGTGCTGCGCGGCGTGGTGGATTTCGGCATGGAGCTGCAGGAGGCGGTGACGGCTCCAAGAATATTCTGGGATGGCCGGTGCCTGCAGGTAGAACCGGGCCTGGACGACACCGTCATCGAATCACTGGGCTGCCCAATCAATATCTGGAAGTCGCTTGACGTCTACTTCGGCGGTGTGCATGCAGTCATTCCGGGAAAGGCTGGTGCCGGCGACCCACGCCGCGGCGGCGTTGTCATCGAGGTGTAAGGGGCCCTTCGATGCTTCGAGCTGCGTTTCGTTGCTCATCAGAAAAAAATAAGGGAATAGATGGGGAGATACGGTGCTCGTATTGTAAGAGTCTATACGAGTCTATACGAGTCTGTACGAGTCTGTACGGGTCGCAGGGGGTACCACTGCAGTGTAGCGGTCATAGGAAAATCGGGAGTCGCGGTATGGAGAAATTTCGCCGGGTTGATAAAAAGAGGTTCAAGGAGCTCACCTATCCGCATCTGGAGTTTCTCTACAATGTCGCCCTGAAATATTCGGGCAAGAGTTATGATGCCGAAGATCTGGTGCAGGAAACCATGTATACCGCCTATCGCAAATTTTCTCAATTACGGGAGGAAAGTAAATGCCGCTCCTGGCTTTTTATGATCCTGCGCAGCCATTTCCTCAAGGAACGGCGTCAGGCTGTCAAGAGGCCGTATCTCGATGATGGCGAAGGATATCTCAAAAATGTGACGGCGGGCAACAAAAATGAGCTTGCCGAGAAATATGAAAAGAAAATGAATACAGAGGAAATCCAGCTGGTGTTGAACATGATTCCTGAAAAATTCAAGTCTCCTCTTTTGTTATACTATATGGAAGAGATGACCTATCAGGAAATCTCCGAGTATATGGATATTCCCATTGGTACGGTAATGTCTCGACTGGCCCGCGGAAAAAAATACATGAAGAACGAATTAGTACGCCGAGCCAGGGGAGCCTCGGATATCAAAAAGATAATCCCAATAACGGGCCTGATGGTCTGAGGAGGGTGACATGGATTGTCTGAAATTTTCCAACTGGCTGGCAAACAGGGATATGTATGATGTTTCGGAGGCGGATAAGGCAATAAAGCATACCGAGGTGTGCAGGGATTGCCGGGCCAAGCTCCATTTTGATGAACAGCTTGACAAGTATATGCACGGCGCGCTGCAAAAAACAGAGATGCCGGCGGCACTGCGCCGCAGGGTCGATATCAGTATTGACGGCATGTCGTCCAATAGATCTACAGTAAGGTATCGTGTGTTTGGGGTGTTTTCCGCGGCCGCGGCCGTGATGGTGGTTTTTGGGCTGATCTTTATGTTTTCCTCCACTATACCATCGGTGGATGAGATGGGCCGATATGTCATAGAGGAGCATGCCGGGCACGACGATTCCGTTCTGGTCATTGACGATATACACAATCTGGCGCAGCTTGGTGTTGTCGATGTCTCCTCCACCGAGCTGATGGCCCAGGTGCCTGCCGGCTATACTTTTCGAGGCGGCCGCATTTGTTTACTGGGGCAATGCGAGGCTATCCATCTGGTGTTTTATCATAACAGTAGACGGGTTTCGCTCTATCTTATCAAAACAGGCGATGTCGATTTCTCCCTGTCTGCCGGTCGCCACTACAGTATGCAGGAGGGCACGTATATGGTCAGATTCTGGAAAAAGGGAGGCTATGTCTATGCCATGGTTGGGTAACCAATCGGTAACTCTGTTTATGTTTTTTTTGATTACCAACGAAACTCAGCTGATCGACCCAGGAGTCCGCCCGGTTGTGTCGCTGAAGACTTTCATCGGAATCTCTTACGCAATCAGGCTGCCCAGCTGAAAGGTGGCGACGGCCAGGGTGAAGGCAAAGACTGTATTGAAAGTGATGGAGAAAAATGCCCATTTCCAGGATGATTCCCTGGCAATACATACCACAGTGACAAAGCAGGGGGCGTAAAACATCACAAAGAGCAGAGCTGAAATTGCGGTTATTTTATTCCAGGCGGGATCGTTTTTCAGTTTTTCACCCAGCGGCAGTGCCGCCTCTGCATCTACATCGCCCATGGAGTAGGCGGTACCAAGGGTGGAAACGATGACCTCCTTGGCGGCAAATCCCCCAACCAGCGCAATGTTTGTCCTCCAGTCGAAACCGGCCAGGGAGGAGAGCGGTTCGAGAAAGGAGCCGATTCTGCCGGCGATTGAATGTTGCAGGGCTTCTTGTTTTTCCCGTCTGCTGATGTCGTTGATAGTCGCTGTGTCTGCTGCCATGCTGGAATCTGTTGATGCCGGCCCCACCTTATCGGCCTGGCTGGTGTTGCCGGTGTTCGTTGATGTGGATGTGTATTGCAGGCGCTGCTCTTCATAATATGCGCTACGCTCATCCGGTAATTCGGGGAATGTCATAAGAGCCCAGAGTAGAATGGAGATTCCCAGGATAACGGTCCCCGCCTTTTTTATATATTGCCAGGTTCGCTCCCAGGTGTGTATGGCAAGACCCTGTAGTGTCGGAAAACGATAGGGCGGCAGTTCCATGACAAAGGGGGTGGGTGTGCCCTTGAGTACCGTGGCCCGGAAAAATTTCGCCGCCAGAAGGGCGACAAACCAGGCCAGCAGGGTGAAGAAAAACATATATTGGGCTTTGTTGTCGCTGAAAAAGGTGCCGATGAGCAGTGCCAGTACCGGCAGCTTGGCACCGCAGTTCATAAACGGTACCGTCAGCAGGGTTGCCATGCGTTCCTTGGGGGATTTCAAAGCTCTGGTGGCCATAACCCCGGGAACTGCGCATCCGCCCGCTATGCCTCCGGAGACGATATAGGGCATTACCGATGAGCCGTGCAGGCCGAATATACGGAAAAGCCGGTCCATCATATAGGCGACCCGGGCGAGATAGCCGGTATCTTCAAGAATGGCGATGCTGAAGAACATGAACATAATCAGCGGAACAAATCCAAGAACGCCGCCGACACCGTCGATGACACCGGAGATCAACATCGACTTAAGCAATCCATCCGACAGACTGGTTTCTACCATGGCGCCCAGCCAGCCGAAGAAGTTTTCCAGCCACACCACCGGCAGCTCACTCCAGGTGAAGGTGAACTGGTATACCCCGTAAAGCACTGCCAGCATTATGGCAGGGCCAATGAGCCTGTTGGTCAGGACCATGTCGATCTTGTCTGAGGTATAGAGTCGGTCTCTTGCAAAGCGGTGACTGATGATACCCTCTTTGAGCATGGACTTTATAAAGCCGTAGCGATGGTCGGCAATGATGACCTCGGGATACACTCCAAGTGTTTTTTTGGTATGGTCACTGACCCGGTTGCTTATCTCCTCGAGTTCGGCAGCTACCGCGGCATCCTTCTCTCTGCCCTTGCCGCATAGAACGTCGTCGTGTTCCAGGTATTTCAGAGCGGTATAGAGTGATGGGCGGCTTTCGGTGAAAAATTCATGGCCTTCAATGATATTTCGCATGCGCTGGATTGAGCCTTCGAGATCCTCTCCATAGGATATCTTGTCACTCTGCCGACTCTGGCCCTCATCGGCGACCTTGACGGCGGCCTCGATCAGTTGATCCACTCCTTTCCCCGATCGTGCCACCACTGCAATAACCGGCACGCCAAGCAGCCTTTCAAGTTTTTCAGTGTCAACGTGCATTCCCCGTTTTTCCGCGACATCCACCATGTTCAGGGCAATAACCAGAGGGACGCCCAGCTCGATAAGCTGGCAGCTCAAGTAAAGATTACGCTGCAGGTTGGAGGCGTCAACAATGTTGATGACCACCTGCGGCCTGGCGGAGGTGAGGTAGTCGCGTGCGACGATCTCTTCCATGGAATAGGCGGTGAGTGAGTAGGTGCCTGGAAGGTCGGTGATTTGTATGTTTCTGCTCTTATGGGTAAGCACACCTTCTTTGTAATCGACTGTTATGCCGGGATAATTGCCGACATGCTGGCGCGACCCGGTGAGCTGATTGAAGAGCGTAGTTTTTCCTGCATTGGGATTGCCTGCCAGGGCAACCAGAATCTGTTTCTTCATAATAGTGTTGTGGGCGTTGAAAATCTGCCGAGAACAGGAGGTTATTGGCGGGTGATGTCGATCACGATGTGATCGGCCTCGTTGTTTCTGAGGGTCAGCGTACTGTCCATGACACGGATGGCGACGGGGTCCTTGAGCGGCGCCCGGCCCTGGATTTTGATTCTGGTACCGGGGATGAGGCCCATTTCCAAGAGCCTGCGGCCCAGTTCGCCGGATGCCTCAACCGCTGCTATGGTGCCCGACTGTCCCTTTTTCATATGACGCAGTACAATGTTTTGCATGATTTTCCGATACCTTCTTAATGATTTGCTGGTGTTAGCGTTTGTCCGGCGTCTTCCCCGAAGGGCAACTGCTGCAGTCGCAACCACAGGCTGATGAGCCATCATTTTTGGCCGCATTTTTGAATTGTCGCAGGAACTTCCTGCCTACGGCAAACACGCAGAGTGCAATGATTGACCAGACTATCAGGGTCTCAAGCATGGTGATCTATGCTCCTGGAATTTAAAATTGTTGGGCGTTTTTTTCGCATGCTCACCAGACGCCGCCGGTTTTTTGTATATCGCCCGTTGTTGCAGTACGTCGGCGTCATACTGAGGCTCATTCCACTATACTACAATGTGTCTGTATTAATTACCCCAAACAAATAGTCTTGTCAATAAAAGAATAAAGGATCCAGTATAAAATTAGGTGAATCTAACATGAAGAAAAATATCTGAGAGAAAATAACGGCTTGCCCAAACCCTATTCCATGAAAAGTTTTTTCAGTGGAAGAGTGACTGAGCATGCCTGGTGTAGTAGAGCAGTTATTCTTTCTACTGTTTTTTGGTCCAGGAGTCTCTAAGGGTTACGATACGGTTGAATACCGGCCTGCCGGGAGATGAGTCCTGGGCGTCAATGCTGAAATACCCCTGTCGTTCGAACTGGACACGGGTACCGGGGTGTTGTTCGGCGAGACCCGGTTCAATCCTGCAGTCTTCCACAACCACCATTGACTGGGGGTTGAGGTGTTCCAGAAAATCCTTTTCCTTATCGGTATCCGGGTGCTCCACATCAAAGAGCCTGTCATAGAGACGCACCGTGCTGGTGATAGCATGACGGGCCGAGACCCAGTGAATGGTGCCTTTGACCTTTCTGCCATCCGGGGTTGAGCCACCCTGAGATTCAGGGTCATAGGTGCAGTGCAGTTCGACGATCGCTCCGCTGGTCTCATCCCTGACCGCCGAGACAAACCGGATGTAGTAGCCATAGCGCAGGCGCACTTCACGGCCCGGGCCGAGCCGGAAGTATTTGCGTGGCGGATCTTCCATGAAATCGTTACGTTCGATGAAAATTTCTCGACAGAACGGCAGCTTTCTCGTGCCCATTGCAGGATTCTGGGGGTGATTTTTGGCGTCAACCTCTTCGACCCTGTCCTCCGGATAATTATCGATGATAACCTTGATTGGATCGAGGACGGCCATCGCCCGCGGCGCGTGTTCGTTGAGGTCTTCGCGCACCGCATTCTCCAGGGTCGTCATGTCTATCCAGCTTTCTTTCTTGCCGACGCCGATGGTATCGCAGAAGCGGCGGATGGAGGTCGGGGTGTAGCCACGCCGGCGCAAACCGGAGATGGTGAGCATGCGCGGGTCGTCCCACCCGTTGACATATCCACTCTGCACCAGTTTGAGCAGTTTGCGCTTGCTCATCACCGTATAGTTGAGATTCAACCGGGCAAATTCGATCTGCCGCGGTTTGCATGGTGTGTCCAGTGTTTCCAGCACCCAGTTGTAAAGGGGCCTGTGGTCTTCGAACTCCAGGGTACAGAGCGAATGGGTGATGTTTTCCAGAGCGTCGGAGAGGCAATGGGTGAAGTCATACATGGGATAGATGCACCATTTGTCTCCCGTTCTGTGGTGGGGAAACTTCATGATCCTGTATATAACAGGATCCCGCATTTTGATGTTGGGGGAGGTCATGTCTATTCTGGCCCGCAGCACATGGGATCCCTCTTCAAAATCACCGTGTTTCATTTTTTCGAAAAGCTCGAGGTTCTCCGCAACGGAACGATCGCGGTAGGGGCTGTTCCTGCCGGGTTCGGTAAGCGTGCCACGATATTGGCGAATCTGTTCACCATTGAGCCGGCAGACGTAGGCCTTGCCCATCTTGATGAGCTCAATGGCGTATTGATAGAGCTGGTCGAAGTAGTCGGAAGCATAGAAGAGGTTGTCCTGCCAGTCAAAACCGAGCCAGGCCACATCCTCTTTGATTGACTGGACGTAGATGTCCTCTTCTTTAGTCGGATTGGTGTCGTCAAAACGCAGATGGCAGGGGCTGTTGTTTTCCACGCCGATACCGAAGTTGAGGCAGATCGATTTGGCATGGCCGATATGCAGCAGTCCGTTGGGCTCCGGAGGAAAGCGCGTGACGGGCCGGCTGTGCTTGCCGACCCTGAGGTCTTCTGCTATTATCTGACGAATAAAATCGAGCGGTTTGTCTGCTGCTGTTCCACTGTTTTCCATAATGTTCTCAGAGGGCTGTCGGGTTTGGTTCTAAATGGCGTAAAGTAGTCATGGCAGGGGGTGCAGGTCAATAGAGCTCTGCTGTTTTGTGCAGGCGAGCGATCACTTTTTCCCTACCGATGGCCATGAGGATATCAAACATGGAGGGACCGGCAAGTTGTCCGGTGACAACCGTTCGCATGCCATTGATCAGAACACCCGGTTTAATGTCGAGCTCTTCGGCCATTTGTCGTGCTTCCTGTTCCGCTGTCTCGGCGGTGAAAAAAGGCAGAGCGGCATAGCGCTGCGCCAGTTGGGGGAGCCACTGTGCCAGGTCCGGGTGCTTGAGGATGTTTTTCTTCTTCGATTTTTCGCAAATATCGAAGTCATCGGCAAAGTAGGCCCGTCCCAGGGTTGTAAAATCTTGTAAGGTATGGAAGCGGGGGCGTATAAGATCGAGGGTGTCGAGAAACCACTGTCGCTGCGCACCTTCATACTCTTGCCGCCACAATCCCTCCTGGATGAATTGCTTCTTGACATACTCGGCCAGGAGTTCAATGTCCAGTGTGCGCAGGTGCTGTTCATTGATGGCAATGGCCTTGGGGTCGGTGAAAAACTTGGGATCGTTTTTGCGATAGTTGAAGATGGAGTGCGATTTGTTGATTTTCTCCAGTGTGAACCTGTCGATCAGTTCCTCGCGGCTGAAAATTTCCTGGTCATCACCGGGGGCCCAGCCGAGAAGGGCGAGAAAATTGTTGAGTGCCCAGGGGAGAAAGCCCTTTTCCTGATAGAATTGAACGGAGACGATTTCACCGTGACTTCTCTTGGAGATCTTGGCTCTCTTGGTGTCCATGGTCAGGGGAATGTGGGCAAACACCGGCAGAGGCGCATCAAGTGCCTCATAGAGCAGCACCTGTTTGAGGGTGTTGGTCATATGGTCCTGGCCGCGGATGATATGGCTGATCCGGTCACGGATATCATCGGCCACATTGCAGAGCAGGTAGAGGGGTTTGCCGTTGGAGCGGACGATGACGAAATCGTCGATTTCCGAGTAACTGGATTCAATGCGGCCAAGCACCTTGTCCTCGTAGCTCAGCTTGCCCTCACGGTGCGGCACCCTGAAGCGGAGGACGGAGGGAAGCCCTGCATCTTCCTTTGCGACTATGGCATCTTCCGTGAGATTGCGGCAGGTGCCGTCGTAGCCAAAACTCTGCTTGGTTGCCGCCGCTGCCTCCCTTTTGGCTTCGAGCTCCTCCTTGGTGCAGAAGCATTTATAGGCGCTGCCGCCTGCCAAAAGAGCCTGGGCGACTTTTTTGTGGTCGTCGCTGAATTCGGATTGGAAATAGGGGCCTTCGTCCCAGTCAATGCCCAGCCAGGTCAGTCCGTCAAGGATGCCCTGAATTGATTCTTCGGTGGAGCGGTCGGTATCGGTATCTTCGATCCTGAGGATCAGTTTTCCGCCGGTCTTTTTGGCATATAGCCAGTTGTATAACGCCGTTCTTGCTCCACCGATATGGAGATAGCCCGTCGGGCTGGGGGGGAAACGCAGTCTGGTTTCAGTCATTGCCGCTCCTTGATATTTTAAATGTTGGCTCCCTGCAAGGTGTTCCGTCGAAGAGCCACATCTTTATTGGATTATGATGGTTCGCATCATTTATATCGTTTTCCGTCAATAACTGCAACTCCAGCAATTTTTTTTCTGATCACCAACGAAACGCTGCTGATCGCCTGGTCCTTCGGTTCTTCGAGCTGAGTTTCATTGGTCATCAGCTTTTTTTTTGTTCCGCAATCCCCCGAATCTCCCTTTGTAAGGCCCATTTGGGAATGCATCTCATGCAATGTCTGCGGAATTTTAATTGTTTTTGATGGGCGATGGCGTTATGATTTCAAGTTTTGGTTTACCGGAGTCCACTTTACAGGAATGGTATGCAGATGCTCATTTCCTTGCAAATATAGTTGTTTTTAAAAACCATAAAGGAGTAGAGATGAAAGTATTAATAAGTGACAATCTTTCTACCGTCGGGGTGGAAAAATTGGAAGAGGCCGGTTTGGAGGTCGATGTCAACACCGGCCTTACGCCTGAAGAGCTGAAAAAAATCATCGGACAGTATGATGGTCTGGTCATTCGCAGTTCCACCCAGGTTACAGCAGATATTCTTGAATCCGCCACAAAATTGAAGGTGGTGGGCCGAGCCGGAATTGGTCTGGATAACGTTGATATTCCGGCAGCCTCGCAGCGGGGAGTTGTGGTGATGAATGCTCCCGACGGTAATGCTACCACCACCGCTGAACATGCCATCTCCATGATGATGGCGCTGTCCCGTAACATTCCTCAGGCAACAGCTTCCATGAAGGCTGGAAAGTGGGAGAAGAAAAAATTCATGGGCCGTGAAGTCAGCGGAAAAACACTGGGTATTGTCGGCATCGGCCGCATAGGCGGTATAGCCGCCGGTAGGGCCCAGGGGCTCAAAATGAAAACCATCGCCTATGATCCTCATTTACCGGCGGATATGGCGGAGAAAATCGGGGTGGAGCTGGTCAGCCTCGAGGAGTTGGCCAAACGTTCCGATTATATCACTGTTCACGTTCCCATGACCAAGGAAACCAAGGGGATGCTCTCCACTGATTTTTTCGCTAATATGCGAGAGGGCGGTATGTTTATTGATTGCGCCCGTGGCGGAGTCTGTGACGAAGAGGCATTGTACAAGGCCCTGAAAACCGGTGAGATAGCCGGCGCGGCACTTGATGTTTTCGCTCAGGAACCAACCACCATGGAAAACTGCCCCCTGCTCGAACTCGACAATTTTATCTGCACACCTCATCTGGGAGCCTCTACCAGCGAAGCCCAGGAAAATGTCGCCTTTATAATTGCCGAGCAGGTTGCCGATTATCTGAACAAGGGCTCCGTTACCAATGCCGTCAACGTACCTTCGGTGAGTGGTGATGTGCTTACCCAGGTAGGCCCTTATATATCTCTTGGCGAAATGCTCGGCAGTCTGCAGATGCAGATCGCCAGGGGAGGAATCGAAGAGATCACCATTGAGTACAGTGGGAAACTGGCCGAGCTTAACACTAGTCCCATCACCGTTGCCTTTCTCAAGGGTTTGTTCACACCGATTCTTAAAGATGCCGTGAACTATGTCAATGCACCGGTTATTGCCAAAGACCGCGGTATAAAGGTGGTTGAAGCCAAAACGCAAAAATCCCACGACTTCATAAACGTCTTGTCGACACGGGTACGCACCAGCATGGGAGAAAATGTACTGGTGGGGACGGTCTTCGGCAAAAACGAACCGCGGCTTGTACGATTGAACAGCTTTCGGCTTGAGGCCCTGCCTTCCGGACCGATGCTGCTGGTATATAACAAGGACGTTCCCGGTGTTATCGGCAATCTCGGATCAACACTTGGTGAGGGCGGCGTCAATATTTCCAGGATGACGGTGGGCAGAGAAGAAGACAGCCAACAGAATATTATTTTTCTTTCAACTGATACCCTTATCCCCAAGGAATTGCTTGCCAAGGTCTGTAGTATCGATAACATCAACGACGCCATGGTGCTGGAGCTTGATCGTTATAACGTTTAAAGTCCGCCTTAAAGGCCCTTTGCCAAACTATGCCAATCTATTTTTGCGCGAACCCTTAGCTGCAGCCGTCCGGTTTGTACGGCAGGTAACGCATGAGAGTATAAAATTTGACAAAGCGTGCTCAAGGCTTATTTTCATTGCAATGACAATGCAAGGTGCCGGTCGGAGTATCCATGGATCTCTTCCAACCTACCCTTAAGAGGGTACTGAAGGGAGTGCTGAAGTATTGAGATTTGCTGGAATCTTTGCAAAACAAGACGGCCTAGTCTAAAAACAGTACCACAAAAACACACTAGCGTTGTAAGCTGAAAGGGAAAGGGGGAAGCACGATGGAAGAAAGCAAAAATGCTGATTGTGCCTGTCAAGAGGGCAAAGTACCGAACAGGGAAGGCAAATGTGTCATGCCGGAGGTGACCTTTTCGGCCTTTATCATGTCGCTGAACACATCGGTCTTATTCCATCTTGGAGTTGTGGGAGATCCGGCGACGGGAAGTAAAGCCGTCGATCTTGATCTTGCCCGGCATGGAATTGATACGTTGACATTGATAGAGCAGAAAACCAAAGGAAATCTCTCCCATGATGAGGCGGAGATGTTGAAAAATATTCTGTATGATCTCAAAATTCGATTTGTGCAGATTGCCAAGAAATAGCTGATTACCAGCCGATCGATCCAGGATATTGCATGTTGTTTTTATGAACGACCGATTTTATAATCGGCATGAGGCATTGCTGTCCCACCATCCCAGCACCAGAGGCTGCACTGATGAATAGGGAGAAATTATGGAAAGCTGGAAGTGAGCGATAATACATCATCTGCGCTATTACATCTGCAGGCGCCGGCCAAAATCAATCTTCTTCTTCGTGTCCACAACAAAAGAGATGATGGCTACCATGAGCTTGAGAGTTGGATGCAAAAAGTTTCTTTGTATGACTCTTTGCGTGTGGAAATCACGGATTCTCCCGGTATTGCGTTGACCTGTTCCGATCCCGAGCTTGCCGTGGACAGCAGTAATCTGGCATGGCGCGCCG
>JBHEOR010000007.1:17048-42737 GCA_046260685.1 Desulfopila sp.
GCCGGGAAGGGTGCGGTCATGCACTTGGAAAAGCGCATTCCCGTATCTGCCGGCCTGGGAGGCGGCAGCAGCGATGCCGGGACGCTTTTGCGGGAGTTGAACAGGTACTTCTCCAATGAGCTTGATGGTGAGCTGCTGTTACATATGGCCACATCACTGGGTGCGGATGTCCCTTTTTTTGTGCAGGATGCGTCAAGCGTGCTGGCTGCCGGGATCGGAGAAAAAATGGTGGCGGTGCCGCCGCTGCGTGACGCAACGTTCATACTCGTTCATCCCGGTATTGGTATTTCAACGGCTGCGATTTTTGCAAAATTTGCATTGACAAGGGCCCAGAAAAATTCTACATTGACGGGTTTTCAAAAGTTGTGTCCAGAGGATTTATCGCATGTGCCACTTGAAAATGATCTGGAAGAGGTGACAATCGGTCTCTTTCCGATTATCGGCGAAATTAAAAAAGTGTTGGAATCTCTGGGGGCTGAAACTGTGCTGATGTCCGGCAGCGGGTCGACCGTCTTCGGAGTATTCAGAGGAGCTGTACAGCAGAGAACACAAAAAGCAAAAGATGCCGTGTCCCGCCTGCGACAAGAGTTCGGGAGAGGTGTTTTTCTGGCGGAATAAAGGGTTGGGGTGTAGCCAAGTGGCCAAGGCACCGGGTTTTGATCCCGGCATTCGTAGGTTCGAGTCCTACCACCCCAGCCATTTTCAGTACGCAGTACGTAATTTTCAGTGTTTACTTGGGGGAAAAGATTGCTGTGTTTTCCGGCAAATATCTTTTTGGACCGGCAGGGGTGGTCCGTGTAATATTTGTCCTGCGAAAATATCTGCATCAAAAAACGCCACTGAGCTGGTGAGAGACACTTTGCCTGCACCGGTCGAAAAGGGAACAATGCCAAACAATATTAAGATATTTTCCGGTAACGCCAATCGAAAAATGGCTGACGAGATTGCCGTGAATCTCAATATGCCGCTGTCCAAGGCCGAAGTAAAGAAATTCAGTGATGGCGAGATTTTTGTTGAAATTGGAGAGAACGTACGCGGTACGGACGTTTTTGTTATCCAGCCGACGTGTACTCCCGTCAACGATAATCTCATGGAACTCATTATCATGGTTGATGCGCTTCGCCGCGCCTCGGCGCGTCGTATAACAGCGGTTGTCCCGTATTACGGCTATGCGCGCCAGGACAGAAAGGTGGCGCCCAGGGTGCCCATCTCGGCCAAGGTTGTGGCGGAAATGTTTATGACAGTGGGCGTTCGCCGGGTTTTGGCCATGGATCTTCATGCCGGGCAGATACAGGGATTTTTTAATATACCGGTCGACCATCTCTATGCGGCGCCGGTACTGCTCCGCTATATAGGGGATACATTTGAAAATCGTATCATGGTGTCTCCGGATGCCGGTGGGGTTGAGAGGACCCGGGCCTTTGCCAAACGACTCAACTGTGGTCTTGCCATCATAGATAAACGCAGGGACCGTCCCAATGAATGTGAAGCAATGCATGTCATTGGTGATGTCAAAGGCAAAACGGCAATTTTGCTCGATGATATGGTCGATACCGCGGGTACGCTTTGCGAGGGTGCCACGACTCTTATGAATGACGGGGCGAAGGAAGTTCATGCGTGCTGTTCGCATGCTGTACTTTCCGGGCCCGCCGTGCAGCGGATAAATGACTCGGTTATAAAATCCCTTGTGGTGACCAACTCTATTCCATTGCGCGGAGAGGCGCAAAAATCCGAAAAGATAAAAGTTCTTTCCGTTTCTGAACTGCTTGCGGATGCCATTAAACGAATACATAATGAAGACTCCGTCAGCTCACTTTTTGTGTAGCTAGGCGATAGATAGATTACACAATCAGGAAAACGCTCTGTTGCTGCCACAAAAAGGTGGGCGGTGATATATTGGGCCAAGGAGAAAAAGAATGTTAAAGATAGAAGTCAATGCCTCAATCAGGAAAGAGACGAAAAAGGGGGCAATGCGGCAGATGCGTTTGCAGGGATTTACCCCGGCGGTTGTTTATGGAGGAGGAACCGAGGCTATTCCGCTGAAAGTGGAGACCACACCTTTCTGGAACCAACTGCTCGATGTCTACCGTAAAAACGCCATTGTCTCACTCAACCTCGACGATGGATCAACCAAGCATGTTTTGATCCAGGATGTCCAGACCGATCCGGTTAAAGATTTCCTGCTGCACGCTGATTTCATTGAAATAGATGTACAAAAACCGCGCGTTTTCGAGGTGCCGATCAGCTATAAGGGAACGGCGCCCGGTGTCGAGCTGGGCGGCATGCTCAATGTAATCCTTGACACTCTGGCCATTGAAGCTGCACCGCTTGAGGTACCTGACGATTTTGTCGTGGATATTTCCAAGATGACCATGAATGACAGTGTTCAGGTTTCCAGTATTGATATTCCAGGAAACTGCACACTGGTTACTGATCCTGAAATGTCATGCGTGTCCATTGTCGCCATCCAGCAGGACGAAGACCTTGAGGAAGAGGTTGAGGAGGACGACGACGCCGGCGAAGATGCAGTGTCCGATGAAGAAGGTGCAGGAGAAGAGGAAGAGTAACTTTCACCCTTCAGACCTTGGCTATGGAGTGCTATTTGATCCGGTGGGAGAACTCTCACCGGATTTTCTTTTTTAAACAGCAAGAACATAATGTCTTTAGAGCCCTACATCCTTGTTGGTCTTGGTAATCCCGGAACTCAATACAGCGGTACGCGCCACAATATCGGCTTTGATGTTATCGATGCGCTTGCCGCCAAAAATACTACGGAGGTTAGATCACAAAAATGGGATGGCCTCACCGCCGGAATCACCCTTGCCGGGGCGGCAGTCCACCTGCTCAAGCCTCTAACATTCATGAATCTCAGCGGTAAATCCGTTGCAAAGTATATGAATTTTTATAAGGTGCCGCCGCAAAGGCTGCTGGTGGTGCACGACGATCTCGACATGAAAACGGGCCGTTTAAAGCTTGTTCGTGGAGGTGGAGCCGGCGGACATAATGGTATTCGATCCATTGTTGCCTGTACCGGCAACAATAGTTTCTATCGTCTCAAAATCGGCATAGGGCGCCCGGCAAGTGACGATGTCCATGCAGGAATCCCGGTTGACAGGTATGTTCTCACACCATTTGCAGCCCATGAGCGACAAATCATTGAGGAGCGAATGGTGGAAATTGTCCGCGGGATAGAGACATTTGTCCAGGGTGAAGTCCCCCGCTGTATAAACTTTATTAACAGTTTTAAGTAGTAATGTGATTGTGCCGGAGTAGGGCTCATGGACGCCGGGGCGTTACATGTTGTTGTCACGTATCCGCCGTACCCCAATCATTCGGGGTTGTAACGGCGCCATTCGGATTGGGGACTATGCAACCCGCCAATTCTGCGTTTTTTTGTCAAAACCTACGGCAATTTTTCCGCGATTGTGTTATCCTGACCCTGTTGTCCTACTTGCCACATGGGGTAATCCAGCGAAAGAAGTGTTGATATCATGGAAATGATTTACAATGCGTATCCGCTGTACCTTCTCGTTTGTTCAGTTCCAGGATACAGCGCGACTGTGGTTTTCAGGTTATGAAGATGAGGTGATCGTAGTGTTTGTAGAAGGTGATATGGCTGTCTACCCAGCCCATGGTGTTGGTGTTATAAAGGCTATTCAATCCCAAACGGTCGGAGGTCTGGATCAGAAGTTTTATGTGTTGCAGATTCTTGATAACAACATGACCATCATGATTCCAACGGTGAGCAGTAAGAATGTCGGGCTCCGAGCCATTGTCTCAAACAAAGAGGTTGATGATGTCCTTGACATACTGCGTGACCGTGCCAATGAGATAGGCTCTCAGACGTGGAACCGGCGCTATCGTGACTATATGGAAAAAATCAAAACCGGTTCCATTCATGAAGTAGCCGCTGTCATGAGAGATCTTTTCCTGCTCAGTGTCGACAAAGACCTCTCCTATGGCGAGCGTAAAATGCTTGATACGGCCAAGGGACTGCTGGTGAAAGAACTGTCTTTGGCTCGAAAAGTTGATGAGCGTAATATAAGTAACGAAATTGAAACAATATTTGCGTAACACAAGGTGTGCTGGATTTGGTGTGCCGGATTTGATTGAGATGCCCAACGTTGAGATACCCAACTGTGTGCTGTCCTCGTGAGATTTTTGATGGACGCAGAGCTCGACAATTTTAGCCAAATTTCCAGGCAGGAAGACCTTTTTTCCTTTACCATCACATCCGCCGAGGCTGGGTGGCGGTTCGATCATTATGTCGCTCACCGTCTCGGTTTTTTCTCCCGTTCTCAGATACATGCTGCAATAAAGAAAGGGACAATCACAATAAACGATGTTGCCTGTAAGGCTGCCAGAAAATTACGCGCCGGAGATCATGTCCGCGGGTATGTCGCAGCACCGGTACTCGCCCTGCCGGAGCCGCAGCAGGTTGACTTTTCCATTCTCTTTGAGGATGAGCATTTGCTGATGGTTGACAAGCCTCCCCACCTGGTTGTTCATCCAGCCAATGGAAATCACGATAATACGCTGGTTAATGGTCTGCTGTATCACTGCCGTACTCTACGAGATGCCGGTGACCCTGTGCGGCCCGGTATCGTACACAGGCTTGATAAGGATACTTCCGGAGTTATGGTGGTTGCCAAGAGCACCCATGTCCATCGAATGCTGGTAGAGGCCTTTAAGGCTCGACAGGTTTCCAAGAAATATCAGGCTGTGGTTCACGGTACCATGGCGACATGTTCCGGAAGGGTGGTGGCTCCCATAGGCAGGCATCCAGTCAGCAGAAAAAAAATGGCCATACGTCCCAATAGTGGAAAATTTGCAGCAACGAACTGGTTGCTTAAAGAGATGCTCGGGCAGGATTATTCTTTTGTGGATATAGCTATAGAAACGGGCAGAACACACCAGATCCGGGTCCATATGGCTTCAATCGGACACCCCGTTGCCGGAGACGGAGTGTATGGACCGGTAAAAAGCTCTGCGGCTCTGCCGAGACAGTTGCTTCATTCTCGGCAATTGCAGTTTATCCATCCGGTGACGGCAGACAAGGTAACTGCTGTTGCACCACTGCCGTCTGATTTTTGTGATATTCTTAAAGACTATGGTTGTCCGGGAGACGTCCTGTGATAATTGCGATTACCGGCTCTATTGGGGCCGGCAAAAGTGAGGTGGCCGGCTATCTGGCTGCGATTTCAAAGGCGGAGCATTGTGACACCGATGTTTTGTGCCGTGACCTGTTGGAAAAAGACCAGCCTGGATGGCGCAGTGTCGTTGAAAAATGGGGAAATCGTTTTTTAGAACGTGACGGAAGTATAGATCGCGGCCATCTTCGTATTGCTATTTTCGAGGATGAAAGACTGCGCCGTGAGCTTGAAAACATGTTGCACCCTCATGTTCAAAAGGTCGTCAACCATTTGTATAAAAAAATCCGCAGCCAGGGAAAAATGCTGATTGTTGAGATTCCGCTACTCTTCGAGGTGGGCTGGCAGGATGATTTTGACTGTATCGTGACAGTCTTCGCCCAAAGAGATGACTGCCTACAGCGAGTAATGGCGCGGGATGCGGTGTCGGCCGATCAGGCCGAAAAAGTGTATGATTCTCAAATGGACATACACGACAAGATGAACCGGTCCGACTGCATTGTCGACAATTCCATGTCACTGGAAAATATGCAGCGACAGGTAGAAGATCTGTATCGCGATTTTCGCCTGCAACAGAGCAAAAACAGGGCTATGTAAAGATACATTTATTCCTGAAAAACTCTTGACAGCTCGAACTGGAAAACGTATAAGAAACCAATAATCGGAAGGAGCATCCTGCTCTGGATGGATTAGTCAGCACAATCTCAGCTGTGAAAAGCCTAAACAACGCCGCAAAAGAGAAATCGATAATCTTGCCACCACTGGGGTAAGGAATAGACCTGTTTCGAAAATACACAATTCTTCGCCAATCCATACGACCAAGTCATCATAGATCGATAATAGAGTGGGTTGCCCGGATCGATTATTCCGGTGGTCCAATGCTTTTGGTGAGAGCCTGTCTGGATTGTTTCCCCGAAGAGATACATTTGCAGCTCGATTTTCCAGCAGCTCGATATTCCGGTAGCTCGATATTTCAGTAGCTCGATATTTCATTTGGTTCTGCGATCAAATCCGCATGATTTTACATTCGATCATATCTATACCTTCCGCTGTACGTGGTGCAGGCCGTAAAGTGGATTGCTGCCTCCGCGCAAAAAACGGTGGTATGGCAGACTCATGGGTTGATCAGCCGAGCTTTGTGGAAATCGGTTACGTTTGAATAGAGATTACGAATACAGGCTGCCGCGATGGATTGACGGCGGCTTAAAAATAGTATTTTTCTGGTACCGCTATTGCTTAAAAGGAGAAAGAGATAGATGAACTTGGCGGAATTAAAATCAAAAAAAATTGGTGAGCTGGTTAAACTTGCTCGTAAATACCAAGTGGAAAGCTACAGCTCGATGCGCAAGCAGGAGTTGATCTTTGCTTTGCTGCAGGCGCAGGCCGACGAAGATGGCCAGTTACGGGGGAGCGGAACTCTCGAAATTCTGCCTGATGGCTTTGGTTTTTTGCGGGCTCCCGATTACAATTATCTGCCGGGCCCCGACGATATTTATGTTTCACCTTCGCAGATCAGACGGTTGAATCTCTGCACCGGCGACGTCATCGAAGGATTGGTACGTGCCCCCAAGGAGGGAGAACGATATTTTGCTTTGCTCAAGGTTGAGGGGGTCAACTTTGATCCACCGGATGCTATCAAGCAAAAGACCATCTATACGAATCTTACCCCTCTGCATCCTAACGAGAAATTCAATTTGGAGTGGCAGCCGGACAATTATTCCATGCGACTTATGGATATGTTTGCCCCCATCGGTAAGGGGCAGAGAGGTCTGCTCGTCGCTCCGCCGAGAACCGGTAAGACAGTTTTGATGCAGAAGATCGCCAACTCGATTGTGCGCAACCACAAGGAGGTCTATCTTATAGTGCTGCTCATCGACGAGCGACCCGAAGAAGTGACGGAGATGGCACGGTCCGTTAAGGCAGCCGAGGTTGTCAGCTCAACCTTTGATGAACCTCCACAGCGTCATATTCAGGTCGCCGAGATGGTCATAGAAAAAGCCAAGCGTCTGGTGGAACACAATAAGGATGTCGTTATTCTGCTTGATTCCATTACCCGGCTTGCCCGTGCCTATAACACCGTGACACCGTCGAGTGGTAAGATCCTCTCCGGTGGTGTGGAGGCCAACGCGCTGCACAGGCCAAAGCGTTTTTTCGGAGCGGCAAGAAATATTGAAGAGGGCGGCAGTCTCACTGTTTTGGCGACAGCCCTTGTTGACACCGGCAGTAAAATGGATGAGGTTATCTTTGAGGAATTCAAGGGCACCGGCAACATGGAATTGATCCTTGATCGCAAAATGTCCGATAAACGGATTTTCCCGGCCATCGACATCAAACGTTCAGGGACGAGGAAGGAGGATCTGCTTCTCGACAAGGATCTTATCAATCGTGTATGGATATTGCGAAAGTTGCTCTCTTCAATGAATCCGGCTGACGGGATGGAGTTTCTCATTGATAAGCTCAAACATGCCAAAACCAATAATGACTTTCTTGATTCAATGAATGGCTAGGCTCCCAGATCACCTCCATATCGACTGCTGATTACCAACGAAACTCAGTAGTCCTTGCTCTTGAATGCTCACCTTCAGGCCTGGATCGCTTTTGCGCTGATAAAAAAATATTGAAAAATATTCATTATGGGATATATTGTAGTGTTTAGTCCCGTACAAACATAGGCCAGCGGAGATCCATAGTATCTCCAGATTACCTTGAAAAAGGCTCTTTTGCTTGATTTCTTCGGTATGGCTCAAAGAAAACAACCTGTAATTCTGCAAGATACTTTCCATGCAATTTTTTCCGAAGGAGTAAGGAAATATGAAATCTGATATACATCCGAAATACCATCAAGTAAAGGCTGTCTGTGCCTGTGGAAACGAGTTTGAGCTAGGTTCGGTCAACAAGGAAATGAAAGTGGAAATCTGCTCCGCCTGCCATCCTTTTTTCACCGGCAAGCAAAAGCTGATCGATACCGCCGGCAGAATCGAAAAATTTAAAAAGCGCTACGCCAAGCACTACGAAAATAGCAAAGCATAGTTTTATCGCCACTGGGGTTTCTCCCATGCTGGATAAAATGGTTGAGGTCCACAGCACGGTTTGCTGTGGACCTTTTTATTTCCCGATGACCAGCATCCCACAGATTGTGTTTTCTCTCTCCTCTCTCAATGTGTTACAGCTTTTACGTATGGGGGAGGCCACGTAATGTACCTCAATTGTTCTTTTTCTGAATGGGTGGTAGTGCGATGACCATGTTTAATAAATTTGAAGATCTCGACGAAAAGATATCACATCTGGAAGGTCGGCTTTCCGACCCGTCATTGATGAATGACCAGAAGGAGTATCAAAATGTCGTTCGTGAACATTCCCATTTGACCAAGCTTAATGATCTCTGTAGTGAGTACACCCGGGTGGATCAGGAAATTGTTGATAATCTCAGCATTCTTCAGGATGCGCAGGAAGAGAGTGAACTGCGGGAAATGGCACGGGAGGAAAATGAATCGCTGCAGAGAAGAAAGGATGCCCTGGAAAACGATATTCGACTCTTTTTGCTGCCCAAGGATCCCAACGATGAAAAGAATATTTTTCTCGAGATTCGAGCGGGTACCGGTGGTGACGAAGCCGCTTTGTTTGTCGGCGATCTTTTTCGAATGTATACGCGTTTTGCCGAGAACGAGGGATGGAAAGTCGAGACGGTGAGCTCAAGTCCTCTTGGAATCGGTGGATTTAAGGAGATAATTGCCCTTGTCAGCGGCGCCGGAGTATACTCCAAGCTGAAATATGAGAGTGGTGTGCACAGGGTGCAGCGGGTGCCGGAGACCGAAACCCAGGGCCGTGTCCATACCTCGGCGGTGACCGTTGCCATTCTCCCCGAAGCGGACGAGGTCGATGTCGAGATTGACATGAACGAGCTGAAATTCGATGTTTTTCGCTCCTCCGGCCCAGGCGGGCAAAGTGTCAATACCACTGATTCGGCGGTTCGCATAACCCATCTTCCCACCGGCCTCGTGGTAATCTGCCAGGACGAAAAATCGCAGCATAAAAATAAGGCCAAGGCACTGAATGTACTGCGTGCCAGGTTGCTCGACCAGGTGCAGCAGGAGCATCACGATAAGGTGAGCAGCGAACGTAAACTGCAGGTCGGCAGCGGAGATCGCAGTGAAAGAATCAGGACGTATAACTTCCCTCAGGGAAGACTTACCGATCACCGTATCAATTTGACGCTCTACAAGCTTGAACTCATCGTCAACGGCAAACTCGATGAAGTTATTGGTCCATTGATCAGTCATGATCAGGCGGAAAAGCTCAAAGAGATTGAATAGTGCTTGCCCATCTTCAGCAGCAAGGCCGGAAGATGCTGGAAAAAGCCGGAGTTGAGCGGGCGGACCTGGAGTGCGTACTCATTCTCGGACATATCCTGGGGCTGAGCAGGACGGAGGTGTATCTTCGAGGAGATCGTATCCTCGATGAAAAAAGCTCCACACAGTTCATGGAGTGTATACAGCGAAGAGCCAATCGCGAGCCCCTGGCGTATATTCTGGGCGAGCAGGAGTTCTGGTCCCTGCCCTTTCTGGTAAACAATGACGTCTTAATTCCCCGGCCGGAGACAGAATTCTTACTTGAAGTTGTTTTCGCCCATATCAAACGTCACAATCTGGTTGTGGAGCAATGCGTTGATCTTTGCTGCGGCAGTGGTGTTATTGCGGTGGTGCTGGCCCGGCAACTGGGCGCCACGGTGCTGGCAATTGATCGTTCCAGCAAAGCGCTGGCCGTGGCACATGATAACTGCAGAAGACATCATGTCGAAGATGCCGTTATGATGCTGTGCTCCGATTTACTGGCTGCGGTGCGAGCTGATTGTGGTTTCCCCCTGATTGTCTGCAATCCACCCTATGTCTCCCGTGGGGCAATCGAGGGCGAGGTCGCCCCGGAGGTCGCCCGTTATGAGCCCCGTCTGGCCCTTGATGGCGGCAGTGACGGTCTTGATGTTATTCGCCGGATAGCCGGTGATACAGGTCGCCTTCTGGCACCCGGCGGTATGTTCTTCATGGAATGCGGCGCCGATCAGGGTGAAGCGGTAGAAGCTATCTTTGCCGAGGCTGAACCGCGGGGCGGATTTTTTGATAATCGTTTAATAGTGCAGGACTATAGCGGCAGAGATCGAGTTTTTCTGGCACGGATGAACAGCTCCGCCTATTGCAACGAATACTCACACGACAGGTAATTTGGGCCAATACCATGGAAAAATTGATAATAGAAGGCGGCATTCCTCTTCGAGGTGATTTACTGATCAGTGGGGCGAAAAATGCGGCATTGCCACTAATAGCGGCAACCCTTCTGACGCCGGGCCAACACCAGCTCTCCAATGTTCCCGATTTGCGCGATACTCGGACCTTTCTCAAGCTGATGGAGAGCCTGGGATGCTCCTATCGCTATGACGGCACTGTGTTGAAAATCGACAGTACCAATCTTGTGTTTTCCGATGTGTCCTATGATCTGGTAAAGACAATGCGGGCTTCAGTGCTGGTCCTGGGCCCGCTGCTGGCTCGGCTTGGCAGAGCCAAAGTCTCGCTTCCCGGAGGTTGCGCTATTGGTGAACGTCCCATTAACTTTCATCTGCAGGGATTCACCCTGATGGGGGTTGAGGTAAAACTTGAGCATGGCTATGTTGATGCCGTCGCCGTTGATGGCCTCAATGGGGCAAGCGTCTATTTTGATATTCCATCGGTAACGGGAACCGAAAACATTCTTATGGCCGCCACTTTGGCCAATGGAACAACGGTTATCAAAAATGCGGCGAAAGAGCCGGAAATCGGTAATCTTATCGATATGCTGTGCGGTATGGGCGCCAGCATAGAAGGCAAAAACAGTGATGTAGTAACGGTGCATGGTGTTCATGCCCTGGAGCCGGCGTGCTGCGATATCATTGCCGATCGCATAGAGGCCGGGACCTATCTCATTGCTGTCGGAGCAACGGGAGGAGAGGCGACCATATCAAACTGCAATCCCGAGCATCTTCCCTCGCTGCTGGAAAAATTAGGCGCTGCAGGTTTTGTCATCGAGGTGGATGGCCACTCCATATACCTCGATGCCCGGGGGCGAAGAGGAGCCGACCGCACCATTACCGCCGTTGACATCAAGACCATGCCCTATCCCGGCTATCCCACCGATCTGCAGGCCCAGTTCATGGCGCTTATGGCCCTTGGTGATGGTGTTTCCGTGGTAAAGGAAACGATTTTTGAAAATCGCTTCATGCATGCGGCGGAGTTGCGGCGCATGGGGGCGAGTATTCATACCGAGGGGCATACGGCGGTGGTCAAAGGTGGCGGTATTCATGGCCTTGTTGGGGCACCGGTTATGGCAACGGATTTGCGCGCCAGCTCTTCCCTGGTGATTGCGGGTCTGGCGGCTTCGGGAACAACGCATATATCAAGGATCTACCATCTTGAAAGAGGGTATGAAAATCTGGTGGACAAGTTGAGCGATCTAGGTGCTCGTGTGTGGAAAGAGCGGGAGTAATTACGCCCATCTGCAAAGATGATTTCGCTCAATTGCCCCAGAAGCCTTCGCTTGAAGCGAAGACTCCTTACCCTTCAGTGTTTTGCGCTGGGTTATGGTCCCGGCCGCTTGCGTCTTACCTGGATTAGTAGTAGGGCAAAGTCAGGGTGAGTTTTGCTCCCCCGAGTTCCGACTCGGACACCTCTATGGTTCCCCTGTGGCCTTCCACGGTTTGTCGTACAATGGCCAGTCCCAGTCCTGTTCCGTCCGCCCGGTTTGTATAAAACGGTTCAAATATTTTTTCATAATTTTCTTTTTCAATTCCCGGCCCGTTATCTTCGACGGATATGCGAAGTTGCTCGCTGTTATCATCGTCGCTGATTTCTTCGGCCCGAAGACGAACTTTTTCGTTACCTTCAGGGCAGAAGGCAATGGCATTGTTGAGCAGATGGCTCATGATGGTGAAAAACTGCTTTCTATCCGCCCAGATATCCATTCTCGGATCTATTTCCAGGTCCATCCTGCAGCTTGAAGGCCATTGCGGATTGGCCTTACATACCTGAACCACTTCTTCAATACAGTTTAACAAAGAAAACCATTGTCTTTCCGCTCTATCCGGCCTGGCAAACTGCAGAAAGTCGGAAATGGTGATGAAAAGTCTGTCTGATTCACGCAGAATAATATCGGTCAGGGCAAGATTCTCCTTGCTGCCACCGCCGCTGTTGGAGGAGGAAAATTCTGTTGCCAGCACCTGGGCGGAACCGGAAATTGCGGTGAGCGGATTCCTGAAATCGTGGGCGATACCGGCGCTCATCATTCCTATGGCGGCCATTTTTTCACCCTGCCGAAGCTTGCGCTCCATCTTCTCTATTTCACTGATATCCTGGAGGGTAATGAGTATAGAGTCTTCCTGTGGGTCCTTTTTGTCGGCCTGATTGCCGGGATCGGCCCTGTGCAGCGAGGTATGCGAATACCCGATACGTATCCTGGCTCCGTCGTTTTTGGTGAAATCAGCTGCCTGACGCGTGGTACTGTGCTGCAGGTCTATGTCCGGGAAGATTATCCGTATGTCGATCCCAATACAATCTGCACGTTGGAAGCCGATGATGGTGAGCGCTGCGGTATTGGCCGAAGTAATGATAAAATGATCATTGGTGGTCATGATGCCGGTGGAGATGCTGTCAAAAATGGCTTTATAAAGGTGGGAGAGCTTGTCAAAGCTCTGGATGGTGTCGGACAGGACTTCCTCCGTGGAGGTGAGTCGAGCGCCGAACATGGCACTGAGAAGTGCGGCCAGAAAAAATGTCAATCCCTTAACGGCAAAAAGATTGATGAGTTCCATTTCACTTTGCAGAGGGTTGAAGTCAAAGGAGGAAAAATAGGTGGGGATAATGGCGTTGTATTCAAGGAAGAGGAGGATGCCATAGACCAGAGTAGATGCTGCCGCGGCAATTATGCCGCCCCGCCGCGGCAGGATGAGTCCGCCCGTAATTATAGGAAAGAAGAAAACGGATGTGAAAATCGAACTGGAGATGCCGGTGAAATACACCAGGCAGCCTGCAAAAAAGGTGTCGACAAGACTCTGGCTAAAGCCAAACCGTCTTGCGTTGATCTGCAGACGAGTGAGTGCCGCTGCGGAGGCAATGGAAGCAATGTAGACGAGCAGCAAGAGGAGTATCAGCGCCGAGTTGGGCAGAAGAATGACGCCGAATCCAAGATCACTCAGCATATAGGTGATGCCGAGTAACGAAGTGTAGAGAATAACCCGGAGCAGCAGCATCCACAGCAGTTGCCGGCGCAGGATTTGGTCGACATGCCGGGGCATGGAAGATGCAGGAGTGAAAAAGCGGCGAAGTTTTGGCATGTATCAGTCTATACCGTATTTTTTGGTTTTATAGCGTAGCGACCGAAAACTCACCTGCAGAAGATCCGCCGCCTTCATTTTGGAGTAACCGCTTTTTTCCAGGGCATGCAGGATACAACGTTTTTCCATGCGGGCCAGCACCTTTTCCAGGCCGGTATCAAAGAGTTCCTGCTCACTGGTAACGGCTTGAAAGATTGAGCTATCTTCCTCCGGTGATGGCCTTTCTTGTCGCAGGCCGGTGGTGAGTGAGAGGCTTTCCGGCAGGATAATATTGGTACCGGCCAGGGCGACCCCGCGCTCTATGATATTTTCAAGCTCTCTGACATTGCCGGGAAAGTCATAGTTCATCAGCACCTGCAGGGCATAGGAAGAAATTTGCTGTACTTCTTTGCCCAACCGGCGCGAGTACTTGGTGAGAAAATGGTCGACCAGGAGAGGCACATCATTTTTGCGTTCACGCAGGGGGGGAACTCGAATGGGAACGACGGCAAGACGGTAGAAGAGGTCCTCGCGGAATCTGCCCTCGCTGATCTCATTTTCCAAAACACGGTTTGTCGCCGCGATGATGCGGATATTGATCGGCTTGATTGTTGCGCAACCAACCGGTTTTACTTCTCTTTCCTGCAAGACACGCAGCAGCTTGGTTTGTATGATAGGTGTAAGCTCGCCGATTTCGTCAAGGAAGCCCGTTCCCTTATCCGCTTCCATGAAAAGTCCGGGCTTGTCGCCGATGGCGCCGGTAAAGGCGCCTTTGACATGACCAAAAAGCTCGCTTTCCATCAACTCCTCGGGAATCGCACTGCAGTTAATGGGGACAAATGCGTGTCCTGCTGCTGCGCTGCTGTTATGGATTGCTTTGGCAACAAGTTCTTTGCCCGTTCCCGATTCTCCATAGATTAAAACATTTGCCGGGGTTGGGGCAATCCTGCTGATGAGATCGTATATACGCAACATTTCTTTGCTGTTGCCTATCATGTCCGGAAAGGATTGGGCAAGCTGCTGCCTGCTCTGGGCCGCATCTTTTTGCGAGGTCGCCGAGTGGATAACGGATTTGATTTCGTCGACATTAAAGGGTTTGGAGATGTAATCAAAGGCCCCGTTTTTCATGGCTGAAACGGCATCATCCGGCGAGGCAAAGGCGGTGATCATGATAACCGGTAAATCGGGATTATCTTCCTTGACCTGGCTTAGCAGGTCAAGGCCGCTCATGCCGGGCATGCGAATATCGCTTATGAGCAGATCATAGCTGGCGGACTGCAGCTTTTTAAGGGCGGTATCACCATTATTTCCTGTTTCCACTCCATAGCCTTCTTTCTGGAGCAGGATTTTGAGAAAATCGCGCATGCTTTGTTCATCGTCAACAACTAGAATATTTGTCATATGTGTCCCTGAAAAAAAGAGAGGTGATAGAAATATTCGCATTCGGAAATATGAATTAAACGTGAATTGATGTTCTTTGCAAGTGTATTATGGTTCTATCTCATTGTGCCGCAAACGAACATTGACGAGTGGTATGCACGGCATTCATATATCAAATGACCGGAAAACCTCGTTGAATATATTGCAAATTTGCATGCCAGCTGGTAAATCTCTATCAGTGATGTCAGGTGGAATGAAGACAAGGCAACCTCAGGATGGATGGCAGCACAAGGTAATAACGGAGTATTGGTAAAGATGGAAGAAGAGTCGACACCCCAGGAAGAGTTTGAAAATCAGTCTCTTACGGATCATTTGCGGGAATTGCGATCCTGCCTCATAATTTCCTTCGCCTCTGTTTTTATTGGGTTTTGTTGCGCATACACAGTTATCAGGCCAATCGGCAGCTGGTTCTTCCAACCGCTCGTTGATGTTTTGCCCCAGGGAACTTTGCTTATCTTCACGTCCTATCAAGAAGGGTTTTTTTTTATCTGAAGCTCGCTGTTGTCTGTGGTATTCTACTGGCTTCTCCGGTTATTTTTTTTCAAATATGGCGTTTTATCGCGCCGGGACTGTTTAAGCATGAAAAAAAGGTACTTGTACCTTTTACACTGTTGTCGACCATCTGTTTTATCGGCGGCGCCGCCTTTGGCTACTTTGTGGTTTTTCCGCCGGCCTTTGAGTTTTTGGTCGGCTACAATAATGACTATTTGACGTCGCTTCCCGCGGTGAGTGAATATTTTTCTCTGGCGCTGCGCCTGTTGATTGCATTCGGTGTTATTTTTGAAATCCCTCTGCTCATGGTATTCCTTGCCAAGATCGGTATGGTTGATGTTGCCTTTCTTAACCGGAATAGAAAATATGCTTTTCTGATCAATTTTATCATAGCCGCAATACTGACTCCGACCCCCGATGTCGTGAATCAGCTGATGATGGCCGGACCACTGATATTGCTCTATGAGGTGAGTGTGGTGGCGGTCTGGATATTCGGCAAACGCCAGTTTACCGGTTTTGATGGGAAAGTGATTTCGTATGATAAATAATGTATGTTATTTCGAATTGTTAGAAAAACGATGCTGGATTTCTAGAAAAGAGTGCAGTATAAATAAGAAGTGCTCATTGTAAAAAGTCGTGCATAACGCTCTGTTATAATGCGGGCCATGTGTTTCTAGTATGACGGACTTTTGGTGTAGAGCACCTCTCGCGCTGACAATGAGATAAAGTATACCCAGAAAATGGAGGTTTATATGACTGCTAATGATTTTAATACAGTACTTGCAATAGGACGTCCGCCAAATGTAAAAAAACTTTTTCCCCATTCTCGAGCATTGCTGGTCAGCGGCAAGGTTATTGACAGGGCCATGCGTTTGAAAACACAAGCGATATCAATTGCGGCAAACGGCAGGTCGTATTTTGCTTTGCGCGGTGCTCTGCAGGCCGCTCAGCGTGCTAACTCGGCCTTGATCGTGGAAATCGCCAAATCCGAAGGCACCTATTGCGCCGTCAATTTCTGGAATATTGCCCGGCTGGTTGATGGTGTCTGTAATGAGCTGGGGATTACGGTACCGGTTGCCATTCATGCCGATCATTATGGGATTAAAAAGGTTGAAGATGTCCCCGGGGCCAAAATCGAAATACCTTCGATGTTTGATGCAGGCATAACATCCATTGCCATAGACGCCTCCCATATGCCGGATGCCCGGAACCTGCTTGCCAACATCGCCCTCTACGATTACGTCCCATCATGGGCCTCGCTGGAGACCGAGGTGGGAGAGATCAAGGGAGAGCAGGGGTTGTCCACGGTGGCGGATGCCTCGTTTCTTATTCAGGGGTTGAATGCCCATGATATTTTTGCCGACTGGATAGCCCTGAATAACGGTTCTGTCCACGGCATCGAGGCCAGTGGGCAGGGCATACAGGTTGAGCGTACCGCAAAGATCCATGAACAATTGCAGCCCTATGGTATATCCGGTGCCCAGCATGGAACTTCCGGCAACAGCTCCGAGCGATTGCTGCAAATAGCAGAGCAGACGCATACAACCAAGGCCAACGTGGCCACGGCATTGCAGATGGTTTCCTGGGGAGTGGAGGTGAACGATTACGGCAATGCCAGGCTCGATGACAGTGGGAACTTTATAAAGATAAAAGGAGAAGGCGTTACCGAGGAAAACTGGGACAGGATGGTTGCTTACGCGGTACAGCAGGGCTGGAAGAGTGGAGATTACAAAAAGCTTAACCTGCCCTTTGAAACCACCCTGCTGAGCCAGGAACGTCACGTACGTGAGAGAATGTGCAAGAGGGTGGAAGAGTTTGTCTATTCCATGCTGGTGGATGTGTTCAACGCTGAAGGCAGCGCCGATATAGCAAAAGATCTTCTCCTCAAGGCCGGCTCCCATGATCTTGGCGGCAAGGCTGAGCGCCTGGAAGATCCGGAGGACTGGACCGAGGAAAAAATCATCGAACGGGCTAAAGAGCTTGATGTCGATGATGGCCCCGAGGGCGATTTCGATGATTGACAGCGTGTTGTCAAAAATAACATGCAAAGCCTCCTTACCCCCCAGCCTTGAGGCATAATTACTAGTTTTTACAGGAAACCATGAAAAAGATACTTATAACCGGCGCAGCCGGTTTTATCGGTGCCCATCTGGCGCAAAAGCTCATTCAGCAGGGTGCTGAAGTTGTGGGGCTGGATAATATCAATGATTATTATGACCCGAAGCTGAAAAAGGACAGAATGGCAGCCCTTGCCGAAGGCGACAGGTTCAGTCATGTGGACCTGGACCTGGCCGACAGGGCCGGTATGGAAAAGCTGTTCCAGCAGCAAAGCTTTGATGCCGTGGTCAATCTGGCGGCGCAGGCCGGGGTGCGGTATTCGCTTATCAATCCGCACTCCTATGTTGACACCAATATGGTCGGTTTTGTTAATATCCTGGAGGGTTGTCGCCATTCCGGGGTCAAACATCTGGTCTATGCTTCCTCGAGTTCCGTCTATGGCGCCAATACCCGTATGCCGTTTTCGGTCCATGATAACGTCGATCATCCGGTGTCGCTCTACGCTGCCTCCAAGAAGGCCAATGAGTTGATGGCCCATACCTACAGCCATCTTTTCGGCCTGCCGACAACGGGGCTGCGTTTTTTCACCGTCTATGGTCCATGGGGGAGGCCCGACATGGCGTTG
Source organism: Desulfopila sp. (assembly GCA_046260685.1). GTDB lineage: Bacteria > Desulfobacterota > Desulfobulbia > Desulfobulbales > Desulfocapsaceae > Desulfopila_A. Next base: position 35,146 of record JBHEOR010000007.1, read on the forward strand.
TTTCTGTTCACTAAAGCCATACTCGAAGGGCAGCCCATCAATGTCTTTAACAATGGCAATATGGAGCGGGATTTTACCTATGTTGATGATATTGTTGAAGGCGTTGTCCGTGTGATCGGCAAAGTTCCCGAGGGGGATTTTGACTGGCAGAGTGATGCACCCGACCCGGCGACATCCTATTGCCCCTATCGAGTGTATAACATTGGAAACAACAATAAGGAACAGCTGCTTCGCTATATCCAGGTGCTTGAGGAGTGCCTCGGCAAAAAGGCCGATAAGAATTTTATGCCGCTCCAACCAGGGGATGTCCCCGCCACCTATGCTGATGTTGATAATCTTGTTAAAGATTTTGCCTACAAACCGGAGACCTCGATTGAAGTGGGAATTGACAGGTTTGTTCGCTGGTATAAAGGCTATTTTGGTTGAGCGGGCCCTGGAATGTTCAAATTCATCACCCTCACCAATGGCATGATTGACGGTACAGGCGTTTTCAATGTTATCGCCCGGCTTTTTACGAGAGTGTCATGACTGCAAGGCCCAACAGTAAACGGCTGGCTTTGCGGTTTCCGGTGCAGGCCCATCCACTGCGGTATAAAACGGAATTTGAAGACGGCCGTGGTGCCATAGAAAATGTTTCCACCGGCGGTTGTGCAGTTGCCGAACTGACATTGCCCCTCAATCTGCATGAAAAGGTTCTTGTGATTTTTGACATGGAGGAGGATGAGGATGCCATGGAAATAGCGGCGAAGGTTGTCAGGGTGGAAACCCGATATGTAGCGCTGCAGTTTATCGCTCTTGATGAGATCAAGGGCAAGCGTATGGTCAAGTTTTTTGCGCAAAGGCGGCGTCAGGGGACGCAATGATGGTTTTGTAATCTGATATGGATTTTTTTATTGCCCGCCAGCCTATTTTCTCCGTCCATCGTAAGTTATATGCCTATGAACTGCTCTATCGCGGCTATACCGATTATACCCTTGCCGATGTTTCCGGCAATAAGGCCACTTCCAGTCTGCTCACCAGTGTTTTTCTCACTGAAGGCATAGGTGCCATCTCTAAATCCAAACCATGCTTTATTAATTTCACCACGGATCTGCTGCTCAAAAAAGTCGCCTATTCCTTTCCCAGAAATCAGATTGTTGTGGAAATCCTCGAAGATGTTGAACCGACCAGTGAGATTATTGAGGTGGTGGCAGGATTGAAAACCGCCGGCTATACCATTGCCCTTGACGATTTCGTGCTCGAGCACAAGCTTGAACCGCTCATCGCCCTGGCGGATATCATAAAAATTGATGTTCGTCTGACGCCGCTCGATACAATTATCAAGACCCTGCATTATCTCTCCCGCTTTAACGTCAAACTGCTTGCCGAAAAGGTGGAGACCAACGAAGAGTTTGAGCGGGCCAATAAACTTGGATTTAAGTACTTTCAGGGATATTTTTTCAATAAACCTGAGAAGATTCGCATAAAAGAGCTCAGCTCCGCCAAAATCACCATGTTTAGCCTGCTGGCCGAAGTGGGGAAAAAGGCCACAACCCTGGATCGACTGTATTCCATTATTTCCAGGGATCTGGCGATCAGTTACAAACTATTGCGCTTTCTCAATTCCGCCTATTTTTATCGCCTGGAAAAGGTCAAGAACGTCAAGCACGCCATCGCCTATCTTGGCGAAAAAGAGCTGCGCCGTTTTCTCATTCTGGTCATCGTTTCGGAACTGGCCACGGAGAAGCCGACGGAGTTGGTGCGGCAGGCTCTGGTCCGTGCCAAATTCTCCGAGCTGCTTGCCCAGCGCAGCATTCTGGCCGAATATGATCTTGAGGTATTTATGGTCGGTATGTTCTCCTTCATGGACACCATGCTGGATACCGAAATGACCGCTGTCATGGATAAGCTGCCGGTTACCGACGCCGTCAAGGATGCCCTGGTGCATCACACGGGGATGCTTGCCCCATTTCTCGATGCGATTGTTGCCTATGAGCGCAAGCAGCAGCAGCTCTTTGTTGATATCATAGAAGAGCTCAACATTGCCAGCAGCGTGACTCCCCAGCTCTATCTTGATGCGGTAAAATACTCCAACGGTATGGTGTAGCCATCAGGCGGGAAGGACTGTGATCAGTATCTGCCTTCCAATATTTTTAATGCGTTTTTGACGATGCCGGCGCTGTCCAGATTGTTGGTCCGCAGCAGGATATCCTGCGGACCGTGTTCGATAAATTGATCCGGATGCCCCAGGCAGCAGCTTGTCACGCCGCTGAGATTTTTCCTGCTCAGCAGTTCAAGTACGGCACTGCCGAATCCTCCCTGCGTGCTGTTATCTTCAATGGTGATCAGATGGCCTGTTTTCTCAGCCCAATGACTGATCATCTCTTCATCTAACGGTTTCACAAAACGCGGGTTTATCAGGGCTGCATCTATTCCCATTTTTTGGAGTTCAAGGCGGGCCCGGCCGGCGGCCCGAAGGCGAGTCCCCAATGGTAACAACAAAATGTCCCTGCCTTCAAAAAGCAACTCTGCCGTGCCGATGGCAAGCAGGTCGGGCTGCTCTTTGAGCTCGGCACCGGTCCCTGAACCGCGGGGATAGCGAATGGCTGTGGGACCATCATACTGAACAGCGGTGTAGAGCATATCCTGCAATTCATTTTCATCACCGGGGGCCATGACCACCAGATTGGGGATGAATCGAAGGTAGCTGATATCGAAGACGCCATGGTGGGTGGAGCCATCATCACCGACCACACCACCGCGGTCGATGGCCAGAGTGACGGGAAGATTGGGCAGGCAGACGTCATGGATAATCTGATCCAATGCACGCTGGAAAAACGAGGAGTATATGGCGACAACCGGATGGAGACCTTCGGCGGCCAGGCCGGCGGCAAAAGTTACGGCATGGGATTCGGCGATACCGACGTCGAAGAATCGTTGTGGGTATTTCTCGGCAAACTCCGAGAGCCCTGTGCCCACCACCATGGCTGCGGAAATCGCCGCCAGGCGCGTATCGGATGCTGCCATTTTCACCATGGTTTTTCCAAAAATCTCGGTATAGCTGGGTGACGCGGGCTTCTTAACGGGTTTGCCGGTTGCAATATCAAAGGGGCCCAGACCATGAAAAAGACCCGGGTTGGTTTCAGCTGGTGGGTAGCCTTTACCTTTGGTTGTGAGGACATGTATAAGCACCGGTCCCGAGGCATGATCCCGCACCGTGGTAAAGGCCTCAATCAGCTCATCAAATTCATGGCCTGGAATCGGGCCGATATAGTCAAACTTGAAGGCCTCGAACAGCATACCCGGGGTAAAAAAGCTTTTAAAGCTTTCCTCGCTTTTTTTGAGGACGTTGAGGATGTTCTCGCCGACATTGGAGAGTGACTGCAGCCGCTCTTCGAGATGGTTTTTGACACGTCGCATGGTGCGACCGCTCAGCTTTCGGCTGAGAAAGCTGGAGATGGCGCCGACATTGGGGGAAATGGACATTTCATTATCATTGAGAATGACGATGAGATTCTTATTCAAATCTCCGGCATGATTAAGGGCCTCAAAGGCCATGCCGGAGGTCATGGAACCGTCGCCGATGACGGCGATGGCCTTGTTTTTGCAATTTTTTAAGTCCTTGGCCATGGTCATGCCCAGAGCAGCCGATATAGAGGTGGCGGCATGACCGGTCTCAAAGGCATCGTACTCGCTTTCCTCTTTTTTGGGAAAACCGCTGAGACCTTTATACTGACGCAGGGTATGGAAGTCATCCTGCCTGCCGGTTATGAGTTTATGGGCGTAGGATTGATGGCCTACATCCCATATAACTTTATCTTCCGGGGTGTTAAAGACATGATGCAGGGCCAGCGTCAGTTCGACGACGCCCAGGCTTGGAGCGAGGTGGCCGCCGTTTCTGGAAACGGTTGTGATAATGCGCTGGCGTATCTCCGCCGCAATGCCTGCGAGATCTTTTATGGAGAGTTCCTTGAGATCCTCGGGAGAGTGTATGTCCTGAAGTTGAACTATCTGCTGCCTGGTGTTGTCTGGCGATAACATATTAAAAAATCATCCTCGATGGTGACTGTGTAGGCAATAAAGCCTCAGTTTGAGCGTTCATACATATAATCGGCAAGTTGGCGAAGATGATCAGCGCGTGTTCCAAAATCGGCAAGTGCTTCATGTGCCGCCGCTATAGCGTTTTCCGCCCTTTTGCGTGTCTCTTCAATGCCAAAGAAGGACGGATAGGTGGCTTTTCCCAGTGCCGCGTCTGAACCGGCTTGTTTGCCAAGCTGCTTTGTGGTCGAGGTGACGTTGAGCAGGTCATCCACTATCTGGAATGCCAGGCCTATTTGTGCACCATACTCCTGAAGCGCCTGCCGCTGTGCCGAGCCGGCACCGGCGCCGATGGCGCCGCAATGGATCGAAGCGGTAATAAGAGCTCCGGTTTTACTGCGATGGATGTTTTGCAGCATTTCAAAGGGGAACTGCTGTCGCTCATTGGCTATATCAAGCGCCTGTCCTCCCACCATGCCGGCATACCCCGAAGCTTTGGCAACGGTGTGGGTGATCTGCAAACGCTGGCTGGACGTTAAAGAAGGAGACAGCGAAGCGTCGCTGAGCAGTTCAAACGCCAGGCTTTGGAGCCCATCTCCCGCCAGGATAGCGCCGGCCTCTCCAAAAAGTACATGGTTGGTTGGCTTGCCGCGCCGTAAATCATCGTTATCCATGGCGGGAAGGTCGTCGTGGATCAGTGAATAGGTATGGATGCATTCCAGGGCGCAGGCCACAGCCAACAGATCTTCGTTGATGGCAGCGGAGCTTCCGACAGCTTCAGCCGCAGCCAGGCACAGGATGGGACGAATACGCTTTCCCCCGGCAAAAAGGCTGTAACGCATTGACTCTATATTGTGCTCAAAAGGTGCGCGCGGTGAGGGGATATAGCGCTCCAGGGCATCTTCAACCCGCTTTTTCCGGGTCTCGAGGTAGCTCTTAATCGTCACGCTCTGCCTCATTAAAAGGGTGTGGCTCTAATTGGCCGTCCTTGCGTAACAAAAGTTCAACCTTGGATTTGGCCTCACGTAATTTTTCATTACAGAAATCGGCAAGTTTTATCCCCTCGTCGAATTTTTTGAGACTGTTTTCCAGGCTCAGGTCGCCTTCTTCAAGTTCCCTGGTAATTTCTTCCAGACGGCTCAGTGCCGATTCAAATGTTTTTTTTGCCATAATAGAGTATTTCAAGCGGTGATCAGAAAAAAAAATGCATCCTATGCTGTAATCGTGTTATCTGTTGACTCTTTGCAAAATGTATCTGCACTGCCGGGTTCGATGCTCAAAATGGCAGGCGCAAACTTCAACATGTCGTATTTGCCGGCTCCCCATGTGGAGCAGGGCCTTATTATTATTGTGGCTCCCCAAGACTATAGAACATAAAACACCAAACAACAAGAATGCAACATTTCATTCATAGGCGCATCTTCGAAACGGGACGATACCATGGCCCCACTGCAGCAATACATTGCCGAATTCCAGCGCTGGCTTGAGGTGGAAAAGGGGTACTCCGGCCATACAGTGGCAGGTTACCTTTCCGACCTACGTGAATTTATACAGCATATCGGGGAAGATGAGAAGGCCGAATTGATTTCGTCGGTCCATATCCGTTCCTTTGTTGTCGGTCTGCATGGTAAAAATTCTTCTTCCTCCGTTGCCCGGAAACTTTCCACACTTCGTACCTTTTTCAGGTACCTTAGGCGACATAAAATTGTGGAGGATGACCCGGTTACGGGAATAACCGGGCCTAAAATCGGCAAAAAAATTCCAAGCTTTCTTACGGTGGACGAGGTCTTTGTCCTTTTGGAAGAACCCGGATCAAAGGATCGCTTTATGTTGCGGGACAAGGCCATACTTGAATTTCTTTATTCCACGGGAATCAGGGTCGCCGAGCTGGTTTCCAGGAATATATCGGACCTTGATTTTGCTTCTGAAGTGGTTAGCGTGAGGGGCAAGGGAGACAAGGAACGTCTCGTTCCCATCGGCAGGCATGCCGGTGCGGCTGTCCAGGCATGGTTGGTGCAGCGTGAACAGCTCATGCGGGAGAGGGCGGAGCGGGGACGTCAGGTAGAAAAAGACGCACTTTTTCTCAATGGCCGGGGCAGTCGGCTGACGGTGAGAAGCGTAGAACGTCTGGTGAAATCCTACTCCCAGCGTTGCGGAATACATCAGACAGTCACTCCTCATGCGCTCAGGCATTCTTTTGCCACGCATCTGCTGGAAATGGGAGCGGATCTTCGCTCCGTTCAGGAGTTACTTGGACATTCCAGCCTGTCAAGCACTCAGCGCTATACCCATTTAAACCTGGACCACCTCACCGAGGTATACGATAAGGCTCATCCACTTTCGCAAAAAAAGTGAATATACGGTAATGAAGAGAAAGACGGGAGATTATGAAGATACGTTCAACTACAATTATTTCAGTGCGGCACAAGAAAGAGGTCGCAATTGCCGGAGACGGTCAGGTCTCGCTGGGCAGCACTGTCATGAAACATCAGGCCAAAAAAGTACGCAGGCTCTATCATGGCAAGGTTATCACCGGTTTTGCCGGAGCTACCGCCGATGCCTTTACCCTCTTTGACAGACTGGAGCAGAAACTTGAACAATACAACGGTAATCTGATGCGTTCCGCCGTCGAGCTTGCCAAGGACTGGCGCATGGATAAAATGCTGCGCCGGCTCGAAGCAATGCTGATTGCCGTGGATAAGGATCACTCCCTGCTGCTCACCGGTACGGGTGATGTGATTGAACCGGACAGCGGGGTTCTTGCCATCGGTTCCGGCGGACCCTATGCCCAGGCGGCAGCACTTGCCCTCACCGAAAACAGCGATCTCGATGCTGAACAGATCTGCCAGGTGTCCATGGATATAGCTGCGTCTATATGCGTCTATACAAATAACTCTATCGTCGTTGAAAAAATATGAAGAATGCTCATTCACTTACCCCCCGGGAAACACTTTTTGAACTGGATAAATATATCGTCGGCCAGGCAGCTGCCAAACGATCGGTGGCCATTGCGCTTCGTAATAGATGGAGAAGACAGCAGGTGCCGTCGCCGTTGCGGGAGGAGATTGTCCCTAAGAATATTATTATGATCGGGCCCACGGGTGTGGGGAAAACCGAAATAGCACGGCGTCTCGCCTCCCTGGCCCAGTCTCCTTTTATGAAAGTGGAGGCTTCAAAGTTCACTGAAGTCGGCTATGTCGGCAGGGATGTTGAATCCATTATTCGTGATTTAATTGAAATTGCCATCACCATGGTCAAAGACGAGGAGAAGACCCGTTTGGAAGGGTTGGCTGAAGCCAATGCAGAGGATAAAATTCTCGACATTCTTCTGCCGACGCCTGACAGAGGAGAGGGTCATGGACAGGGACAGGGACCGGGAGGTAGCAGTTCCTTCACCCTGCAGACAACCGAGTCTTTGCCGCAGCAGCGAGATGAAAAAGGCAAACAGTCCACCAGGGAAAAATTTCGGCAGATGTTGCGCGATGGAAAACTCGATGACCGCGAGGTGGAGTTGTCGCTCAAGGAGTCCCATGGTGCGCCGATGGTGGAGATCATGTCGGGGAGCGGCATGGAGG
>JBHEOR010000007.1:42747-48082 GCA_046260685.1 Desulfopila sp.
GTCTAATCTTCAGGATGCCTTCAGTAATCTGTTTCCTAAAAAGTCGAAAAAACGCAAACTCAAGGTACCCGATGCCCTCGATGCTCTGAAAAAGGAAGAGATGGAGCGGCTCGTCGACATGGATAAGGTAACCAAAGAAGCGGTAAAAAGGACCGAGGAGTCCGGCATTGTCTTTCTTGACGAAATAGATAAGATTGTTTCCAGGAGCGGCGGCGGGACCCAGGGACCGGAAGTCTCAAGAGAAGGTGTGCAGCGCGATCTCTTGCCCATTGTCGAAGGGGCAACGGTTTCCACCAAATACGGCATGGTCAAAACCGATCATGTCCTCTTTATTGCCAGCGGTGCTTTTCATGTGAGTAAACCCTCCGATCTTATACCGGAGCTTCAGGGGCGTTTCCCCATTCGCGTTGAGCTTGATTCTCTTGGGAGGGAGGAATTTGTCAGAATTCTGACCGAACCGGAAAACGCACTGCTCAAACAGTACACCGCTTTGCTGGCAACGGAGAACATCACCCTGGAGTTTGACGATGATGCCATTGAGGAGATTGCCGCCATCGCTGTTTCCGTTAACGAAAGAACCGAGGAAATTGGAGCCAGACGATTACATACTGTGATGGAAAGGGTGCTCGATGAACTCAGTTTCGATGCCACGGAGAAAGAAGATGAGACCTTTGTGGTCACCGCCGAATATGTTCGCGGGCAGCTCGCCGATATTGTCGAGGACCAGGATCTGAGCAGATTCATCCTTTGATGGCAGGTAGCTGTTCATAGGGTACCGGATCGTGTCGCGTCAGCCTGGTGTGGAGGATGATCTATTCGCCACACCCACAGCCTGCGAGTAATAATTTTCGGCATCCTGCAAGCAGTCATAGGCTTGATAGCCAGGCAATACAAAAGCTGATTCTGCAGATCGGGCAAGGACGGCCGTTCTTGCTCATTGGTGCCTTGGTGCTTCAGGCTGAGTCTCGCTGGTAATCAAATTTTAAAATGGGCCCGTTATGTATGAAAATGATTTAAAATATTGTCCGTTGTGTCGGGATGAGTACCGCGCTGAAATCATTCAGTGCGCCGCTTGCGGGGTCGAGCTTGTCAGTGGTGAAGAGATGCGGCGCGAAAATGGCGGTCTGGCCGAAGAACAGGGAGATTCAGCTGTTATAGAAGAAGGCGACACACTGGTTGCCCTGCGAAAAGGCAGCCTGCTTGATATGAAGGGTCTCAAAAATATCCTTGCCGGGGCAGGCATCCCTGCCGAACTGATACGAGATGACAGCTGCCAAAGCGGCGGCTGTTGTGGAGGGCCTGAGCTCGTTTTACAGGTCCGCCGTCAGGACGGACAGAAGGCGCTGGCACTTTTGCAAAAGGAATATGAGCGGACCACCGGTCTGGCTGATATGGAAGTGGTTGAGGCCGTATTTGATCCGGAGGCGGCCGTGGCCGTATGCCCCGCCTGTGCCCATGAATTTACGCCCGACAGGCCGGATTGTCCCGACTGCGGCCTCCATTTTCTTTCTTGATTGCCAACAAAATATAGCTCAAAGTGAGAGGTAAGGACACCGCATGTCACTTACCATTCCTGCCAGTCTTGCCATTCCTGCCGTTTTTACCGTTCCACTTCTTCCGTCCGTTGAGTGCGATGGGCCGTTTTCTATATTGCAGAGCCTTGTAGCCTAGAGTTTCTTCTACGCTGTCAGAGAGTTCACGACAGGGACGAATGGTGAGGTCTTGAATGACATCGATATCGACCTCGCCTTTGCCGGGAAAGTGCAATGTCAGCAAGAGCGGGCAGTCACCATGATACTGGTAGAGGATCTTTTTGAGGGTGTTGAGACGCTGGCGATTGACAGTGTCCGCTTCCAGGCGGATCTTGACGAGTTCCGTGAATTTTTCCCTTGCTTCTGCCAAAGAGAAAAGTGAATCGGCGATTATCTTGGCTCCGCGTTCGTCTTTTTGTATGGAGCCTTCCACGATGATTGGTTCGGTGGAGCTCAAAATATGCCGGCACCTGGAGTAGGTGTCGGGGAAGACGATCACCTCAACCGCTTCCAGTGTGTCTTCAACGGCGAGAAATGCCATGGGGTCACCCCTTTTGCTTTTCAGCTGCCGGCAGCTTTTGATAAGGCCGCCGATACGGACCGGCTGTTCATCGCCGCCGTCGGCGAGTCCTGGAATACTCTCGGTGGCAATGGTCTTGATTTCATCGATGGTGTCATCCAGCGGGTGGCCTGTAATATAGAACCCCACGGTCTCTTTTTCACAGGCAAGCCGCTGCTTTTCGTCCCACTCCGGAATGTCGGGCATAGTAATGGCCGAGGCTTCGCTTGTCTGGGCTTCGGGGGCAACGGCGAAAAGGGACATCTGACCGCTTTGTCGGTCTCGTTGAATGGCCTTGGCCTGTTCCATGGCTTTGTCGACGATGGCCGTGAGTTGTGAGCGTTTGCAGCCCAGTGAGTCAAAAGCGCCCGATTTAATCAGGCTCTCAATAACACGGGAGTTGACCTTACGTGAATCGACCCGGCTGCAAAAATCACTCAATGTTGTGTAGTGACCGTTTTCGTTACGTTCATCGATGATTGAATCCAGGGCGGATCCGCCGACATTTTTGACCGCCGCCAGACCGAAGCGTATGCGGTCGTCGATCACACTGAAATCCTTGATGCTTTCATTTATATCCGGAGGAAGAACCTCAATGTGGTGATCCTTGCACTCGCTAATATAGCGTACAACCTTGTCGGTGTTATTCATGTCGCAGGACAGCAGGGCGGCCATGAACTGGGCCGGATAATGGGCTTTGAGATAGGCGGTCTGATAGGAGATCAGGGCGTAGGCCGCCGAGTGCGATTTGTTGAACCCATAGCCTGCAAACTTCGCCATGAGATCAAAGATGTATTTGGCTTTTTCTTCCGGGATGTTGTTTTGCCGGGCTCCTTCCATGAATTTTTCCCGTTCCTCGTCCATCACCGCGGCGATCTTCTTGCCCATGGCGCGCCGCAGAATATCAGCATCGCCAAGTGAGTAGTTGGCCAGGATATTGGCGATTTTCATCACCTGTTCCTGGTAGACGATAACACCATAGGTCTCTTCCAAAACGGGTTTGATGGCCGGGAGCGGATAATGCGCTGTGGCCCTGCCGTGTTTGGTTTCGACAAAGTCGTCGACCATGCCGGAGTCAAGCGGGCCCGGGCGATAGAGCGCCACGAGGGCGATGAGGTCGGTGAACTGCTCCGGGGCCAGTTTTACCAGCAACTCACGCATGCCTGAACTTTCGAGCTGAAAAACACCCAGGGCATCGCCCTTGCAGAGCAGGTCATAGGTTTTGACGTCATCCTTGGGAATGGCGTCGATGTCCACCTCCTTGCCGATATCCGCCTTGATATGCTGGAGTGTTTTGTCGATGACGGTGAGGGTTTTCAGGCCGAGAAAGTCGAACTTGATCAGACCGGTCATCTCGGTATGTTTCATGTCATACTGGGTCAGGGTCTCATCCTTGCTGCCCTTGCAGGTCGGCAGATATTCAACCATGGGCCTGGGCGAGACAACGACACCGGCGGCATGGGTTGAGGTATGTCGCGCCAACCCCTCGAGGGTTTTCGAAACATGCAGTAACTCGGCCACTCGCGGGTCATTGTCGGCGGCTTCCTGGAGCCTGGGTTCTTCTTTGATCGCCTTTTCAATGGTCATTTGGAGCTGGTCGGGAACCAGTTTGGCAATTTTGTCTACCTCGCCAAAGGGGATGTCCAGAGCTCGACCGACATCGCGAATAACACCACGTGCCTTCATAGAGCCGTAGGTCACAATCTGGGCGACATGTTCAGCTCCGCCGTATTTGTCACGGACATAATCGATGACTTCGCCGCGGCGATCCTGGCAGAAGTCGATATCGAAATCGGGCATCGACTTTCGTTCTATATTGAGGAAACGCTCGAAAATAAGACCGTAGGGTATGGGATCGATGTTGGTGATGCGCATGCAGTATGCGGCCAGGCTTCCAGCCCCGGAACCGCGGCCCGGGCCAACGGGGATCCCCTTGTCCTGGGCCCAGTTGATAAAGTCCGCGACGATAAGGAAGTAGCCGGGAAAGCCCATGGTGTTGATGACGTCCATCTCCATTTGCAGGCGCTCGGTGTAGGTCTTTTCCACCTCTTTGGAGAAGGTACCGGCCTTTTGCATGGCGGCAAAACGGCGTTTCAGGCCTTTTTGACAGGCGGAGGTGAACATCGATTCCAGGGTCTCCCCCTCCGGGATGGGAAAACAGGGAAAGTGGTAATCGCCGAAATCAAGTTCGAGGTTGCAGCGTTGAGCAATTTCAACGCTTGTGGCGATGGATTCCGGGCAATAGGAAAAACTCTGCTTCATGAATTCCGGTGACTTAAAATAGAATTCATCGGTTGCCAGACTGAAATGTTTGGGGTCGTTGACGGTCTTTCCTGTCTGGATGCAGAGCAGCACCTCGTGGGCGTGGGCCTCCTCTTTATTGAGGTAATGACAGTCATTGGTGGCAACCAGTTTGACACCGAACTCCTTGCTGAGTTGCATAAGCCCTTGGTTGACGACTTTCTGCTCGTCTATGCCGTTTTCCTGAAGCTCGAAATATAATCTGTCGCCGAAAATATCAAGCAGTTCCGTTGTCTTCAGACGTGCTCCAGGTATGTCGTTTTGGCGGATGAGCCAGGGGATTTCGCCTTTTAAGCAGGCTGTCAGAGCAATCAGCCCTTCACTGTGGGCAGTGAGAACCTCCATGTCGATTCTGGGTTTATAGTAGAATCCTTCAAATTGGGCGATGGAAGCCATTTTCATGAGATTTTTGTACCCTGTGGCGTTCATGGCCAACAGGATAATATGGTAGGCGGTGATTCCCGAAGCCTTTTTATCTCGTCTGTCACCAGGGGCGATATAGAACTCACACCCGATGATCGGTTTTATATCAGCCTTTTTGGCCTTGACGTAGAACTCCAGGGCGCCGTACATGGCGCCGTGATCGGTGATGGCAACACTGTCCATATCGTATTCCTTGCATTTATCAAGGAGGTCTGCGACGCGAATAGCACCATCGAGTAGGCTATACTGAGAATGGACATGAAGATGAACGAAACCGGCACTCATAAAAAAATCCTGATATTCTAAAGGGTTGAGACGAGTAGGAGCGTACTTGCTGTGCACTGCTGAGATTGGCATTATACACCGCATACCATAGCATAGCAGCACTGCTATTGCACTTGCTGATTACCAATAGCGCTCAGCTAATCGACCCAGGACATCATATGTTGTTTTCAAGGGACGCCATAAACCCATCCCTGGGGGCTTAGCTGCAGCCGTCCAGGCTGCAGATACCCATGAA
>JBHEOR010000070.1:0-13500 GCA_046260685.1 Desulfopila sp.
CCAAATGAGCCAATATGGAGCACTCTTGAACAGTTACAACCTGGTGGTTATGCCAATTTGGTGCTCCCACCTGTAGAATTACCGGAATACAACAATGATAGATGCCCTGCTCCATTGAGGGTTTAGAAAAACAGCACTTTTCTCCCAACCATCCTTTCTCGATTTACTCCTTGAGGTACTTCCAGCACTCCTTGAAAGTATTGCTGTCCATCATTTGGCGATGGACATTAAAAGAAGACCGGTGAGAGTTTTGAGTGCACACTTCATACTGAGAAAATGTAGTCTGCTGAAATAATTTGATAATGTAAAAAAAGCAACGAATGCATCAAAAATGGCGTTTTATATTGACAGAAGCGTAGAATACGCATAAAATTAATGAAGAAAACGTAATCTGGTTACAAACATATGAAAATTGATGATACCAATACGGCAATACTCCAGCATCTGCGTGATGGCAGGGTACCGTTTAAAAAAATCGCCGATACCCTCGGCGTTTCCGAGGGAACGATTCGCTCCCGCGTGAAGAAGCTGCAGGATGAAGGGATCTTGGAAATAACAGGCCTCATCGATCCGGAGGCGTTGCCCGAAAAATATGTGGTGATGGTGGGGGTGAAGCTCAAGGACATGGATCTGGTCAAAAAGGCCGAGGAGTTCAGTCGTCTGCGAGGAGTCATTTCCGTGTGTGTAGTCACCGGAAGATTCGATCTGATACTTACCGTCATGTTGAGGCAGAGATTTGGTATGCTGGAGTTTTATACCAACGAGGTTTCCAAGGTGGAAAGTGTCCGTTCCGTTGAGACATTTGTGGTCTATAAGAGTTTCAATCTCAAGGTGCCGCTCGTTCTTTGATCCATAGTAAAAAATTGCGACGGTGCTTTGCGACCGGCAAAAGGCAAGGTGAAACATGAAAAAAACGCCTCTCTATCAATGGCATGTCGACAATGGCGCCAATATGGCGGAGTTTGGCGCCTACCGTATGCCCCTCTGGTACCCGCAGGGGGTTAAGACAGAACATTTCAGCGTCATTGAAAGGGCGGGACTGTTCGATACAAGCCACATGGCAACCATCCTTGTCCGCGGTGCCGGCGCACGTTCGCTTCTGCAGCGGGCATTTACAAAGGACCTTGACAGATGCATCGGCCGTGAGGCGGATCCTTTGCACCCGGGGCGTTGCGTTTATGGCATTTTTCTCTCCGATAAGGGGCATGTCATCGACGATGCCATTGTCTCTCAGGTCGAGGAAACACTCTATATGGTGGTGGTCAATGCGGGAATGGGAAAAGTCATCAGTGAACATCTCGAGAACATGGAGGATTCCACCGATGTGGCGGTGACAAGTCTTGCCGATGCGCTGGGCAAGATCGATATTCAGGGACCGCTGGCCGCCAAAATTTTGTCTGTGCATCTTGAAAATCCAGACGATGTGCTCTCCAGGCTGCCCTATTTCTCCTTTAAGGGATGGTTTGAAAACGGGGGCTCTTCAACGGTCCTGCTCAAAGATGATACTCCCATTCTTCTTTCCAGAACAGGCTATACCGGCGAGTTTGGTTTTGAAATATTTGTCGCCGTTGACCATCTTGAAAGGGTATGGCGGAAACTACTTGAGATTGGCGGTGAGAGTATTACACCATGCGGTCTTGCAGCCAGAGATTCGTTGCGTACCGGTGCTGTGCTGCCGTTGTCCCATCAGGATATAGGGGAGTGGCCTTTTGCTGACAATCCCTGGCAGTTCGCTCTGCCACTCGATGCAAATGGCCAATTTACCAAGTCCTTCATGGGTTCTGATGCTTTGCAGGAAAACGAAGCAAAGTATTACACCTATCCCTTTGCCGGTTTTGATCCGCGCAAGATATCGGTGCGCGATACAAGCGCGGTTCTCGGTGGTGACGGTACGCGGATAGGTGATATTCTGACCTGTACCACGGACATGGCCATTGGTCGTGTCAATGGCACCATAGTTTCCAGCGCCTTGACCCATGAACAGGGCAAACCTGAAAACTTTCGCCCCAAAGGGCTATCGTGCGGTTTTGTAAGAGTGACTACACCCCTGTCCCCGACGGACATTGTGGTAGTAACAGACGGCAAGCGTAATATAAAGGTGGAGATTCGAGAGGATATCAGGCCCGGCAGAACAGCACGATATCCCCTGCATAAAATGTTATAGCGGGCATGGCTTGATCACCGGCCGGCCACAACGACCATGGAAAGCTCTGGGTTTTGATACGGCAATATCGGCAGGATCCAATGCGTTTCCCTGAACTGCCTGGAGGAGGTGGAATATGAAAGAACTGAATGAACTGAAATTGCCGGAAGACCTGGTGTATACCAGAGACCATGAGTGGGTCAAAGCGGAGTCGGAGAGTGTTGTTATCGGCATTAGCGACTATGCCCAGGACCAGTTGGGAGATATTGTCTTTGTGGAGATGCCGGAGGAAGGCGACAGTTTCAGTGCAGGGGATGAATTTGGCACCCTTGAGTCGGTAAAAGCGGTTTCGGAGCTGTATATGCCCATTGGTGGTGAAATTGTCGGCATCAACGAAGAACTGGAAGACAGTCCCGAGAGCATTAATCATGATCCCTATGGTGCCTGGATCATAAAGGTCAAGCCGGATGATCCGGAAGAGATCAATTCTCTGCTCGATCGTGACAGCTATTATAAGATACTGGAAGGGGAATAACGATATATTCTCCGGCACTCACGGTGCCCTATGTCGTAAATCGTCCCGTAACCTTTAACGAGAGGTCGTACCATGCGCTATCTACCACACACCGCAGAGGATATCGCTCATATGATGGAGCAGATTGGTGTGGCCAACTTTGAGGAAGTCTTTCCGACCGTTCCCAAGGATTGCCGGCACTCGGGCGATATGGACATACCCGGTCCCCTTACCGAGTGGGACCTGGATTCCCATATGGAGACCCTTCGCTCCAAAATGACTGTTGGGCCGGATCACACAGTGCTGCTTGGGGCCGGCTCCTACCATCATAATATCCCGGCAATTATTCCATCACTCATGGGACGTTCGGAATTTTTGACGGCCTACACTCCGTATCAGCCTGAAATGGCACAGGGAACATTGCAGGGTGTTTTTGAGTACCAGAGCCTGACTGCCCGGCTCCTCGGTGTCGATGTTGCCAACGCCTCCATGTATGACGGCGCTTCGGCACTGGCGGAAGCACTTTTAATGGCCCTGCGCCTCAAGAAGAAGAAAAAACGGGTTGCCATATCCCGGGCCATTCATCCCCATTATCGGCAGGTGGTTGAAGCCTATTTCCGTCCCACCGATTTTGAAATCGTGGAGCTTGGCTATCTCGAAGATGGCCGCACGGACCTGTCGACACTCGAAAGTGATACCGAGCTTGCCGCCGTTGCTCTGCAGTCACCCAATTTTTTTGGTGTGATCGAGGACATGGAGCAGAGCAGTGCGGCAATACATACCATTGATGCATTGTTTATCGCCTGTTTTACCGAACCTCTTGCCTTTGGTCTGCTGAAGAATCCGGGAAGCCAGGGGGCGGATATCGTCTGCGGTGAAGGACAGAGTTTTGGCATACAGCGCAGTTTCGGCGGGCCTTCTCTAGGTATGTTCGGCTGTAAAGATGGTTTTGTCAGGAGCATGCCGGGTCGCCTTGTCGGAGAAACGGTGGATCTGGACGGCAAGCGTGGTTTTGTTCTGACCCTGTCAACCAGAGAGCAGCATATTCGCCGGGAGAAGGCCACATCCAATATCTGCTCCAACCAGGGTATCAATACCATCACCGCGGCCATGTATATGGCGGCGCTGGGTGGCACCGGTATAACACAACTGGCCCGGCTCAATTACGACAAGGCCCAGTATCTGAAAAACCAACTTGTTGAAGCTGGAGCCGGTGTTCCATTTGCGGCGCCGACATTCAATGAGTTTGTGGTTGAGTTCCCATTTGATTTTGAGCCGGTGCAACAAAAGCTTGCCGAGAAGAAAATTATCGCTGGAATCAACCTGGGGAAATTTGATGGTGCGCTCAAAGACAAGTATCTTTTCTGTGTCACCGAAACAGCCGCAAGAGAGACTCTCGATACCGTGGTGAGGGAGGTGAAAAAATGAAAAATGCACCTGGAACCAGCGGACTGATCCTGGAGGAGCCCCTGCTCTGGGAAAAGGGCAAAAAGGGCAGAAACGGCATGAGTGTTGCGCAAACCGACGTGCCCTCCGCACCGTTGCCGGAGGGACTTGCCGGTGAAGCCGTCGATTTTCCCGATCTCAGCGAGGTCGATGTCGTACGTCATTATACCCGGTTGTCGCAGTGGAACTATGGTGTTGACACGGGCATGTATCCCTTAGGCTCATGCACCATGAAATATAACCCCAAGATCAACGAAAAACAGGCCGCTTCGCCGGTGATCGCCATGGCGCATCCACTGCTCGATGAGCATTATTGCCAGGGCACCTTACAGCTTATCCATGATCTGGAAAGGTATCTCGCCGCTATCACCGGTATGGATGCGGTTTCGACCCAGCCGGCGGCAGGAGCACATGGTGAGCTGGCCGGCATGCTTATAATGTCGGCCTATCACGATTTCAAGAAGAGCAAAAGAAACAAGATTATCATCCCCGATACCGCCCATGGCACCAATCCGGCCAGCGCGGCCCTGTGCGGCTTAAAGCCTGTAGGAGTTAAATCCGGCAAGCGCGGCATCCTCGAGGTCGAGGATGTTGCCCGGCTCATGGATGATGAGACTGCCGGCATAATGATGACCAATCCTAATACTCTTGGCTTGTTCGAGGAGAATATCAAGGAAATTGCGGCACTTGTCCATGAAAAAGGGGGGCTTGTCTATGCCGATGGTGCCAATATGAACGCCATCATGGGAATCGTTGATCTGAAGAGATGCGGGGTCGATATTCTCCATCTCAACCTGCATAAGACATTTTCCACGCCCCATGGTGGAGGCGGGCCCGGTGCCGGTCCGGTGTGCGTTGTTGAGGAGTTGGAGAAGTTTTTGCCCGCTCCCAGAGTTGTGCATGACGGCGGCCAGTACAGGTTGGACACCGACCAGCCCCATAGTATTGGCAGGATACATGGTTTTTTTGGTAATTTCGGTGTGCTTGTCAGGGCCTACAGTTATATTATGACCATGGGGGCTGAGAATCTCAAAAAGGCCAGCCAGTATGCGGTACTCAATGCCTGCTATCTCAAGGTGCGCATCAAGGGCCACCTCCATCTTGCCTATAACCGGCCCTGCATGCATGAAGTAGTTTTTTCCGACAAGCTGCAGCAGGAATATAAGGTAAGTACGCTTGATATAGCTAAAAGGCTGATGGACTGCGGCTATCATCCGCCAACGGTGTATTTCCCTCTGGTTGTCAGTGGGTCTATTATGATTGAACCTACCGAAAGCGAATGTCTGGAAGATCTTGACCGATTTGTTGAAGTCATCAAAAATATAGCGACCGAAGCCAGAGAAAATCCCGAGTTGCTGAAAAACTCCCCGCAGCGTTTCAAGGTCAAGCGCCTTGATGAAACCCGTGCGGCCCGAACTCCCCGTTTACGTGGATAATATGCGTGGCTGGTATGGCAATCAGGATTACCGATCTGGGGAGCATGGAGTATGCTCAGGCCCATGCTCTTCAGCTGCGCTGTGTTGAAAATATGCTGCAAAAAGAGGATGACTGTGACCAGGTGCTTATGGTCGAGCATCCTCCTGTGTATACTCTTGGTCGTTGCGGAAGGATTGACGGCATATTGCGCAGCCGTGAGGAGATTTGTGCCGCCGGCATAGATATTATCCAGACGGAGCGGGGTGGCGATATAACCTATCACGGCCCGGGACAGCTGGTGGTCTATCCCATAATCAATCTCAGAAGACGCAGTCTGTCCGTGACCGTCTTTGTTGCCATGCTCGAAGAGATAATGCTGCAAAGCGCCGGCGTTTGGGGAGTCAGGGCAGCACGGGATGAGAGAAACAGAGGCATCTGGGTGGGTGATAATAAAATCGGCAGTATAGGAATCCGTATACGGCACGGTATAAGTTTCCATGGGCTGGCGTTAAACGTCAGCCTTTCCCTGGAACCGTTCACCTGGATACAGCCCTGCGGACTCACGGGAGTGGGTGTCAGCTCTCTGGAACAGGAATGCGGTACGACGGTGCCCATGACCACGGTTAAGCAGGACATGCGAAAACGAATCTACGCTTTTCTCGGCGATGAGGAGCAGCCCGATGCAGCATGAACACGAACATCCCGTCTCGCTTGGCAAACCACGCTGGCTCAGGCGGAAGTTGCCGTCGGGACCACAGTATGAAGCAATGCGGCGGCTTTTGAAAAAGAGTTGTTTAACCACGGTATGCCAGGAAGCGCAGTGCCCCAATCAGTTTGAGTGCTATTCCAAGGGAACGGCTACCTTTATGATTCTGGGGGATAAATGTACGCGCAATTGTACATTCTGTGCTGTTGGCCACGGTCCCGAGGGGCAACCCGATGCCGATGAGCCCGAGCGGGTCGCCGAGGCGGTACAAACATTGGGCCTCAACTATGCTGTTATTACATCGGTAACGCGGGATGATCTTGTAGACGGTGGGGCGGGGCACTTTGTCGCCACCATCGAGGCCGTCCGCCGACGCTGTCCAGGCACCCTGATAGAAGTCCTCATACCTGATCTGCAGGGCAACCGGGAAGCCCTGCGGAGCCTATTGGCGGCACAACCGGATGTCGTCAATCACAACATGGAAACGGTTCCAAGGCTCTACTCCTCGGTGCGCCCGCAGGCTATCTATGAGCGCTCCCTGGAGCTTCTGGGCAAGGTAAAGGAAGTGCAGGGCGACATGGTGACCAAGAGCGGCATCATGCTGGGCCTTGGTGAACATGAAGAGGAGCTTTTTAAGGTCATGGACGATCTCATCGCCCAGGGATGCGACATTCTTACTCTGGGGCAGTATTTGCAACCCTCCAAGGCGCATGTTTCCATTAAAAAATTTGTGCCGCCGGAGGTGTTTGCCGCATTTGAACAACAGGCTTTGCACAAAGGATTTAAAGGTGTTGCCTCGGGGCCGTCGGTACGCAGCAGCTATAAAGCGGGTAATCTCTACCACAGTGTTGTCGGCAAGAAATGATCACTTTTTAGTGATCATTTCTTGCCGGAAAAATAGCACGATAGTGTCAAATAACATAATGACCCTTCTCTTTTGACCCTTCTCTTCCTTCTCTTACTTGACCTTTCTCTTACTCTTATGTTTTTATGGTGCAAAAATTTTAAGAGATTGTTGTGATCCAACAGTCATTTGCGGAATGACTCTGGGCTGTAAAAAATCAGTCCCGAAGCCGAATCGGTAGTCTGTGGAAAATTGTCGGATAAAACATAATTGCTAAAAATTGCTAAAAAAGGGAACAATATGAAAACATTTGGAAAAATATGCGCTTGTTCGGTCCCGGTTTTTTGGGCCCTGATTCTTTTCATGGCTTCAGTTGCCGATGCTGAACTGATGCCGGGAGATTCGTTAGGATCACTTAAAGTGGAAACTGCGGAAGGCGGCTCGCTCGATCTGGGCGATTACGGCAAATCTTATATATTATGTTCTTTTGTTCCCGGTGCCGGGGAGCAGACGGAACAGTTGAAAAATATGGAAGAAATCCTCAAACGTGAAGAATTCAAAGATTTTGAATTGCTGGTTATCACAAGAGGAATAGATGCAGGCGAGAAAAAACGCGCTGCGGATTATATTGCACGTCAACAAATCAAGGCGGTATTATTGTTTGAGCCTGAATTACAGGCGGTAAAGAAATTCGGAGTGCGAACTTTTCCGAGTTTTTTTGTCGTAGATGAAAAAGGCGTCATGAAAACTTTAGGTATTGATTCTGTTGAAAGGAAAATCCGGAAACGGACTTTTGAGGATTTCCTTGAAAATGGTAAATGCCGGTAAGGAAATTCCAATCATCGACATGATGCCGGAAAAAAACGCCGATGCCAAGATACTTTCTCTCGTCGGTAAAAAGGCCCCGGAATTCTCGCTGCCCGATCTTGACGATCAAGTTCACAGGCTGTCGGACATGAAGGGGAAAAATGTGGTCCTGGTTTTCTGGAGCATAGGATGCCCTCACTGCAAGGTCGAACTTCCCATGATAAATGATTTTTACAACGAACATACGTCCTCCTACAATTTCGAAGTTATCGCCGTTACTCAAGGCTGCTGTCCCTCAGGTAGCCAAAAAACGGTGGATTTCGTCACTGATCAAAAAATCGATTACCCAATACTCCTTGATCCCGATGGAAAGGTTTCGGGCAAATATAAATTCAGATATGTCCCGACGGCCTTTTTTATAAACCGGGACGGTATCATAGTGGATTTTTCGATAGGAACACCGAAATATTTCAAGAGGTTTTATCACTCTGTTTTTACTGATCCGTTGCGCCTGGGGGCGGATGATCAGGCTTCTGAAACAGGTAAAGAGGAACAATAGGGCTGGTTCTGAAGCCTTAGGCGATTTTTAAAAATAGTAATTTATGCGGAGAAGGGCGTTTACGAGGCTTCCTGTTGCGCCTGGGCGCTTGATTACATAGGCCGCGATTCTTGGATATTGTAATGTGAAAAGTAGTGTGAAAAGTAGTGTGAAAAATTACGACGGCAGTTTCAACGAATGGTCCGATTATGACCAACTTCCCGTTGCAACCGTTGTTGGGAGGTGACAGATCATGAGCCGTAATCAAATAGCCTGCCTTGCGATAATAATTGCTATGTCAATTGTCGGGATCTATTATGCATATCATCTGGCCGATATGCATTACAACAAACCGAAGTACCAGCTTAATCTCATAAACACGCTGCCGTTTATGGAACGATTGCTTGACAGAGAGAAAATTGCAAAGGCCGTTTCGAAACAGGAGGTTTCGAACCTCAACGATTCAAACGAAAATGAGGAATATGATCCATACGCCGCCCCTACTGATCAATCGGTGGAGAATAAAGAAGCGGGTTTTGGAGAAGAACCCTGCGATATTTCGGAAACTTTAAGTTGCACGGCTGTCGACGAATCAAAATATTCCGAAGTCTTCGGCCTAGCCCTGAGCGTTTATGGAATAGCTGGTTATACCATCCTGATTATTCTCTCCATTCTCTGCCTGTTGAGAAAAAGAAAAGATATTGATGTTTTTTCATTCCTTCTTTATATCGGTTGTTGGTTCGGATTTTTTTTATCGGCATATCTGACATTGATTGAGTTTTTTGTCATCAAGGCTTTCTGTCCGTACTGCGTTATTTCGGCAGTTGCCATGACGGTCATATTAGTGTGTATTCTCGTGGCCTACGGTTTCTCGCCGCTTGGGATATTCATGCCGAAGAAGCTGCGTGGGTAGACAATGATTTTACATGGAAGTCCGGAGTAGAATCGAAATACAACTCAAAACCAGCGAATGCGCCAACTGTAAATTGTGAGAATTGTTATGAGTGATTTTGATAGATTGGTTGAGAAACTTAAACGAATTGAAGCGCTCTACTCTGGTGCGACAACCCCTGGCGAGCGGTTCGCAGCCGGCAACGCACGGGTACGAATAAAGGATAAGATAGAGCACTACAGGGAAGCGGACCCACCAATCGAGTATAAAGTTACCTTGCAAAATATGTGGTCCAGGCGATTGTTCGTTGCCTTGCTGAGGCGGTACGACCTTAGGCCATACCGGTATTACCGTCAACGACACACCACTGTAATGGTAACTGTTTCTCAATCGTTTGTGAACCAGACGTTGTGGCCCCAATTTCTGGAACTTGACAAAGAGCTCACTGCCCATCTCGATGATACCGCCGAGCGAGTGATCAACCAGGCGGTTTTTAGTGACAGCTCGGAGGCCGAGGAGTTTAAGACAATTACCCATACAGTTTAGCACGACCATGCAGTCCGGAGTGTGGCAAGGGCTGCGCCATTACTGTAAGCAGAGCGATGAGCCTTTATTGTTAACGTGTTGTAGAAAGTGAATATCCTTGAGGTAGGCTCAAGGCACCCTGTAATAAAGAGATCCATGAACGGACCATATTACATGAACGGCAACTCCATAACTCTGGATAAGAAGGGGGCGGACAGCTACATCAAGGTAAGTTATCCCCAGCGCTTTGGTATCTATTCCGAGCTGGAAACCCCCGATGCCGTCTACCAGTTCAATCTCAGTGGCGAAATTCGTTTTCTGAAAAGCAAACATCCCCAATGGCCCGATCCGCAGGAGTGGCTTAAAAGAACGATTGGTAATGACTGGATTTACTATTCCACGGGCGGCTATGCCGGTGTCTATGAAGCCATCGGTGAGTATTATCTTCCCAACCTGCAGTATCCCACCAATTCACTCATCGGCGGCAAACCATTTGGCAACAGTGCCGTACGCCAAAGCATCAATAACTGGCATGAAGACATAGTCCGGCTGCGCCGTGATCTGGGCACATTGCCTCGACAACTGGAGTCATTTTTCGATACCATACTTGCGGCGGACCCCGCTGTTCTGGCGGAAAAGGCGCGAAGACTTTTTGCCATAAGCGGCGGCAGGGTAACGGTTTTACCTCCCGATGCGCGCCATGTCGACTATGATATTATCCCCTTGACCATAGCCTCGGGATGTCTCTATAAATGCAGATTCTGCAAAGTGAAGAATACCCACCGCTTCAAGGAGAAGGATCCTGCCTCAATTGAGTATCAGCTTGATGCATTGCGCCAGCTCTATGGCGACGATCTCAAAAATTATAATTCGATCTTTGTGGGAGAGCACGACGCTCTGTGCAGCAGTTCCAGGTTGTTGCTCATGGGTGTGGAACGTGGGTATGAAAAGCTGGGATTTGATGCATCGCATATGCGTGGGGCCAATTTTTTTCTGTTCGGAAGTGTCGATTCGCTGCTGGGAGCTGACACCTGTCTGTTTGACCGGCTTGCCGGAATAAAGGGGAATTTCTATATAAATATCGGCTTTGAATCAGCGGACCAGGAGACCCTTGATATGCTGGGCAAGCCCGTGACGGCTGCCCATGTAGTCACGGCGTTTCAACGTATGCAGGAAATTAACGATACCTATGGCAACATTGAAGTAAGCGGCAACTTTTTGATGGACCAGACTCTGCCGGGTGGTCATTATCCCCGGCTTGTCGAATTGGTGCGGGAGTCGTTGCCGCGTAAAAAGCCCAAGGGCTGTATCTACCTCTCCCCGCTCAAATTCGACCGTCCTTCCCGTGAGCTTGTCTTTGACTTTCATCGTTTAAAGCTGCAGAGTCGTCTGCCGACATTGCTCTATATTATTCAACGCCTTTAGAGGCTGTCTGATACAGGAACGCAGGATGTTTCATTCACCGCGGCTGTTGCGCTTTATTCTTAATGTTTATCCCCCGTATCTCGGGGCTGGTGTGCATGTCGACAAAATTGCTGCTGACTGGAAAAAAATAGAAGTTTCCATGAAGCTGCGATGGTTTAACCGTAATGCGGTGAGGACCCATTTCGGCGGCAGCCTCTATTCCATGGTTGATCCGCATCTCATGCTGATGCTTATGCAGCTCATGGGAAAAGATTACATCGTCTGGGACAAGTCTGCCTCCATTGCTTTTCTGCAGCCGGGTAAGGGCAGGGTGTCGGCACGGCTTGAGATAACAGATAATGATCTGGATGAGATTCGCATCGGTTTGGCGAGAAAGAAGAGGATACTGCCGCAGTTTGAAGTCGATATTGTGGATGAGTGGGGCAAGGTCGTTGCCAGGGTCAGCAAAACATTGTATGTGCGCAGGAAGTAGAGTATGAGCGGTGGGTTGGCAGGGCTTCGATATACCGTGATCTGTTTTAGATGGAGTTGTTGGTAGCTGATATCTTTATTGATTTACAGTAGCCGTCTTGCATTTGCAAAGCGCCTGTGCGATAATTATTGTAGAACTTGGGAAGGTGAAAGGCCAAGTATGAAGTGGCGTAAGAATGCGGATGCCGCTATTGCCATTCTATCAGTGTTGAGCACATTTCTGCAGAGGAGGAGCCATGAAGAAGATGAATGCAATTAAAACGGTTATTACCCCAATCGATTTTTCCGATAATGCCGGGCTGGTGGTGGAATCGGCTGCCTATATGGCCCAAACATTCGGTGCCACTCTTCATGTCATATTTATCGTGCAGAACTTTGAGGATTATTCAGGTTTTTTTGTTCCGCAGATGAATGTTCCCAATATCGAACATGAGCTCTTCGTTGGTGCCGAGGAGCAGATGGAGTCATTTTGCAAGGAGCATTCCGCCTATCTCGAGAAAGCCGGTGTGCAAGTGCTGAGCAAGGTGCTGGTGGGGGATGTTGCCGAAAAGATTGTCGAGTATTCCGCCGAAGAAGGCGGGGACATGATCGTCATGGGGACTCATGGGTACAAGGGGCTGGAACGTGTCATGTTCGGCAGTGTTGCCGATAAGGTGGTGAAGTCGGCTCCATGTCCGGTGATGACCATTAATCCCTACACCTGCTGTGACTAATTTGGATGCGGTAAATAGTCCTATGACAGACCCTTAGCGGGCGTGTTAGCAGGAAACCGACATAAAGCAGCTAATCGACCCAGGAGTACATCACATGTTGTTTTCAAGGGACGCCATAAACCCATCCCTGGGGGCTTAGCCGCAGCCGTCCAGGCTGCAGATACCCATGAAACCAACATGTGAAGTACTCCTTCCCTCTCGTACTCCCAACCGAGCATTGTCGATAATCAGGAAAAGTATTGCCGAGCGCCCTCTGCTTTTCTCGTCAATTTACGCTGCGTTCCTCAGTTGTAACTGCCTACAGGGAGAAGAATGCCAGAAGAGCCTCACCCTGCGGTGTTGCAGGATGGGTCCCGGAATAGTCCGACAGCGGTCCCCGGCAGCGGTAAAAATGTACCTCAATCCTGCCATGGTGTTCCTCCGGATAGCGGCTGTCCAGCGCTGTGGTATAGTCGCCGACGGCCGCAAGGAAGCTTTTTTCTTGTGCCAAGGTGGTGGCGGAGTCCGTCAACATGGCGACCAGGGAACCGAGGCGGTCCTGAAACAGTTCATGGAAGTGGGTGATTGTTGCGGTACTTGCCGGCTGGTTGCCTGCCGTTTTTCCCGGCAGCGGTATTGCAGCAATGTGATGCGGCTCATCGCCATGTTTTCTCTCATGGTTTTCCACGACAATATCGACAACTTCCTGCCTCGTAGTGGACCAGATGGGGCAGTGGGGGAGTGCGGCGCCATCAATCATTCTGAACCAGGCCCGCAAACGCTTGGCGATGGAGTCAGGCCGCGGCTGGTTCATCCTGGCCGGTATCTTGCCCAGATCATGGTGGCTCAGGTCGGTCTCATGGTCGGTCTCATGATCGGTCTCATGGTCGGTCTCATGATCGGTCTCATGGTCGCCCATCTCTCCCTTGAGTCTGTCAAAAAGATCCGTTTCGCTTTCTTCCAGAAAAGCCATGGCGCGGGCCACCTCTTCTTCTTCGCGGTCGAGCAGTTCGGCGATGGCAAGCACCAGCCGGGCATGCCAGAGGACCTCGGTTCCGGGCCGGTCCATGTCCTGTTGCCC
>JBHEOR010000071.1:0-13465 GCA_046260685.1 Desulfopila sp.
CGCGTTATATTTGCAGGAAGCCTTGACGGCTTCGGCACCCTCTGCGGAGAGGCCTGCTTTGTGAATAACATAACGCCGCGGGAAGGCCATTTCATGGGGCAGATAGGCAGCAGTCGTCTTGTTCATACCAAAATTGAATTCGTTGTCAATCATATCGGGGCATGCAGCAGCGCAGTCGCCGCAGGCGGTGCAGTTGCTGTTGACATATCGGGGCGCTATCTCGAGAGTGACCTCGTAGTTGCCGGGACCGCCACTAACAGACTTAACCGTTGTCATAGTGTAGGTCCTGATCTTGCGATTATCCTTAATTCGACGGAAATTTATTTCAAGCCCGCAGCTCGGTGGACAAAGCTTGGGGAAATACTGATTGAGCTGAGCAACGCGACCACCAAAATATGCGTTCTTATCAATCAGAAAAACATCACTTCCGACTTCCGCGGCTTCAAGAGCTGCCGTCAGCCCACTGATTCCACCGCCTACGACCAAAATTGCACCCGAGGTGCCTTGCTCGTCAGTCATACTTTCCTCCATTGTTACTCTTAAAATATGTTCTATTGATACTCTGGCACCGGTTCTCCCTGAGGTTAACACCGGCAATATCAAACATGGAACTGCTGCTCAGAATTGATTTCTGAGTTTTACCCTATTGACTCACAAAATGCTAAGATGAACTGGCATCTTGGCATCTCATCAACCAACACGGCCGCATAGAAAAAATCTCCAGGAGCCCGTGGCCCCTGGAGATTTTGTACATCATATTAGTGGCTTAGAACCTGCTCATTACAGCCAGGGCTCGGTCTCAATGATGCTTTGAACCTCGACCTTCTCGACATTCCATTCCTTGCTCTCAGGATTGAAGGTAGAGTTAACGAAGCACTTCCAGTTGTCATCGTCAATGGAGGGATAATCAGACCTGTAGTAGAAACCTGGATAGCGGGATTCCTTACGGAATTCGATATGACGGATGTGAGCCTCAACACACCAGATGCGGTGGTAGTTCTCCCAGCAGCGAAGCAGCTCGTGGAGATCACCCGCGGCCATCTTGGCGGCATCCTCGCGGAGCAGTCTTAGAAGGTCAAGACAGATATTGAGAAGCTTGCCTGAAGTCATATAGTAGGTTGCGACACCACCACCGTACTCATCGGTAGCTTTCATCAGACGCATCATCAAGCCGGAAGGTTTGCAGTAGTTGGGATTGACATCTGCAGCGTTAGAAGCGCCGACAAATTCCTGATACCGCCTGACGGGGGCATAAATCTCATCGGCGATTTCCTGGGCGGAAACCTTGAGCTCAGGAGTGAAATCGTTATCACGACAGAATTTAACCATCTGCTTGGCACAAATACGACCCTCGGCATGGGATCCGGAGGAGAACTTATGACCGGAAGCACCAACACCATCTCCAGCAGTGAACAGACCGTCGACGGTTGTCATACGGTTGTAGCCCCACTTGTACTTATGAACGCGGGAGTCATTCTGCACATCGGGTACCCAGTCTTCATCCGGACCTGAGGTCCAGATTCCGCAGCAGCCAGAGTGAGAGCCCAGCATGTAGGGCTCGGTCGGCATAATCTCGGAACCAACTTTCTCAGGCTCGATGTCCATACCAGCCCACAGTCCAGCCTGGCCAACGGACATATCAAGAAAGTCTTCCCATGCCTCGGACTCAAGATGCTTCCAGAATTTCTTCAGCGACTTTTCATCCATACCGGCTTCTTTACGCTGGTCGAATAAGGCGTTCAGGGCGACATCGGTGGCCATGTAAATCGGGCCGCGACCAGCTCTGAGCTCTTTGATCATGAGGTGGTTACGCAGGCAGGTCGGTGTGACCGGGGATCCGCCGTAGGGCATATAGTTGTTGAGCTCTTCCGCAGCGGAATCAGCGTTGGCATAGAACTCACCAAGACCATTGGACACTTTGGCCTTGAAGAGCAGGAACCAGGCGCCGACAGGGCCGTACCCATCTTTAAAACGGGCCGGCGTGAAACGGTTCTCCATCATGGTCAGTGTAGCACCAACCTCTGCCGCCAGGGTGTAGGTGGAACCGGCATTCCATACGGGATACCAGGCACGGCCCTTACCTTCGCCGGTTGAGCGTGGACGGAAGATATTAACAGCACCACCGCAGGCAATAAGAGCGGTCTTGCAGCGGAAAACATATACTTTGTTCTCGCGGGTGGAGAATCCTGCAGCACCGGCGATCTGATTGGGCTTGTTTTTGTCGAGCAGAAGCTTGACGATAAAGACACGCTCGATGATGTTGTCCGCACCAAGGGCGGTTGCGGCAGGCTCTGCCACGATGCACTTGTAGGACTCACCATTGATCATGATCTGCCACTTGCCTGTACGGACCGGGGTTCCACCTTCACGCAGGGTCTGGGCCGGCTTGGCACCGTCGAGATTCTCACCCTGATCGTCTTTTTTCCAGACGGGCAGTCCCCATTCCTCAAAGAGTTTAACGGACTCATCGACGTGACGGCCACAATCATATATGAGGTCCTCACGAACAACGCCCATAAGATCGTTGCGAACCATTTTTACATAGTTCTCAATGGGGTTTTCGCCAATGTAGGTATTAATTGCTGAAAGACCCTGTGCTACGGCACCTGAACGTTCCAGGGATGCCTTGTCGACCAGAGTGATTTTCAGATCTTCCGGAGCCCACTTCTTGATTTCAAAAGCAGTCCCGCACGCTGCCATACCACCACCTATGATCAGGACGTCCACGTCCTGCTCAACTACTTCCGGATTGGCTACGGCTTTTAATTCACCTTTCGGTTTATTTGGTAATGCCATATTAAAATCTCCTTATAGCATAAAGATTTGAATTCGATTTGATTTTCGATTAGACGATGTTACCAGGTCTTACTTGGGAGTTGGAAGATCTGCCTCAAGAAGCAGACATTCGTCGTCCAGACTTGCACCTTTCTCACCGACATAACCGTTGGCAGCGCCCTCAGCAGTTGTGCGAATAGGGAACTTGAAACGCTTCATTGCACCACTGCGGAACTTGACAGTCCACATGATGGAATCAGATGATCTCAATGGATGAACCTGACCGCCCATGGGCACGAAATCATCGTAGCCACGTATAAAAACTGCACCCTGTGGACAAATCTTTACACAGGAATAGCATTCCCAGCAAGCATCCGGCTCTTGATTATACGCCTGCATCTCCTCAACGTTCAAAACCATCAAATCGTTGGGACAGATGTACATGCAT
This sequence comes from Desulfopila sp., assembly GCA_046260685.1. Lineage (GTDB taxonomy): Bacteria > Desulfobacterota > Desulfobulbia > Desulfobulbales > Desulfocapsaceae > Desulfopila_A. The sequence goes on from JBHEOR010000071.1 coordinate 3,224, forward strand.
GCGGTTTTGTCTCCGCCTTTGCAACCGTCGCATTTGGTAGGATCTACATAACTTGGCATTCAACTACCTCCTCAGTTTGTTTTAACTGTTGTGATCCTGCCCATGCAGGACCCAATTAACTTAAACAAATGTATTTTAACAACTTTAAAACTTCAGACACAGCTTACTGTTGAACGGTCCAACAATCTGTTTTACATATCAAAAATAAACCTTGTCACAGTTTCCTAAAAAAAATGAACGGTGACTCATTTTTACGATCTTTTTATAATTTGTTGCTCTATAATTGTCAAGAAAATTCGACACTGGTGAAACCCATGCATCAGTCATAGTCACTACGTACCAATACTTCACGTGGTTTGGATCCATCCGGCGGGCCGACAATGCCTTCCTGTTCCATTTTTTCTATCATCCTGGCTGCTCTGTTATACCCAATGCGCAGGCGACGCTGCACCATGGAAATTGAAGCGCCGCCGGCATCACATACAGCGGCGACGGCCTCGTCATACCTATCGTCGTAATCCTCTGCGCTTGCATTCGATTCTGCATCTGCTGCTCCTTCGACCTCCTCAATAACCGCCTCGTCGTACAGAGCCGCTCCCTGCTTTTTCCAGAACTCGATAAGCCCGCTGGTCTCCGCCTCGGAAATATAGGCGCCGTGGATCCTTTTCAACGAGCTGCTGCCCGGCGGCAGATAGAGCATATCCCCGGCTCCAAGGAGATGTTCGGCTCCGGATGTGTCGAGAATCGTTCTTGAATCAACCTTTGAAGAGACCTTAAAGGAGAGTCGTGTGGGAAAATTGGCCTTGATAAGACCGGTCAACACATCGACGGAAGGCCGCTGCGTCGCAAGTATCAGGTGGATGCCGGCTGCCCGGGCCATCTGGGCCAGTCGAGCAATGGCACCTTCGACATCCTTGGAAGCCACCATCATCAAGTCGGCAAGCTCATCGACAATGATGACGATATAGGGCATTTTCTCTTCAGCGGTCTCGTTATAACTATCAAAGCCTTTCACCTTGGCCTCTTCAAGCATTCGATAACGTCTCTCCATTTCACGTACCGCCCAGAACAGTGCCTTGGAGGCCTGTTTAGGCTCAACGACAACGGGATGGAGCAGATGCGGAATTCCTTCATATCCGGAAAGTTCGATCCGCTTGGGATCAATCATCAAAATGCGCACTTCTTCGGGAGTGGCATTAAACAGGATAGAAGAAATTATAGTATTGATGGCAACACTTTTTCCGGCACCAGTAGCCCCGGCTATCAACAGATGGGGCATTTTAGAGAGATCGGCCAGGGCGGTATTGCCGACAACATCAAGGCCCAGGGCAATGGTGAGCTTACCGGTACTCTGTCGATAGGCCTCCGAGGACAGCATATCACGTATGTAGACAATTTGCCTGTCATCGTTGGGGATTTCTATCCCCAGAGCTGCCTTGCCGGGTATTGAGCCGACAACCCTGACCGATTGGGCCTTGAGCCCCAAAGCAAGATCATCGGCCAGTCCTGCAATTTTATTTATTTTAATTCCAGGAGCGGGAGAATACTCATAGGTCGTCACCACCGGGCCCGGTGAAATGCCCACAACTGTCCCGGAAACACCAAAGTTTTTGAGTTTCTGCTCCAGCTTTTTAGAAATTGTATAATAGGTTTCTTTTTCAACCTCCCTGGCCTCCTGGGTATTTTTGCGGAGCAAAGAAATGGGAGGGATCTTCCAGTCACCGCGCGCCACCGGCTTGAGCGCAAATTCTTCCTCACTCTCCGGGGTATCAGTCTTAACACGCTCATTGACCTTTGGCACAGCAGGCTCAACTTTCTTTTCAGTCTGCGCACCTGCCGCGGCCTGTTGCCCGGGTTGCTGTTGCTGCGTTTCCTGCTGCTTGTCTGATTGCCGTTTCTGCGCCGCCGCCTGCTTTTTGCTTTCCCGGCGAACACGCCTTTTCTGCCTGCCCCGCACCAGAACTCTGTAGAAAAAAACACAGGTCCCGCGCACCAATTTCCAAAGCAGAGCAATGAGCCGGTACGGGGAGAACCGGGTGGAGAGCATTAATGAAACAAGAAAAAGCAGCGACAACGAGAGAACTGCACCAGGCCCGCCCACTACCGAGTTCATCAAGGAAAAAACGGATCTGCCGAGAAACCCGCCGATTTCAACATAGCCCGCCTGATACAGCGAAAATGAGGACAACAGAGCACAAAACGATATGACGGCACAGCTCACCCCGACGGTCACCTGGGGTAAACGCTCGAACGACATCGCAGGCTTGAAGAACAATAAAGACAACAGGAACACAAGGAAGGCAAGCATATAGGAGCCATACCCCGTAAATCCGACAAGAAACTGGGCCACCAGCAGTCCTATTTCGCCACACCAGTTACCGTCGGTGGCCATGGTATGTGAAAGAAGGCTTAAGGTGAGAAAAATGGAAACAAACACCCCCAGAACGGCTATGAGTTCCTGCTGGAGACTGGGGCGTTTTTTTATATTTGCCTGGGCCATATTACAAATAACTCCTGCCTGTACTGCCACCTCCTCCATATAATCATGGCCAGCGAGATGGATTCAGATGGATTAAGGTACCGCATATCTCTTGCCGCATTTACCCTGGAGGGTAACGGATACTTTCCCTTGAAAATAACAGGTGTGGTATCATCCAGTTAAAAGGAACCATCACCCAGACCCACATGTGTAATAGGAAAATGATAAAAAAGCAAGTTGATCTGCAAGTTGATCTGTTTGGCAACCGGGAAAAGGCATTACCCGGCAAGAAGATCTTTTTTTACGGCATCGAGAATGCCGTTGATAAATGAAGGGGACTCGCTGGTCCCAAATCGTTTGGCAATTTCCACAGCCTCATTTATGGCAACCTGCGGCGCTACATCCTCACTATGCACCATTTCGCAGACGGCTATGCGCAAGATGTTGCGCTCTGTGCAGGCTATACGCTCAAGGCGCCAGTTGGTGGCGCAGCGACGGATAATTGCGTCGATACCCGAACGATCACTCAGGGTCTGCTGCAGCAATTGCAGGGTATACTCCCTGGCTTTTTTGCTCACCTGGTAAAGATCACAAAACAATTCAAGCTTTTGTAATAATTCGGACATATCAGGATGTTGACTGGCGCAAAAATCCTCCTGAAAAAGGAACTGCAGTGCTGCTTCGCGCGCTTTTCTTCGTGTGCCCATCATACTATAGAGAGGAAATGGCTCGGGCCACGGACCCGCTCCTGAAATGCTGAAATGTTGAAATATCGCGGACGCCTTATAAATTAATTGAGACCGTCAACCAGGTTAGCCATCTCAATGGCGGCAACGGCAACTTCCGAGCCTTTATTCCCGGCTTTGGTCCCGGCCCGCTCTATCGCCTGTTCGATGGTTTCGGTTGTCAACACACCAAACAGCACCGGCACACCACTGTCCAGACCCACCTGGGCGCAACCTTTGGAAGCTTCATTGACCACCACATCAAAATGCGGTGTTGCCCCGCGGATAATGGTACCAAGACAGATCACCGCATCATATTTCTGTGAATCGGCGAATTTTTTTGCTACAAGCGGTATTTCGAAGGCTCCCGGAACCCTGGCGATATCAATATCATTTTGTACCGCCCCGGATCGGATCAAAGTATCCATTGCTCCTTCAAGCAATTTATCAGAAATAAATGAATTAAAACGTGCTATAACAATAGCAAATTTCTTCCCTTCAGCATTAAGATTTCCTTCCAGTATATTCGCCATAGTATTCTACCCTGTCTTGGGGTCACCTTGAATAAAAATGATACAACCATGATACAACCATGATACAATTAATACGCCCCGGAAAAACCGGGAATGACCTGCAATCACTCATCGTCCATCTCGATGAGATGTCCCATTCGATCGCGCTTGCACAACAGATAATCCTTGCTTTCCTGGTTGGCCTCCATCTCCAGCGGAAGCCTGCAAACGACCTCTATGCCGTAGCCTTCAAGCCCAATGATCTTCTTGGGGTTATTGGTCAACAATCCCATTTTCTTGACACCGATGTCCCGCAAAATCTGCGCGCCAATGCCGTAATTGCGTAAATCCGGTTTGAAGCCAAGCTTGATATTGGCCTCGACGGTATCCATATGCTCTTCATCCTGTAGCTGATAGGCCTTGAGTTTATTGACAAGACCGATACCGCGGCCCTCCTGGCGCATATACAAGATAACACCGCTGCCTTCCTGCTCAACCATGCGCATTGCGGCGTTGAGCTGCAGACCGCAATCGCACCTGGAAGAACCGAAGACGTCTCCGGTGAGGCATTCCGAATGAACTCGGACGAGTACCTGCTGCTCCGGGTCTATCTCTCCCTTGACCAGGGCAATATGTTCAAATTCATCAACATCATTGGTATAGACTATGGCCCGAAATTCTCCGGCAATGGATGTCGGCACACGTGCTTCAGCAGCCCGATGCACCAAAACATCCCGGCGCAACCGGTAGGCCACTAGATCGGCAATGGTGGCGATTTTAAGATCATGCTCTTTGGCGAAAACCTCGAGATCGGGCATTCTTGCCATTGTACCATCTTCATTCATGATCTCACAAATAACTCCGGCGGTGCGCAATCCCGCCAATCTCGCCAGATCAACGGACCCTTCGGTCTGGCCGGTGCGCACAAGCACTCCGCCTTTTCTTGCCTTCAGAGGAAAGATGTGGCCCGGACTGATAATGTCATAGGGCTTGGCGTCAAGAGCAACCGCAGCCTCGATGGTTCTGGCACGATCTGCTGCCGAAATGCCGGTGGACACCCCGGTTCTCGCCTCAATACTGACGGTAAACCCTGTGCCGAAGGGTGATTTGTTCTGTGAAACCATCATCGGCAGATCAAGCTGTTCGATTATGTCCGGTGTCATGGTAAGACAGACCAGGCCGCGACCATGCGTCGCCATGAAATTGATGGCTTCGGGGGTGACAAACTCAGCAGCCATGCAAAGATCACCTTCGTTTTCACGATCTTCATCATCGACCAGAATGACCATCTTTCCCGCTTTGATATCTTCAAGTACATCTTCAATTGGACTTACTGGCATAACATTCACACATTTCTTGTAATATTCTAGTATTGATAGCACCGTTGCAACATCGACACAAAGCGCTGCCAAAATTTTTCCGCCGGTTCTCGAACTCGAACGAATCCTCTTTTTTTGTACCTCTTCAGCGACACAACCGGGCGAACCCGACCTTTAGGGTCCACTCAAGGGCAAGGAGTCCGCCGTGTTGTTTTCATGGGTATCTGCGCCCGGACGGCTGCAGATAAGCCCCCAGGGATGGGGTTATGGCGTCCCATGAAAACAGCACGGTGGACTCCTGGGTCGATCAGCTGCGTTTTGTTGGTAATCAAAAAAAACATACAATAGGTATTTACAGTTATTTAATGAGTTTGTTAGGTAGAAGCAAATACCTAAAAGCCGGCAGTTTATTCTTAATAAAAACCATGCTCCGCCAGAAAGCCCGGCTTAATATCACTTGTGCCGTTTATCGTGCCGTCGATACCGGCACGCACCATTTTCTCCACATACTTGCCTATAATGTCAACCTCTATATTGACCTCGCTTCCTTTACGCCACTCTCCCAGAGTGGTTGCCTGGAGCGTATGTGGTATGATGGAAACCGAGAACTCACGGCCCCGGCATCTGTTGACCGTCAAACTTATTCCGTCAATGGTGATGGAACCTTTTTCAATGACATAGCGCTCCAGCTTGTCCCCCAGAACAAAAGAAAACAGGGTAAAATCACCCTTGGTTTCAATGCCGCTGATCCTGGCGGTACAGTCAACGTGGCCCGAAACGATATGACCGCCAAGACGATCAGAGAGTTTGAGGGCCCGCTCCATATTGACCCGCCCCCCAACGCCCAGTGCACCGAGTGTGGAACGAGATACACTCTCAGGAGAAACATCAACGGAGAATCTCCTGGTGTCCATGGCATAAGCGGTGAGACAGATACCGTTGATGGCCACCGATTCGCCCTCCACGGGATCATTGAGATCAAAGTCGGTTTCAAAGCGCAAACTCAGGCCTCCTCCCGCGTTTTTTCTCTCCTGGAGTTTGCCTGTGCCTTCAATTAAACCGGTAAACATCACCCACCTGCCCTGTGTCAGCCATTGTTTTTGAGTGCATCGGCCTTTTTCTGATACTCTGCCGCAATATTGTGATGCTTATAATTGCGGTGGATAGAAGCAATGGTCGCATAAGCATTGACGGCTTTGTCCATGTCGTGGGACCGTTGATATATCTCGGCCATACGCTCTATTATCTCCACACTGCCCTTGGGGTCGTTGTTCCCCTTGTAATGATCAAGCAGTCCCAGGCTCCGCTCAATGGCTTGTTTATACTGCCCTGTTGCAGTATAAACAACAATAAACTGCTTGGAAAGTGCAACCAGGCTCATGGGATCACCAAGTTTGTCACAAATTTTCTCGGCCCGTTCAAGGTGAAGAAGTGCGTTGTCATAGTCTTGACACGTAATGCACGTTAACGCCAGTTGATGTGACGCATTGGCAATACCATTTTCATCGTTTTTCTCCTGAAATCCGACCAGCGCATTATGCAGGGCCATAGCGGCAGGCCCGGTTTCACCGCGTTCGAGCAAGGCCTTGCCATGCTTGTATTCCGCCTGAAGAGGATCCTTTTCCTCTTTGTGACCGCTGTTCTGGTCCATTGGCACTATTTCGTCAAACTGCTGTATTGAATCACCCATATCATTTTTCTCCATGAATCGCTTGTATTGCTTGTGCCGCCTCCCGGCCAACCGTTGTTGGCACAGCCTTGCCATCTTCCCAGATCGTTATCGCGGCGTTGTCTTCACTAAGGCTCATGAGCTGAACAGCAACTTCGGTGGCCCGTATTCTGCCGAACAGGCGTGCTACAAGGCCACGGACATCGGCCCTTGGATGCTCGAGAAAGTGGAATACGTTAAAAAATGGCGTCTCTCGAATGAGATCGGGGCGTAACTTGGCAATCTCCCCCATGGACCAAATTACCTGCGCCTGAGTAGAATCATCGCCAAGGTAGTTCAACAAATGCTTGGTAAACGCACCATAAATGTCGGGGCGCCCGGCTATAACAGCTCCCAAAGTCTCCACCATTCCCCAGTTGGCGGCAGCCGAATCGGAACAGGCCTCAAAAAACCTGTGAAGAAGCTCGGAAACCTGTCCCGGATCGTGATCCGACACACCGGCACAGACCTCTCCGATAAGCCAGGCGGTTTTCCAGCGGTTTTCCTCAAGGGGATCATAGAGTCTGCGCTGCAGCAGACGCAGGGTCTTCTTATCATCGTAGCAAAGCGCAATCAACCCCTCAACGTCTGCCGCATCCGCCAGCTGCTCAACCATTTTCTTTGATGCCCTGGCTTTTGTTCGTCTGGGATCGGGAGGCGCCATCACCGTCGTGGCTGGAGCAGCCTGCCGTGGAAGAGCATCCAGTTTTTCCTGCTTTTTCTCGCTAAGCCGCCCTACCAGCTGCGACATCTCGGTGTGCAGCCTTACAAAATAGAGCACTCCACGGACCGGACGGCCATCCAGATTGCCGGTGTCCACAACCTGATGCGTGATCTCATCGTAATTCTCCACCCTGCCGGTAAGGTAATCCTCTTCCGGGAGCAGCTCCCAGGCCAGATCAGCATTATCGCCACAGGCAAAAACCAGGGTCTCAACCATGGCAGCTCCAACACTATGTCCTGTGACATCACAGGTATATATCGCCCCACACTGGCAACGCCCCACCGGAAATTCATTCATTTTTCGCTGGGGCGCGTCGGTGGCTTTGCCAACCCTCTGACCGCAAAAGGGGCACCAGGGGGGGCGTTTGATGATCATTTTCTTCATGTTCCTCCACAATCACTTGCCGGCCGCACCGGCACATGCCGGCATATAACTTCTCAACTCCACGCTCCTCTCAGCCCAATTTCGACTCAAGGCTGCTTTTGAAATTGGGATCGACGGAATATCCCAGCTCTTCAGCCTTGTCCATGGCATTCTTGGCACTTTTAAAGTCTTCGCTGAAATAGAGAGCGACTGCCAGATTGTTATGGGCAAGCGGTGAATCAGGTTGCAGCTCAACACCCTTCCCGGCGGCCTTCAAAGCTCGCGCATCCTCCCCCTTCATTGTAAGAACAGAGGTTAAATTCATCCAGACACTGGCCAGATTAGGGTCATACTTGGCCGCCTTTTCGTAAGATTCTATGGCCTTTTCCACCTCATTCTGCTGCTGCCGGATAAGACCGAGATTGGCATGTGCCTGGGCCGACTGGGGCAGCACCTTCACTGCTCGTTCATTGAGCTCCTGGGCACGGGCCAGATCACCCTTGCCAAAATAGAGAGCTCCAAGGTTTATGAGGCTTTCCGAAGACAAAGGGTCCAGAGTGATCGCCTGCTCCAGCGATGCAATGGCCTCATCGGCCCTGCCGGCCTTCATGTAGACCAAGCCGAGGTGGTGATGGGCGATCACATTTTCCGGGCTCTCCTGTATCTGCGCTTCAAGCTCCTCTATTACCTTTGCAATATCTTCCTGCGTATTTTCCGCCATTTTTATCCCTCTATAGAATCTTCATATTGTTTTCTCAAGTCATAAGGCCGACATACTATAGACACCCTGGGGTGACATGCAAGCATAAAGTAACAGCACCGCACCAGTAACAGCAGTACAACGGGCATGCCGCTGCGCGTTTACCACACATAGCGCCGCCCTTCCTCGCCTGCCTGCTCCAAAACTTCCCTGGCCTGCACAACATCAAGTGATATCTGCCGCGCCAATTCCTCAATATTGTCATAGCGCTTCTCACCTCTAAGGTATTTAATGAGGTTGACACGGATCGGCTTGCCATAAATATCACGGTTGAAATCGAAGATATAGGTTTCGGCAATAAGCGTTTCTTCGCCGAAGGTGGGATTGTAGCCTATATTGATGACCCCGCCGTAACAGACATCCTCGCTGACAACCTGGCAGACATACACACCGCGGCGAGGCACCAGATCTTCTTCCGAAATATGCAGATTAGCAGTGGGATAGCCGATTTCTCTGCCGCCCCGCTGTTTGCCGCGCTGCACAACCCCGCGAAACTGGTAATAGCGGCCAAGCAGCTGCCTGGTTTCCACCATCCTGCCCTGCGCCACCAATTGCCGGATTTTGGTCGAGCTGATGAGCACGTCCTGCTGATAATGGGCCTCTATAACAGTGACTGAAAACCCCTTCAGCCGGCCCTGCCCCTGCAAAAAATCTATATTGCCGGTTCTCCCCTTGCCAAAAGCATAATCATATCCGACGAACAGTTCCTGCACTCCAATGCGCTTGATGAGAACCTCATCAACAAATGATTCCGCCGTGGTGGCGGAAAACGCAAGATCAAAAGGAATGACAATCAACACATCAATGCCGGAAAGCTCAATGAGCTCTATTTTCTGATCAATGGTGGAGATCAGCTTTATCCCTCCAGGCTTGAGTACCTGAAGAGGGTGTGGATCGAAGGTTATGGCAATGCTGGTCCCCTGAAGATGCTCCGCTCGCTGCTCAACCGCCTCAAAAAGACGCTGATGGCCGAGATGGACACCGTCAAAGTTGCCTATGGTGACGCACGGATTCGTGAAATGGTCGTGTATGTCATCTATACTTCGTATGATTTTCATGGAGTCTCATAAAAAATGCGTTTTATTAACAAAGAGCTGCAAGAAACACTTGACAAAAACAACGCCACAAAGCATATTCCTGGATGTTGCCGAAGTGGCGGAATTGGTAGACGCGCTAGGTTCAGGGTCTAGTGGGGGTATCCTCGTGGAAGTTCGAGTCTTCTCTTCGGCACCAATGCAGAGTATGCAAAAAAATCAAAGACTGTTGTCCCACCAGGGATAAGCAGTCTTTTTTTTTGCCATACATGCAATCCCGTCATTCCCTCGCCGGTTTTCCTGTGCGGCGTTTTTTCCCAAATAGCTTTCACCATACATATACTCCGCGCCTACTATCACTACGGTAATACATTTTGCTGCCCCCGTATAGCATGATCTCCTCTTTCCCGCAATCACACTCTTTACTTCCGATATGAATCGTTCACGCCTCATTCTCAGTAAGCTCGTTTGAAAGTAACTCTACAGGAGCACCCCATCTTGTCCCATTTAAGCCTTCTCGTAGAGCACACGAATGCTTCGAAGTCCCAAATGAGCCAATATAGAGCACTCCTGAACAGTTACAACTCGGTGGTTATGCCAATTTGGTGCTCCCACCTG
>JBHEOR010000072.1:0-3527 GCA_046260685.1 Desulfopila sp.
TACCCAATCTGGGCGAGGTTCTCTTTGGTAGTATTCTGGTTGTTCTGGGGTTGAGCCTCTTTGTGCAGGGGTTGGAAATGGCGCTGTTTCCCATCGGTGAGTCTCTGGCCCAGGCCCTGGCGCGCAAGGGCAGCCTGCTGTGGCTGCTGTTGTTTGCCTTTCTGCTCGGCTTTTCCACAACCATTGCCGAACCGGCGCTTATTGCCATTGCCAGAGAATCCGGCGAAATTGCCGCAGAAAGCAATTTGATTGAAAGCGCCTCTATTGCTCCCTATGCCCTGGGGTTGCGCCTGAGTGTTGCCCATTCTGGGACTCATCGTCGGTTTTCAGCTGCTGGTGCTGCGCCAGCCGATACCCCGGTTGCGGCGAGTGGTGGTTGGTGTTGTTTATGTCATTGTCGGTCTGGCATTTTTTCTGGTCGGCCTCGATATGGCGCTGTTCCCTCTGGGGCAGACCATGGCGGCACAGTTGAGCGATCCCGAGTTTCTCACCGGTGTCAAAAATAGCGCACCGGTTTCTTCATGGACATCCTATGGCTGGATATATTGTTTTGCCGCTATGATTGGTTTTGCCACGACCATAGCCGAGCCTTCCCTTATTGCGGTGGCACACAAGGCTCATGAGGTCTCTGCCGGAACAATTGACCGACTTGGACTGCGCATTGCTGTTGCCGTAGGTGCCGCCGTGGGAATTGCCCTCGGGACGTTTCGTATTGTGCATGGCTCGCCGCTCTTTATTTATATTCTTAGCGGATATGTTATCGTAATAGTGCAGACTATCTTTGCCCCGAAACAGATAATTGCGCTGGCCTATGATTCCGGCGGCGTCACAACCTCGACGGTGACGGTACCGATTGTGGCGGCGTTGGGATTGGGGTTGTCGGAGGCGGTTCCGGGGCGTGACCCGGCTCTGGACGGTTTTGGTCTTATAGCCCTGGTTTGCCTGTTTCCCATAATCTCGGTTATGGGATATGCTCAATATGGGGTCTGGAGCAGGCGGCGTAGTAAAAAACAATCGAAGGAGGAGCGGCATGCGGTTTAAAATGATTTTGGCAAGCGTCAAAACGGATATCTCCGACGTTGTCGTTGATGCCGGTAAAAAGGGTGGAGCCACCGGGGCGACAATTATTCCAGCCCGTGGTACCGGTATTCGTGAGGCCAAGACCTTTTTTGGCCTTTCCCTGGAGGCGCAGACCGATATTATCCTGTTTCTTATTGAGGAGCATCTGGTCGACCCGGTGCTCGAAGCCGTGGGCAGGGCAGGACGTTTTGATAAACCGGGCACCGGCATTGCCTTTGTCCTACCGGTGGACCAGGTCATTGGTCTTGAAAGTCAGATAGAACGCTTTAAGGATGAGGTCAGGAATCAATATCTATAAATGAAACTGAAGAGGGCGCTATGACTGCCACCAGAAAACCATTTGTCAGAGCCAAAGATGTAATGGATACGGCTGTTCACTATATCGATGGTATGGCTACCGTCTCGGAGGCCGCGGCTATTATGCGCAAAGAGAATACCACGACACTCATCGTGGAGAAGCGAAACGGTGATGATGCATGGGGCCTTGTCGTTGCCCAGGATATCATTCGGGCCGAAGTTCTCGCTGATAAAAAACCAGGGTCGGCGCATGTCTATGAAATTATGTCCAAACCTGTTGTGACAGTTCCATCGGACATGGATCTGAGATATGTCTGCCGGCTTATGATACGCTTTGGTATCCGTAGAACACCTGTGGAAGATTGTGGCAAGCTGGTTGGCATTGTCGGGCAGGAGGATTTATTAATGAAATGCGATCTGTTTTAAGCTGGATGGAAAATCAGGTAATTCGCCCGTCTTTAAAGCTGAAGGAAACCCTTAAACGCCGCATAGTGGCTTTCAGCTACCTAAACCAGTGATAAATGTTTATTATAATAAAATGCTGCAGCATCCAATATTGTAACTCTACAGGTGGGAGCACCAGATTGGCATAACCACCAAGTTGTAACTGTTCAGGAGTGCTCCATATTGGCTCATTTGGGACTTTGAAGCATGCGTGTGCTCTACGAGAAGGCTCAAATGGGACAAGATGGGGTGCTCCTGTAGAGTTACTAAATATTCAATTTAAAAATAGTAGGATCATGAAAAAAATACAGGTTGCAAATCCGGTGGTGGAGCTCGATGGCGATGAAATGACGCGCGTCATTTGGCAGGACATAAAAGAGAAACTGATTTATCCCTATGTCGATCTGGATATACAATATTACGATCTCGGCATGGAAAAACGTGATGAAACAGATGACCAGGTAACCATTGATGCCGCCAGGGCGATTCAGCAGTACGGTGTGGGTATAAAATGCGCAACTATCACTCCGGATGAAGCAAGGGTCGAAGAGTTTGGCTTGAAACGGATGTGGCGCTCGCCCAACGGTACCATCCGCAACATTATCGGCGGCACCGTCTTTCGGGAGCCGATAATTGTCGAAAACGTGCCTCGATTGGTGACGACCTGGAAGAAACCCATCTGCATCGGCCGTCATGCCTTCGGCGATCAGTACCGGGCCACCGATATTGTTGTGCCGGGTAAGGGAACCCTGACCATGACCTTCACGCCGGAAGGTGGCGAGCCGGAAAGTTATGAAGTCTATCGGTTTGAGGATGGCGGCGGTGTGGCGATGTCGATGTATAATACAGATGCCTCCATTTACGGCTTTGCCCATTCCTGCTTTAACCAGGCCATACACAAGCAATGGCCGCTTTACATGTCGACCAAGAATACCATCCTGAAAAAATATGACGGCCGCTTCAAGGATATTTTTGAAGAGGTCTACCAGGAGCATTACAAGGAAAAAATGGATGCGCTCGGTATCACCTATGAGCACCGTCTGATCGACGATATGGTTGCCGCGGCCCTGAAATGGGATGGCGGGTTTGTCTGGGCCTGTAAAAATTATGATGGTGATGTCCAGTCCGATACCCTGGCCCAGGGTTTTGGTTCGCTGGGACTGATGACCTCGACGCTGGTGACTCCGGACGGCAAGACCATGGAGGCTGAGGCGGCACATGGCACGGTGACCAGGCATTACCGTCAGCACCAGCAGGGGAAAAAGACTTCGACCAACCCGATTGCCTCCATTTTTGCCTGGACACGGGGATTGGCCTTTCGCGGTCAACTCGATGGCAACCGGCAGCTCATCGACTTCTGCGAGACGCTGGAACAGGTTTGTGTTGCCACGGTGGAGGCCGGTCAGATGACCAAGGATCTGGCGCTGTGTATCCATGGCAGTGCCATGAGGGAAGAGCATTATCTGAGCACGGAGGACTTTCTTGACGCTCTGGACAATAATCTTCGGCAAAAGCTGAACTGACAAGTTCGTAAAAACCTTTATTTGCGGGATGGCTACGAAAAAAGCTTCATATTCGAGGCGCGCAGCAACGAAGCAGATAAGCACCCATGCGGGCATAAACTCCGACTTCGGATGAAGAGTTTTTACGACGCCATCCTAAAAAGTTATTCAATGCGGATTGTATACAGCCCATTATCATTATCA
>JBHEOR010000072.1:3537-13462 GCA_046260685.1 Desulfopila sp.
TCATTTCGGCGTACTAGAGTACGTCGTAATGATAGATAAATTGAAGCAACGAAGAAGATGAAGAGTTTTTACGACGCCATCTGAACTGATCTCTTACAAGAGACTCACATCATGACGATTTTACAGACGGAAAACGTCTCGAAAATATACACAATCGGCGACAGGGAGATGGTCATCCTCGATGATATCTCCCTTGAAGTACACGAGGGCGAGTTTGTGGTTATTGCCGGCACCAGCGGCAGCGGCAAGACAACGCTTCTCACCCTTCTCTCCGGGCTGGATACGCCCAGCAGCGGCAGGATTATTCTTGACGGCAGTGATATTACCGGGCTGGGAGAAGACCAGCTCGCTGAAATACGCAACACAACAACCGGATTTGTCTTTCAGGCCTTTCATCTGATCCCTTCCCTCAATGCCCTGGAAAATGTGATGTTCCCGGCCGAGCTTTGTGGTGATGCCATGGCCCGGGAAAAGGCGGATGCGCTTCTTGACAAGGTCGGGCTGCGGCAGCGTCGCCAAAACTTCCCTCAGCAGCTTTCCGGGGGGGAGAAGCAGCGGGTGGCACTCTGCCGGGCACTTATCAACAATCCCAGGATTGTTTTTGCCGATGAGCCCACCGGCAATCTTGATTCCAGAAACAGCGACGAGATCGTTGGTCTGCTTCTGGACATGCAGCGAGAGTATAGTACCACCTTGATCATGGCGACGCACAGCGCGGAGATTGCCTCTCTTGCCCAGCGTACCATCAGTTTATTTGACGGGAAAATCAGCAGGTGAAAAAAAACGCCACGTTTCATACCAGATTTTTCTTCCGCGAACTTGCCCATGGCTGGCAGCACGGTTTGATCTTTATCTTTTGCGTTGCTCTTTCGCTGACTACCATGTCGGCGCTCAACAGTTTTAAGGCTGGTGTCAACCGTTCCCTGTTCAATGATGCCAGAGAGCTGCATGGTGCCGATATCATCCTGCACTCCAATTATCCCTTCTCCAAACCGCTCCTTGCAGAAGTCGCCGAACTCACCGAAAATGACCTGGCCGTGGCCAGTATGGTACATGAATTTTATTCGGTGGTGCGCAGCGCAGCCAGGGAGAAAACCCTTTTTGCCAATATCAAGTCGGTGGATGAGCATTTTCCCTTGTACGGTAAGGTGGAGCTTGCCTCCGGCGCAAGCCTTGCTGCAAGGCTTGCGCCCGGCACATGCGTGGTGGCCGGCGATGTTCTCCAACGACTTGGCCTGGAGCTGGGGCAGAGCATTGATGTCGGCAGTGCCCGTCTTCGTATTGTCGACACAGTTGTGCATGAATCCGACAGCCCGGTGGATATGCTTAATTTCGGCCCCCGTGTTTTTGTGGCGGCGGCGGATCTTACGAGCATTGATCTGGTGAAAAAAGGTACCCGGATCAAATATGAAATGCTGCTTCAACTGGCCCAACCCGGGTTGTTGGACAAAACCACGGCGCGTTTGCAGGAGCAGGCCGCCGTGGGACAGGAGCGGGTCAACAGCTTTCGTGATGCAGAATCCGGCGTGAAACGCTTTTTCGATAATCTGCTCTTTTTTCTCTCCCTGATATCCATTTTTACTTTGCTGCTGGCAGGACTTGGAATGCAGAGCTGCCTCAAGGCATTGTTGCGCCAGAAGGAGAAGACCATTGCCATTACCAGGACGGTTGGGGGAACCAGTTCCTTTCTCTACCAACATTACCTGCTGATTGTCCTCTTTCTCGGGTGTGTCGGCGGTGTCATCGGGGTTGGTGCCGGAGCGGCACTGGGCGCCTTTCTGCCCCGGCTTTTTCAGGGGCTTCTGCCGGTACATGGCATAACACCGTTTCGGCTGGCCGATCTTGGCTCGGGACTTGTGCTTGGGGGGATGGTTGTCCTGCTTTTCACCTTTGTGCCGTTATACAGGCTGCGCAATATCAAGCCGGTGGCTATTTTTCGTAGTGAGCAGCTGCCGTTTCCGCGCGATATGGTGTTTTATCTGGTGACCATGGCGGGCATAGTGCTGGTAACATTTCTGGTGGTGCGCCAGCTTGAAGATACCGCCATTGGTTTACTCTTTATGGCCGGTGTTATCGCTCTGCTTGCCGTTATTGCCCTGTTTGCCGCTGTTGTCGTAAAATGTGCGCAATGGGGGCGAATCCGCTCGTTGAGTCTTCGTCAGGCATTGCGAAGTATGACCCGGGCCGGAAACGCAACCCGGTCGATCATCATAACCCTGGCATCCGCCCTGTCGCTGCTCTTTGCCATCTATCTGGTTGAGTATAATCTGCATACTACCTATATTGAATCCTATCCCGAAGATGCTCCAAATCTTTTCTGTCTTGATATTCAGCCCGACCAGCGGCAGGGGTTTGTAAGCTTTTTCGATAAGGAAGTTGCCCTGTTCCCCATTATTCGCGCCCGACTTCGTGCCATAAATGATGAGCCTATCAATCGAGACGAGGAGTTGGAGAAAAAACGTGATAACTTTGCCCGGGAATTCAATCTCACCTACAGAGACCATCTCCTTGAAGATGAGGTTATCAGCAAGGGAGGTGCGCTTTTTCCAAAACGTAGTGACGGTGTTGCCGATCTCCAGGTGTCCGTGCTGGACACCGTTGCTGCCATGGGAGATCTGCGTCTCCATGATATGCTGCGCTTCAATATCCAGGGGGTGGAAATAGAGGCCGAGGTGACCAGCATACGCAGCAGAACCAAATCGAAACTCTATCCCTTCTTCTATTTTGTCTTTCCCCCACAATATCTGCAAGATGCGCCACAGACATTGTTCAGTGCCATGTATCTGGAAAAAGATACAATTGCAGCGTTGCAGAATGAGGTGCTGCAGCAATATCCAAACATCAGTTTCATCAATGTTGCCGAGGCCGCCGAAGATATTGAAGGGCTCATGATGAAGCTCTCCGAAATCATCACCTTTTTTGCCTCGTTTTCGATTGCCGCCGGCGGCCTGATTCTGGTCAGCTCTATTCTGGCGACCAGGCTTGCGCGCATACGTGAATCGGTCTACTATACCATGCTTGGCGGTACCAGGCGTTTTGTCTATAAGGTCTGCATCTATGAAAATAGCGTGATCGGCCTCTCTAGTGCAAGCATAGGGCTTGTGCTGGCCCAGTGCGGCAGCTGGGCCTTGTGCCACTACCTTTTTGAGATATCGTATTCTCCCAATCTTATGGCGTCAGCTGTTTTAGTGGTGACGACGGTCCTTTTTGTGGTAGCCCTGGGGCTGCTCAGCTCCCTTGCCATTGTCAGACAGAAACCGGCCGGGTTTCTACGGGAGTATGGAAATGGGGAGTAGGGGCACGGCGTGCCGTGCCCTTGAACACGGCGCCGTGCCCCTTGAACGCGGCACCGTGTCCTTGCAAGAATCTCCACCCTGCAAGCAGTTACAAATGCCGAGGGGAGTTATATTACGTCGCCTCTCCCAGAAGTAGTTACGTAGTTAGGTTTTTTCTACTCAATGTTTTTGCAGTTGGCATAGTATGCGCCACATTTTGAAAATACTCTGGCAATATAATGAAAAAATTATAACCAGATTATTTTGGCGTTAAATGATAGTGAGAGTGCCGTCAAGAAGGGGAAAAAGGTCAGTTAGGAAGTGCATGCAACGTTACAGTTTGCATTCTTAAAAATAAGAAAGTTTTCGCATCCCTGCATTGGAATCCTTGTTGATCTATGGGGAATTCGGCCCTGGAAATCATTAATAACTCTTTTAACATATTATAATGAAACAATATTGAAGTTTATTTTAGTCTATGGCATCAATTCTGCTTGAGCATTCACAGTGCAGTTTTTCAACAGCGAGTGTGAAAATACGTAAGCGCCCAGGAGAAAACCAAATGACCCCGCAAGAACTCAGGAGATTGTCTGCTGCAGGAGAGTTCCACAAACCCACGGCCGGATACTGTGACGGCTATGTCCAGGCTAATCTGCTGGCGGTTCCCAATGATTATGCCGACGCCTTTGAGCAGTTCTGCCGTAATAACCCCAAACCCTGCCCTTTGCTTGAAAAAATCGGCCCGGGAAGCCATGTTACCGGGTATTTGTCCGATGGCGCCGATTTGCTCAATACCATCCCACGATATTTAGTATGGGAGAACGGACAGATAACCAAAGAGGTGGAAGACATCAGTGAACATTACCGTAATGATCTTGTTTTCTTTCTGCTTGGCTGCAGTTTCTCCTTTGAAGAAGCACTGATCACGTCGGGCATTGCTCTGCGGCATCTCGCCCAAAAGAAGAATGTCGCCATGTTCAACACCACTCTCGCTCTACAATCATCGGGGCCGTTTTCAGGCAATATGGTGGTCAGTATGCGGCCGATTCATCGCTCCCTGGTAGCACAGGCCTGTGCTATTACAGCGCATTACCCAAAAGTTCACGGTGAACCGGTACACGTGGGTTACCCCGAATTCATTGGAATTGATGACCTCGCAACGCCGGATTATGGTGAACCGGTAGAGATCAAAAATGAAGAAATTCCGGTGTTCTGGGCTTGTGGCGTGACCCCTCAAAATGTATTGATTCAGTCGAAAGTACCTTTTGCCATTACCCATGCACCCGGCTATATGTTCGTTTCCGACAGGAAAAACACGGAGTATTTCCAGTGTGTGTACCAATAAAAGAGCGGTTCTATTTCCATGCTGTTGAAAGGCGGCATGGGCAACTATCCAGCTCTCCGTTTTGGAGGGTTGGGAACAACCAGAAAAGTTGAAACCCAAGGAGGTTACAATGAAAAAACAGAACAATCGGTTGCGGGCGTTGGCGGTTATAGCGTTTCTTGCTGTGGCGTTAGTGACGGCCGGTACATCAAGTGCATTGGCCCAGAAGCTTCGAGTTGTCGGAAGCTGGAGCAGCTTGACTCTTTACAAGAACTTCGAAAAACCGTTCTGGACGGAAACCGTACCCAAGGAACTAGGTTTTGAAACAAGTATGACCAGTCTCAGCCAGGTCAATCTCAAGGGACCGGCCGTTCTTCGACAGATGGACATGGGAGTGTTTGATGTTGTCCATACCGTCGCCGACTATGTTGTTCCGGATTCACCGGCCCTTGCAGGACTGGATCTTCCTGCTCTGGCAACCGACATTGAAAAAGCCAAAGAGGTCGTTGCTGCCTACAGGCCGGTCATGGAAGAATACCTGGCCAAAGATTTTGGCGTTAAACTGCTCAGCGTTGTTCCCTATCCGGCGCAGGTAATTTTCAGCCGTGAAAAATTCAACGGCCTGGCGGAATTGAAAGGCAGGAAAATCCGTGCCAGCGGCTGGACAACCTCCGAGTTTGTCACAGCCCTGGGAGCAACGGGTGTCACCCTCTCCTTCAGTGAGGTTCCTCAGGCGCTGCAGCGCGGTGTTGTTTCCTGTGCGATCACCGGTAGCCTGTCCGGCTTTTCGGCGGGCTGGGGCGAGGTCTCAAAATATGTTTATCCCCTTCCAGTGGGAGGATGGGATTACGTTATCGGCACCATGAGTCTCAAGACCTGGAACGGTTTGAGCAAAGAGCAGCAGGATACCTTGCAGGAACTCATTGCAACCAGGCTTGAAGCACCGGCCTGGCAGGTAACCGCAGATGAGACCATAGCCGGACTCGACTGCCTCAGCGGCAAGGATTGTGCCTATGGAACCCCTGGGAACGTTGAGATCCTGCCGATTTCCGAGGGAGATAAAGATCTTTCCAGGGAGATACTGGTTAACAACGTACTCCCCGCATGGGCCAAAGAAGTTGATGCTGCAGTCGTAAAGAAATGGAACGACAGTGTTGGTAAGGTAACAAATATTACTGCATCACAGTAAGCACCCTGCCATCATTCCGGTGGCGCCAAAACGGTCCGGAATGGTGCGTGCCCGGGAGATCAGAGAACTATGATCTCCGTTCTCCCGGGCAACAGATGGTATATCGTCCAACGCTATTCGAGGGCCTCATGATAGACAACATGCTGCATAAAGGAGAGTTTCTCTCCAAAATAGGAGCCTGGGCCGGCGGAACTATTCTTCTTGCCACCTCGGTTCTGATCACCATAGAAGTAATTTTACGGAAGCTTTTCTCCCTGTCACTTGGAGGGGCGGATGAAATCTCCGGATACGCAATGGCCGCCAGTTGTAGTTGGGCCTTTGCCTATGCCTTATTCAGAAAGGCACATATCAGAGTTGATGTACTTTATGCCAAGTTCCCGCAAACTCTCAAGTATTTGCTGGATATCGTGTCCCTTGTTCTTTTTGCGATGTATATGTCTGTCTTGTCCTACTTTGCCTTCTATGTCTTCCTGACATCGCTCAACAGGCATTCCACAGCCAATACGCCGTTGCATACACCGCTCTGGATACCCCAGCTTATCTGGACCTCGGGATTGATATTTTTCACCTTGTCCATCTTTCTTGTCCTTGCCGGGACGCTCACCTATTTTTTCCGCAAAGATATGGTGGCGGCACAGCGCCTCTCCGGGGCCACTACCCTGGAAGAAGAAATTGTTGAGGGGACCGTTAAGATGGGCCATGAAAACGAAGAACCCTCTGGAGGCCTGAAATGATAATCGGCACAACCCTTGCGATATTACTGGCACTACTTCTTCTGAGTATTCCGGTTGCCGCCACATTGAGCATCCTGGGCCTTACCATTGGAGAGATGTTTTCCGATTTTCCCGTGTACAGGGCAATTGGTGAAATTTCCTGGACGGCAAGCACCGACTTTATCCTTCTTGCCATTCCGTTGTTCGTGCTCCTGGGAGAGATACTCCTGCGGGCCGGAATCGCAGAGAGGACTTATGTAGCCCTGGATCGCTGGCTTTCATGGCTTCCCGGCGGTTTGATGCATGCCAATATCGGCACTGCCGCCATGTTTGCCGCAACCTCAGGGTCAAGCGTTGCAACGGCTGCCACCATCACAACTGTTGCTCTGCCCCAGGCCCGAAAATATAAATATGCCGAGAGCCTTTTCGCCGGTACCATCGCCGCGGGCGGCACCCTTGGGATTTTGATTCCTCCATCCATCAATCTTATCGTCTATGGTTTTCTAACCAATACATCAATTCCGCAGCTGTTTCTGGCCGGCATTGTCCCGGGTATTCTGCTCACTCTCCTTTTTATGACCTGTGTTCTGGTAATTTGCCTGATAAAGCCCGGGTTGAGTGGAGGTCGTCGCACCGCCTCCTGGAGCGAGCGGATGCACAGTCTGAAAGATATCATTCCGGTGCTCGTCATTTTTACTGTGGTGATCGGCTCGATCTATGCCGGTTGGGCAACTCCCACTGAATCAGCGGCGCTCGGAGTTTTGGCATCCCTTGGGCTGGCAAAATATTATAGGGCGGTCAATCTGCACTTTTTCAAGAAGGTGATGGAAGGAACGATGCGCACCACCGCCATGATCATGTTGATCCTGATCTCAGCCAATTTTCTGAATTTCATTCTTGATGCCATAGGCCTTGCCGAAGCTCTTACCCAATTTATCCATCAACTTGGCCTGTCACCCATGAAAACGCTCTTTGTCATCATTGCCCTGTATATCGTTCTGGGTTTTTTCGTTGAAACGCTTTCGCTCATGGTCATTACCGTTCCCATAGTGGCGCCGGTTATGGTAGGGCTCGGTTTTGATGCGGTATGGTTCGGTGTACTGCTCATCCTGCTCATCGAAATGGCACTTATCACACCTCCGGTCGGTCTGAATCTCTATGTGGTACAGGGTGTACGGCGCAGTGGTTCCATCAGTGAGGTGATGGTCGGCAGTATTCCATTTGTTGCCATGATTATCCTGATGATTGTGATTCTTATCATGTTTCCCGATCTGGCACTGGTCCTCAGCCGGTTTGTGATGTGATTCCGGAAATTGC
This sequence comes from Desulfopila sp., assembly GCA_046260685.1. GTDB lineage: Bacteria > Desulfobacterota > Desulfobulbia > Desulfobulbales > Desulfocapsaceae > Desulfopila_A. The sequence goes on from JBHEOR010000072.1 coordinate 11,356, forward strand.
AGGCAGGGTGCAAAAAGGAGGCGTTGATAGTACGGTTTATAACAAGGATGATACGGTAGCCGGTGGGTATCTTTCGCTCCTCCACGGAGCCCAATGGCACGTAAGACATGGTCAATCCGGCATTTGCCAAAATGCTGGGCTACGATTCCGGTGAAGCTGTTTTGCAAAAATCCGCCAAGCAGGTGTATAAAGATCCGGAAATGCGAAAAAACTTTCTTGAGATGCTGTTCCAGGACGAGACCATCCAGGGCCTTTCTCTGGTGATGAAGAAAAAGGATGGTGAACCGATTGATGTTCTGGTATCTGCCCATGTGGTCAAGGATAAGCAGGGCAGGCCCGTCTACGTGGACGGCATTATTGAAGATGTCTCGGAGAGAAACAATCTCGAGAGGCAGATTCGCAGCGCTCAGAAGATGGAGGCTATCGGCACTCTCGCCGGCGGCATTGCGCACGATTTTAACAATATACTGGCCTCGATCTTTGGTTTCACCGAAGCTGCAAAAATGCGGCATGCCCAGGGCCGCAGGATAGAACATTATTTCGATGAGATTCTGGAAGCGGGGTTGCGAGCGAGAAGCCTCATCAAGCAGATGCTCGCCTTTAGCCGTCAAACGGAGGTCAAAAGGGGGGCCACCTATGTCGGCCCCATCATCAAGGAAACGATAAAGTTTCTCAGGGCATCGCTGCCTGCCATGATTGAGATAAAACGGCGGTTCAATGTTGAAGACAGTGTTGTCTGGGCGGATTCAACCCAGATTCATCAGATTTTGATGAATTTGTGCACAAACGCTGCTCATGCCATGCAGGTTCAGGGTGGAAAACTGGAAATTGTGCTTGACGAGGTAGAGCTCGACGGCGAGCAGAGTTATCGCATCAGGGATCTGGTCCCCGGGCGCTATGCTTGTATAAGCGTTATAGATGTGGGCCACGGTATACAGCCTGAATTTATAGACAAAATATTTGACCCATTTTTTACCACCAAACCGCGCGGCGAGGGTACCGGCATGGGGCTTGCGGTAATACATGGCATTGTCAGTGATATGGGAGGCGGTATAACCGTCGCCGGCACACCGGGGCAGGGGGCCTTTTTTAGGGTATATCTGCCCGTCCATGGCAGTGACTCCGAGACCACCGATGCCAGAAACCTGACACCGAACCTGGGGAGTGGGAAGATACTTTTCGTTGATGACGAGGAGGGATTTCTGCTCACTGGAAAAGAGATTCTCGAAGGATTGGGATATGAGGTGATTGTGGCCTCAAGCGGTGAACAGTCGCTTGCACTTTTTGATGAAAACCCATATGTTTTTGATCTGGTTATCACCGACCTGGCAATGGCAAAAATGACCGGATTGAAGCTTGCGGAAAAACTCAAGAAGAAGAGAAGCGACATTCCTGTTATTTTGTGTACGGGGTTCAGTGCGGGTATCGACCAGAACACCCAGGAACACACGGGAATCAGCCAAATCGTGATGAAACCGCTGCTTGCCAAAGAGCTGACCGACGCGATACAGAAGGCCCTGAAATTAAAGGACTGAGAGAAAGGTGGCAAAATTATTGATCATTGACGATGATTCCAAGATCCGGTTATTTCTCTCCGATATCCTTGAAGGGTGGGGACATACCATCTCACAGGCCGCAACAGCCAGGGAAGGAAAAGCCTTAGCGGCAGAGATAGATTTTGATGTTGTCCTTCTTGATCTGGATCTTCCCGATGAAAACGGCCTGCATATCCTCCCCGATTTGACAAAGGCGCCGTCCACTCCGGAGATCATCATCATAACCGGCACGGGAGAGACCGGAACCGGCAAGGAGCTTTTTGCCAAAGCCATTCATAAGAATTCCAAACGGGCAGGGGGCAATTTTGTTGCGATAGACTGCGGAGCCATTCCAGAAACCCTGGCGGAAGAGAGTTTTTTCGGTCATGAAAAGGGTGCCTTCACTGGCGCTATTTCCATGCGCAAAGGCCGTTTTGAACGGGCAGATCACGGCACTCTTTTCCTTGATGAAATTGGCGAAATTCCCTTGCCGCTGCAGGCCAAATTGCTGCGTATTATTCAGGAAAAAACCTTTGAGAGGGTAGGCGGATCGAGCGAGATCAACATCGATG
>JBHEOR010000073.1:0-571 GCA_046260685.1 Desulfopila sp.
CTATATGAGTGACGACAGCATTGCCGTGCAACAACTCGGTAAAATAACTGCATACGATGAAGAACAACAAGCAATCACTCTGGCAACACTTTGGGCGGAAAATTCCGCCGTTCTGGTTTTCGTGCGCCATTTTGGCTGAATGTTTTGCCGTCAGCAGGTTGCTGATTTAGCCGGGTGGCAGAGTGATTTCAGCAAAAACGGTGCCGAACTTGTGGTGATTGGCTGTGGTGAGCCCGGCCATATCAAGGAATTCAGGAAAGTGACCGGCTATGGCGGGAAGATTTTGACCGATCCGAGCAGGGAAGCTTTCAAGATTCTGGGGTTGACCAGTTCGCTCGGCGGACTGTTGGGCCGCAAGATGTTTTCTCGAGCCATCTCCGCACTCAGGCAGGGGGTGAAACCCGGCTCGCTGCAGGGTAATGCCTTGCAGTTGGGAGGCGCTGTCATAATCAACAGTGACGAAAGTATTCAGTATATCTACAGAAGCGTGGAAGCCGCCGATGATCCGCCCGTGCGCGAGATGTTGGCAGCGGTTGCGTGATTGTCAACCATTTACTCGTGTCCATACGTC
>JBHEOR010000073.1:581-13066 GCA_046260685.1 Desulfopila sp.
GTCCTGTCGTCTCCGCTATGCATCCATGGACAAACCATTATCCTTTTGCTGTTCGAGCCCATTTACTCGGAACAGCAATCTGGATAAGAGGTGGTAAACAAGGAAAGCCCTGGCGGGAGAGTCACGTAATGATTGAAATAGTAGAGGGATTTATGCCAGATCTGCACGGATTTTTCTGACCGCTTCTCTCTTGCCGGGGAGAAAGTGGGTATCATTTGAAGATAGAGTAAGTACTTACCGTTTTTTAAGGTATCTTAAAGCCACAAAACCTCTGTCTCCTGATCTGGAGACAGAGGTTTTGTGGCTTTTTTTTGTACCGAGATTGTACCGGTGCCATTTGCTACGCGTACTTTCAGGTTAGATTTACATCTCAGAACGAAAATTCCTTGAAAGGGCAGCGAAAGAGAGATAGGCTATAAAGAATGAGTGAGGTGTCGGAAAGAACTTACTTAACACCCACCTAGTGGTTAGGGTGCGCTAAGAGTTAGGGGCTGCTAAGAAAGTAAAGGCCGATCACTTCATCAGTTTCGCTCAATGGCAAGGAATAATTAAGTACCCATCAGTTAACTCAAGCCAAAAAGGAGGAGAAACAGCAACTATGGACACATTACTTTCGATCATTTCAACTATTAGCGGATTTGTATGGGGACCGGTTATGCTGATTCTGTTGGTAGGAACCGGTGTCTACCTGACCTTCGGAACACGCTGGAGGACAATCAGCAAGCTAGGGTATGCTTTTAAACTGCTTATGCAGGGCCGGAAAAAGGAAGACCAGAAAGGTGAAGGCGATATCACACCGTTTCAGTCTCTGATGACAGCTCTTTCGGCCACAATTGGAACGGGGAACATTGCCGGAGTGGCTACTGCAATTTTTCTTGGTGGTCCCGGTGCCGTTTTCTGGATGTGGGTTACCGCTCTTTTCGGCATGGCGACCAAATACGGGGAGGCCGTCCTGGCGGTCAAATATCGTGAAACCATGCCCGATGGAACGTATGTGGGCGGCCCCATGTACTATATCAAGAACGGTATGGGCAAAAACTGGAAGTGGCTCGGTTTCCTGTTTGCTCTTTTTGCGGCCGTGGCCGCATTCGGCATCGGCAACATGGTGCAGTCTAACTCTGTGGCACGTGCTGTGGAAAGGGCCGTGTCCATTCCCTACTGGGTTACCGGACTTGTACTGGCCGTTATGACATTCGCCGTTGTCATCGGCGGCATCAAGAGAATCGGTGAGGTCACCGAGCGCCTTGTGCCTTTTATGGCTGCTGTCTATGTGATCGGTGCCTTGATCGTAATTTTTGCCAACATCGAAAATCTCGGCATGGCATTCGGAATGATTTTTACGGACGCTTTTACCGGAACCGCAGCTACGGGAGGTTTTGCAGGCTCAGCCATCGCCCAGGCCATGCGTTTTGGTGTGGCAAGAGGGGTTTTTTCCAACGAGGCCGGACTGGGGAGCGCACCCATCGCCCATGCCGCAGCACGGACGCAGGATCCTGTTCGTCAGGGCATCATCGCGGGCCTGAGCCCTCTTATCGATACAATTTTTGTCTGCACCTTGACCGCTCTACTGATTATCATGACAGGGGCATGGCAGAGTGGTGAAACCGGTGCGGAACTTTCTCAGATGGCTTTCAACATGGGTCTCCCGGGACTCGGTGACTTTATCGTCGGATTCGGGCTGATCATCTTTGCTTTTTCCACCATGCTTGCGTGGTGTTATTACGGGCAGGTCAGTATCGAATATATCTTCGGGCTGAAAGGCGTGATGCCGTACAGGTTTGTATACGTGATCGTCATTTTTATCGGCGCCATGGTCAAGCTGGACTTTGTATGGACGTTTGCGGACATGATGAACGGGCTTATGATCGTTCCCAACCTGATAGCACTTTTGGTCCTGAGTCCTGTTATTTTCAGGATCACCAAGGAATATTTCAAAAACAACTAAAAATTGCCGGGGGGAGGTTGGCCGCGAATGGAGAATTCTCGGACAACCTCCCACGATGTTTACTGTCCTGGCAAAAAACCGCTTCGCTATTCCGGCTGATCCTGCTGTGGTGGATAGTAATGAATATCGATGGTGGATTGGGCTTTCGGCATAAGATTTCTGGTAGGATCGTCGGGTTTGAGGAGTATCTTCTGCAGCGTCGGATCTTCTGCCGGGGTCGTCGTGGCACTTTTCTTCCAAAAGACGACGGTGGTATCTTCCGTTTTGGAAATCCACTCGTCGCCGAGATGGTCCGTGTAAAATTCAACGACGGTGTTCAATGGCGCCGCCGTGCCCAGAAAGACACGGTTGGGCAGGCTTTTTTCCCTTCCATCGACGGTGGCTTTGTTGCCGGTTTGGGTAAAGAGAACCCTGGCGTCGGGGTAGGCCGGTATACCAACGTCCTCTTGAGAAGGGATTACGCTTTTTTTCACTGTCTGGGCTTCGAGAAAACTGATATTGCTGCTGCTTATATCGTCGGGAAGTTCCACCAGGGGAGCAAAAGGTTCGGCGTATGCCTGGCAAAAGCCTAAAAGTATCCAGCCGGCAACGGTTAAAAAAAATGGAGTTTTCATAAAGTCCCTTGTTTTTGCTGTTTGTCTGGTTAATTGCTTGTAGCAACCTGATTATCAACGAAACGCAGCTCGAAGTACCGTGCCAAAGGGGAAGGACAGCCGTGTTGTTTCCATGAGTATCTGCAGCCCGGACGGCTGCAGCTAAGCCCCCAGGGATGGGTTTATGGCGTTCCATGAAAACAACACGGCAAACCCCTGGGCCAATCAGCTGAGTTTTGTTGGTAATCAGTTTGCTGTTAGTTGATCTTGTTACCTGCTTGTAGCAAAAAAAACGTGCTTCGTCAAATGATACCGCCCACTCTGGGTTTTTGGCCGGGATTGAGACCGATATGGGCAAGGGAAGAAGCGGGGCGGCCTGGTTGACTGATCATCTCTTGAAGTCTTGGCCAAAAATCACTACTATCTGAAAAGGACATGGACATTTGGGCGTGACATACCTTGAACCGGCAAGGAGCAGGATGACTATCATCAAGGGTGATTTTAACGAGGTACAGCGACAACAGAAAAGGGCGGCTGAAGAGAAACGGCCTCCACCGCATTATCAGCTCCATATTTCACTGGCATTCTCCGATCCTCTGATCTGGCGGCGTATTGTGGTGTCCGGTGCAACGACTCTTCTCCAGTTGCATGATGTTTTGCAGGTGTGTATGGGATGGTCGGGGATGTATAACCACCAGTTTTATGTTGGTAAGATCTTTTATAATACCACGGCGGCAGGACGGAACAGATTGTATCACGAGGCCGATCATGATCTGCACAGCCTCGATGAAGCCATGAAATGGTGTTTCACTTACATCTACGATGCCGGTGACGGCTGGGAGCATGATATCGTCGTCGAAAACAGCTTTCCCGCTCCAGAAAAGCGGGCATACCCGAAAGCGCTGGATGGTGAGTGGGCTCCTCCTCCGGAGGAGATACGCAGTGTCCATGAGTATACAGCACTTTTGCATGCCCTGGAAAACAGTGACGCCGGCGGCAGAAAGGCCATACTGGAGCAGCATGGCCTGGAGGAGTTTGCCCCGGACAACTTCGATACCGGTATGCTCAATGACGCCCTGCAAGGGCGCCTTGGCAAAATCTGATATGTAGATTCAACAGCAATCCCTGCAATACGTTCCGATTAATGAGAGTATTTTTTTATACAATAGCGGTTGTGGTGTTGTCCATGGTACTGCTGCTGGGCGCCACGGTGGGCTTTTTTTCTCTGCGGGACGGTGGGGAGAAATACGGCATAGAGCCCACTGGAGTGGAAGTGCCGCGGTATACGACCATGGATGTCGATTTTCATCATGCCTGGGATGCATCTCGCGGTCTGCCCTATACCGCCGGCGCGGTTATCGATATCGACAATGACGGAACGGAGGAGCTGTTCATCGGCGGTGGTCTCCGGCAGTCCGATGGGCTGTTTCGCTTTGAAGAAGGGCGCTTTATCAACGTAGTCAATCAGGTCGGGCTGGTCAAACAGGGAGATGCAATGACCCTGGGCGCCGCCGTTTTGGACATAGACGGCAATGGTTATGATGATCTCATCGTTTCGCGTGAGACAGGCATCTGGCTGTATAGCAATAACAATGGCACTTTTACATCACGTAAGCTCGATATCGATATGCCGCCAAATGGAGTTCCGCTGGCGGCTGCCCTGGCCGATATCAATGGTGATGGCCATTTTGATATGGTTGTTCCCTTTGTTCAAAGAACCGGCAGGTTGAAGTGGTTGGCCGGCAAAGCCCGGGGTGTCCCGGTCGGGCCGCGGCTCTATATCAATGATGGTGACAACAGCTTTTTTGAGAGTACCGAAGCAGCCGGACTTGCCCATGCCGGGGAGGCCCGGCAGGCCCTTTTTGTCGACCTCGATGATGATACCGCCCAGGATTTGGTAATGTTGCACACCGACGGCCGTCTGAGCACCTGGCACAATCTGGGAGATCTATTGTTTGATAATAAACCGCATTTTCACACCAGCCGAAACGGTCATTACATGGGCCTGGCGCCGGGTGATTATGACGGTGACGGCAGGGTCGATTTTCTTCTGACCAACAGGGGAGCGACGTACCCCAAATTTCTGGATATGCTTTCAGCATCCGGAGTAGATACCATATCTCAATGGACCTTGATGAAGAATGTCGGCTTTTTTTCCTTTCGCGATGACGGAGCGAGTGCCCGGCTGGCTGATTACGAAATGGCTCGCGGGGCCCTTTTTACCGATCTCAACGATGATGGCCGCAGGGATCTGGTTGTTTCGCAGAATCACCCCTCCTGGCCCCCTTATATGTTGAAAAAGCTGCGCTTGCCCGGCAGAATGTTAGTCCAGAATGATGAGGGAAAATTTGCCGCGGTGGGGAAACGCTCGGGTCTTGACAACAGGGCGTTCTCCATAACACCGCTACGGGGCGACTTTAATGGCGACGGCCGTCCCGATATCGTTTTTGTCAATATTGACGGGCCCCCACTGGTGCTGCTCAGCAAGGCTGGAAACAACAACTATCTCAATATAGCCCTTCCCAATACGGTAGAGTCGCTGGGGGCGATTGTGTATGTCCGTAAGCTCTCCGGAAAGACGCTTAAGGTACGCTATATGGTGGGCACAGAGCTGTGTTCCGATTCTTCCCATGTGCTTCACGTTGGTCTGGGCCGGGGCAAGGCCACCGATGTCCTGGTTGAATATGCCGACGGCAGGAAAGATCAGACGTCCGGTGTGCTCTATAATACCACCGTGGTTTTTGAGTAGTGTCACATCATCTCTATACTTTCGAAGAGGGTTCTTCCGCCAGCATCCTGGATTTTGGGTCTCAAGCGTAGAACCTACCGCTGTTCTTTATCCTCCTCTTTTTTTTCATTCCCGTCACCCTGGGCCTCCTCATCCGTCGGGACGCCATGAAACAGCGCGTTCGCCGCCAGAAAGAGAAAAGCGATAGCGCTGAGAGGAGCCGCCAGATCCCCTGTCTCCCCTAATTTTTGCCGCATTTGAGCATCGCCGACCATTTCGGGGAGGAGATACTTGAAAAAACAGTAGCATACAATAGCCATGAGCAGATGGAGCCACCATTGTACATGTCTTCTCTTTCGAGTTCGCCTCGATCTGAACGAAGATGCCAATTCTCGGACAACCTCCTAAAAGGTAATTTTGTAACTCTACAGGTGGAAGCACCAAATTGGCATAACCACCAAGTTGTAACTGTTCAAGAGTGCTCCATATTGGCTCATTTTGGACTTTGAAGCATTCGTGTGCTCTACGAGAAGGCTCAAATGGGACAAGATGGGGTGCTCCTGTAGAGTTACGTAATTTTTAGAGATGCGGCTGCAAAAGGCGCGGATTGGTATTCATCGTCGAATTATTTGCGAAAACCATATTCAAGCGTAAAGAACTCGGGATTCAAGGAGGCAAGAGGCTCACGGAGTTTGGCCAGTTCTTCCTCCGGGCCATGAACTTCAAGCCTGACGATCTTTGATATTTGAAAACTTTCCTCAAGGATAGCGCCCACGTTTTCAAGGTGTGCCAGCAGTGCTTCACCATTTTTATAGCCTTCCCGTACGTGGACAAGATCACCATTAAAGGAACATCCATAATACAGACAGTCGGGCTCGGTGCTTGTTTGTTCCACCAGCTTTTTGCAGATCACTCTGAACTCATCCATCTTGCCGTTTTCCACTTCAAAGTATGGTACAATCGTACAGCAGGTATCATTGGTTGCCATTTTTCTTCCTCCAGGTAATAATTTCATGCATGTTATTATGTTCTTGAACAATCATTCTTGCCAAAAAGAACAGTCGGCAATCTAACTTTTCTGGGGAGCTTTTGCCATATTTTTTTTCATTGCATTCATGGATGCACCACTATCAGGTTTCCTGTGGTTCAGCCTCGACAACTTTGCGGGTTTCGACGTAGTGGGCTGCTGCCAGAGCGGCGGTGCATCCGTCGGCGGCGGCAAGTACGATCTGGTTGGCATATTTCTGGCGAAGATCACCGACGGCAAAAATACCGGGGATGTCGGTTTCGCATTTCTCATCGGTCACCACGTAGCCGCTTTTATTCAAAGTGATTCCGGCAGGTACCAGTGTGCTGTTGGGTGAAAAACCGACGAAGATGAACACACCCTCGACGTCGATGTGCGAGGTCTCTTGGTTTTTCGTGCTCGCCAGAGAGAGACCTGTGACCCCGGATTGATCGGAGACAATTTCTGAAACGACGGTGCTGTACAGAACCTCTATCTTCGGTTCGGCGAAAACGCGTTGCTGGAGAATACGGCTGCCGCGAAATTCATCACGGCGATGAATGATGTACACTTTTTCTGTTATTTTGGCTAAATAGAGCGCGTCTTCCAGGGCCGTGTCTCCGCCGCCGACAACGGCGACAACCTTGTTGCGAAAGAAAAAGCCGTCGCAGGTCGCGCAATAGGAGACGCCCTTGCCGAAATTCTCCTCCTCTCCCTGTGCCTGAAGTTTTTTGGAGGTTCCTCCGGCAGCAAGGATAACGGCATGGCCGGTCAGCACGGTGCCGTCGGCAAGCGTGACACTGTGATAATCAAGACCGGGTTCGGTATCAACCACCTCTGTCTCCCTGATTTCAAGGTCATATGCCTTGGCATGCTCAAGGAATTTTTCACAGAGCTCAAAGCCTCCTATTTCTTTGAATCCCGGGTAGTTCTCAACATCCTTGGTGATGGAGACCTGTCCGCCCGGCACTCCTTTTTCTATGAGGACGGTCTTCAGTGCGGCCCGCATTGCATACATGCCCGCGGTCAGCCCGGCCGGCCCGCCGCCGATTATAATTGCGTCATACATTGCTTTGTCAGTCATCGGTTTCATGCTCCAGCTGAATTGAGGGTTGAGTCGGAACCTGGCGATTCCGACTGTCGGTTTGTTAGCAAACCCTTAAGAAGGTTATTTTCATGTTCCGGTTTGTCAACCATTGTTTCATGGTATACACTTTTATTGATGATACTTCATGGTTTGAAAAGACCAGTTCTATATCCCAGATGGAGGAAATTATGCAGTTATCACAAAAGGCACACTATCTGTTTTTGCTTATATTTCTGTTCTCCAGCAGCGCCTGTGCCGGGCCGGCTGACACGACTATTGAAGGCAATGCCGGCTCAAAGCTCTCCGCCGAAAACTTTGGAGTATTCAATGAACCATGGGCCATGACCTTCCTTCCTGATGGAGATCTTCTGGTAACGGAGAAACCGGGGACATTGCTTTTGGTGGACCTTGATGAAGGTTCCAGAGTACCTGTCAAAGGCGTGCCGGATGTGGCCTACGGCGGTCAGGGCGGTTTGGGCGATATTATTCTTCATCCTCAATACGAGGATAACCAATGGATATATCTGTCCTATGCCGAGCAGGATACCTTGGGCAACAGGGGCGCTGTGGTTGTTCGGGCTCGATTGGCGGCTGCAACGGCTGCGCCGAAGCTGGAGAATCGTGAGGTCATCTGGCGGCAAAGTCCTAAAGTATCAGGGAGTGGCCACTATGCACACCGGTTGGCATTCGGTCCGGATGGCAAACTCTTCATAACATCAGGAGATCGGCAAAAACAGACGCCGGCCCAGAGCTGGACACAAAATCTTGGCAAGGTCATCAGGCTCAACGCCGATGGATCAGTGCCGCCTGATAATCCCTTTCAGGACAAGGGGGAACTGGCTCGGACGTTCTGGTCCCTCGGGCATCGCAATTTGCTTGGTATAGCCTTTGACGGACAGGGACAGCTGTGGACACACGAAATGGGACCCAGGCACGGTGATGAGTTCAATCTGATTGTTGGTGGCGACAATTACGGCTGGCCGATAGTCTCCTGGGGCGATCAGTACTCAGGCATTCCGATTGCCGACCATGATACGCGCCCGGAATTCCATACACCCGAGGTCTACTGGGTGCCGACCGTTGCCCCTTCCGGTCTGATCATATACTCCGGCCCCATGTTTGCAGAGTGGCGGGGCAATGCTTTTCTCGGCGGACTCAGGTCAAAGTCGCTGGTCCGCATCGCCATAGAAGGCGACCAGGCCGAAGAGATCGAACGTTTTGCCATGGGAAAACGCATACGGGAGGTTGAGCAGGGACCGGATGGTGCAATATGGGTTCTGGAAGATACCAAAGGCGGCCGTCTGCTTCGCCTTACTCCATATACGTAGCGCAACACGACACGGCGTTTCACATCATATTGAAACGCCGTGTTCATCGCCGTCGGTTGTTCTTGCCGGTTGTGCTATGTGAACCTGAAACTCGGCTCAGCTGAGATCGAAACGGTCAAGGTTCATCACCTTATTCCAGGCCGCCACGAAGTCATGGACAAACTGCTCCTGTGCGTCGGCACTGCCGTAGACCTCCGCCAGGGCGCGCAGTTCCGAATGTGACCCAAAGATCAGGTCGACACGGGTGCCGCTCCACTTCGATGTACCGGTGAGGCGGTCGCTGCCTGCAAAGAGGTCTTCGTCTTCAGAGTCCGCCTTCCATGTTGTGTCCATGTCAAGCAGATTGATAAAGAAGTCATTGGTGAGCGTCTCCGGCCGGTTGGTGAAGACGCCGTGTTGAGACTGGTCGAAGTTGGCGTTCAGGACGCGCATGCCGCCAAGCAGAACCGTCATCTCCGGTGCGGTCAAGGTCAGCAGTTGGGCACGATCGATCAGCATCTCTTCGGCAGGCACGGTGTATTTGGTCTTGAGGTAGTTGCGAAAACCATCTGCCTCCGGTTCCAGGTAGGAAAAGGAGTCGACGTCGGTTTGCTCCTGCGAGGCGTCCATGCGGCCCGGTGTGAAGGGAACCCTCACATCATGGCCACCGTTTTTGGCGGCCTGTTCAACGCCCGCGCAGCCGGCCAGTACGATGAGGTCAGCCATGGAAACCGTTTTGTCGAAATCGCTCTGCACACTTTCAAAGGTCTTCAACACCCTGGCCAATTGAGCGGGCTGGTTGACTTCCCAGTCTTTCTGGGGTGCCAGACGGATGCGGGCGCCGTTGGCGCCGCCGCGCAAATCGGAACCGCGGAAGGTCGAGGCGGATGCCCAGGCGGTAGCAACCAGCTCGGAGATGGATAGTCCGGACTCCAGAATCTTATCCTTGAGCCGTGTGACGTCATTGTCATCGAGCAGATCATGGTCGACTTCCGGGATGGGGTCCTGCCAGATCAACTCTTCGTCCGGAACTTCCGGGCCGAGGTAGCGTGGGCGAGGTCCCATGTCCCGATGTGTCAGTTTGAACCAGGCCCGGGCAAAAGCATCCGCCAGCTCTTCCGGATGTTCATGGAAGTGTCGTGCAATGGGCTCGTATATCGGATCCATCCGCATCGACATGTCGGCGGTGGTCATCATGATCGGCACCCGTTTGGAGGAGTCGTCAACGGCCGGGGCCAGATTGCTGTCGGTAGCCTCCTTGGGCGTCCACTGCCAGGCGCCGGCGGGGCTCTTGGTTAGCTCCCATTCATACCCAAACAACATATCCAGATAGCTCATGTCCCACTGGGTCGGGGTGGGCGTCCAGGAGCCTTCCAGACCGCTGCCGATCTGGTCTGCGCCCTTACCGCTGCCATGGCTGCATTTCCAGCCGAGGCCCTGCTCCTCTATCCCGGCGGCCTCGGGCTCGGGACCGACCAGTGCCGCATCACCGGCCCCATGGCATTTGCCGAAGGTGTGTCCGCCAACGGTGAGCGCTACGGTCTCGTAGTCATTCATGGCCATGCGAGCAAAGGTTTCCCGAACGTCCCGGCCGGATGCCAGTGGATCCGGTTCGCCGTTTGGCCCCTCCGGATTGACGTAGATAAGACCCATCTGCACGGCGGCCAGAGGATTTTCAAGATCCCGATCTTTGGAGTAGCGCTCGTCACCAAGCCAGGTATCTTCCGCTCCCCAGTAGATATCTTTTTCCGGCTCCCAGATGTCCTCACGTCCGCCGCCGAAGCCGAAGGTTGTAAACCCCATCGATTCCAGTGCGACATTGCCGGTGAGAATGATCAGGTCGGCCCAGGATATTTTTTGGCCATACTTCTGTTTGATCGGCCAGAGCAGCCTGCGCGCTTTATCAAGGTTGACATTGTCGGGCCAGCTGTTGACCGGGGCAAAGCGCTGGTTGCCGGTCCCTCCACCGCCGCGGCCGTCCGCGGTACGGTAGGTTCCGGCGCTGTGCCAGGCCATGCGAATGAAAAAAGGGCCGTAATGTCCGTAATCGGCAGGCCACCAGCTCTGAGAATCGGTCATCAGATGGTGGAGATCCTTCTTTACAGCGTTGAGGTCCAGGCCCTTGAATTCTTCGGCGTAGTTAAAATCCTCCCCCATGGGGCTGGACTTGGAGGCGTGCTGGCGCAGAATATCAAGATTCAACCGGTTGGGCCACCAGTCCCGGTTTGATCTGCCGCCGCCTATGTTTTTGCTGGTTTTCCCCGTTACCGGGCATTGCTTTTCTTCACTCATGAGAGTATCTCCTTGTGTTGTTGTAGGAACATTCTCGGCAGATGCCTCGTACCTCTATATGCGTTGTTTCAACTTCACCAAAAGAGCCCACCGAATCAGGGAGTTTGATGGCATCAAGAGCATTGCTGTAGAAGTCACGAGTCAATCCACACTGACTGCAGACGAAATGATGGTGGCTGTCAAGATTGGCATCGAAACGGGTACGTTCACGGTTCGAATGAAGGGGGAGCACCAGGCCAAGATCTTTCAAAAGCCAGAGTGAGCGGTAGACGGTATCAAGCGAGACCGTTGGTATGCGGCCTCTGACCCGCTGGTAAATCTGATCAACATCGGGGTGATCCCCAGTTTGTGCAACTTCTCGGAAAATTTCCATGCGCTGGTGGGTCAATTTGACTCCCTGCCCACGGCACACTGCCTGGAAGTGTTGCATTCGCTGTTCAACTTTTTCATTCGTAATCTTCATTACCGCCCGCCTTGCCAGCTTGCCTTTTCACCTTCATGTTAAGAAATGATTACTATTTAATAATTAACCACCAAATAGCCGCTGGTCAATACAGCTGCATAATTTTAATTGTGCAGGGGAGGGTTCCTGCACCCCACCGGCCTGTGCATGGTAATATTTATCCACTGCCCGGTGCAGGGTGGGTAAAACGTACCCTGAACAAAAGATTGAGAGTGGAGGGGAAATGTTATGATTTTGTTTTTTAGTTGTAAAAGCAATTAGATACTTTTGGTTTAGTGGTTTGGCATAAGGGTTGCATTAAAAGTGTAGAACGTGAAGCATTGACTGGCAATGGCCCTCGATATTCATGGAAATACAACGGCAGCACACAGAAAAATGTGCTGCATCACATTTTATGGGAGGTATGATATGAAAATGAAAAAGACAGCGATTCTCGTAGGATTTGTAGCAGCTCTGGGACTTGCTACCATGCAGCAGGCAACGGCACGCGGCATGGGTGGCGGCTACGGTGGCGGATACGGTGGCGGATACGGCGGCGGGCATGGGAGTGGCTATGGAATGAATGCTCCGCAGCTGGATACGGCGACACAGGAGAAAATAGACGCTTTTATCAGCGACACGGTTGAACTGCGTCGTCAGATAGCAATGAAGACAGCGGAAGAACGAGCTCTAATGATGAATCAGCCTACCGATCCTGCCGCCATTGCCCGGGTTACCGGAGAGCTTTTTGATCTGCGCACTCAAATGCGTTCCAGGGCAGAGGAAGCGGGAGTACCGATGATGAGCGGACCGCGCGGGTCGGGCCAAGGCATGCGCGGTGGTGGTATGGCAAGATCTGGAAACACTAAGCGTCCCTGCTTCTACAATCGGTAGAGCCACAATACTCAAAAAGAACCACAAAAGGGGCCTGCCGGGATTAGGGGGGCCCTTTTTGCTTTCCGAGCTTTTACAACGACCTGATGTAATACCGAATAAGCTGGCCGGCAATTGTTCCAGCCTCGGGAATCTCGGGGAGATTGTCGTATGAGAACCAGCAGGCGTCGCAGATTTCAATATTATCAATG
>JBHEOR010000073.1:13076-13422 GCA_046260685.1 Desulfopila sp.
CATATTCTGCAAAAAAGCCCAGCATAAGCTGTCCGGGAAAGGGCCAGGGCTGGCTTTTGTGATAGCGGATATTTTTTACACGAAGCCCCACTTCCTCATAAATCTCCCGGTGCACGGTATCTTCCGCGGATTCACCGGGCTCTATAAATCCAGCCAGAGTACTGTATATTCTTCTGCGAAAACGTGGTGAGCGCGCCAGCAGAACCTTTTTGCCGCGATGGATCAGCACGATGATGCAGGGCGCAATCATCGGATAGTAACAGCGTGAGCAGTCGGGGCAAAGTCTGGCCGGGTCGGTGGGGTGCGCAATGGTGGCCGCCCCGCAGCTGCCGCAGTATCTGTGGCC
>JBHEOR010000074.1:0-249 GCA_046260685.1 Desulfopila sp.
GGTCCTGGGAGATAACGGTTGATTCGCTGTCAAACTGGGTGGTGTTCAGGGTAACTTCAATTTCCTGAGCAGGATCAGAGCCGTTGCCCCAATCAAATTGTCCAATATCTATTGGACCTCCTCCTTCCTCTAATGTACCTTCATTATCAAATTCAAGTTGTACATCTATCATAGCTGGTTGATCATCCGCCAAGTCTTGGCCAATAAGTTCACCTTCATCATTCTCTGCCGTCCAAGTCCAGTTCCAGG
>JBHEOR010000074.1:360-4243 GCA_046260685.1 Desulfopila sp.
TCTATGGCGACATCGAGTCCTGATTCGGTTTGCTCGAAGGTTCCCTGGCTGAAGATATTGTCGACCTTGGAGACATTGACCCCGCGACCCACCTGGGAGGTGCCGCCGGAGCCGTTGATGGTGCTGGAGAGCAGATCGGAAAAGACCGTTCGAGCACCTTTGAAACCAAGGGTGTTGGTGTTGGCAAGGTTGTTGCCGATAACCGTCATCGCCTGGGAGTTGGTGTTGAGTCCGCTGACTCCGCTGAAGAGTGCACTTGAGATGCCCATAATCTGCTCCTTCTGCTCCTGTATATGAGCGCTGTGCGCGCTCTATTGTGTAAAAAAGTTCTAGAAAAAAACGTGTAAAAATTGGTTGTGCGTTGTGCTGCGGCGCGACCAGCATATTTGAGGCGCGGCCGTTATATTTCATAGACGCCTAGAATCGAGCCAAAACCGATCTCGCCAGCGCGGGTTTCCAGTATGCCGCCGTCTTTACCGGAAAGATCAACGCCCGTTACCTCGGATTTGACAAGGGGAGAGGCGGCAACGCTCTGGCCCCGGGCGGTATCCACCGCAATGGAAAAACTGTAGCTGCCGGCACCGGCCGGTGTGCCCTCGCCGGTGAGCCCGTCCCAGCTCAAAAAATGATTGCCTGCATCAAGTTGGTTGGCATCCAGCACGGCAACGGTGGACCCGTTTTTCTTGATGTTGATCCTGGCATCTGCAACATCGCCGTCCAGTTGATAGCCAAGCTGCACGTCGCCTTCGCCGCCATATTCAAAGGTGGAGCCGTGATATGCCACATTTTTTCCTATGGTCTGGAGGGTGGCGAACTGATCTGCATTGGCGTTGGAGGCGGCCAGGGTTTCCATGGATTCATTGAGGTTGAAGAGCTGTTCCAGTGAACTGAACTGGGCCAGCTGGGCGGTAAATTCCGTGGGCTCATCGGGGTTGAGGGGATCCTGGTTTTTGAGCTGGGCCACCAGCAGACTGAGAAAGTCCTGTTTGCCCATGATGTCGGCGGTGGCGCTGGAACTCTTCGCGGATTCACTGGTGCCGCCAGTGCCGGAGGTGGCTGTACCGGCGGCGATGCTTTCAAAATATCCCATGGCTGTTGCTCCTAGATTGTAACATTGACGCCGTTATGTGGCAACACGGTGTTGTCGTGCTTGCTTTCCTCGGCTTCCAGCTCAAGATCAAAAGCCGGCTGTGCGGCAAAATTGTTGTGCTGTGGCGCAGGATTGTCCTGCTGGGCAAGCTGTTCGTCAAACGAGTTGAAATTGTCATTGAAGTCAGGTTCCATTGCTACGGCGATTTCATTGACGACCAGCCCCTGGTCCTCCATCAATGTTCGTAAACGCGGCATGTTTTTTTCGAGTATCTCCTGTACCTGCCGGCTCTGGGCGACGATGTTGGCATTTACGGAGCCATCCCTGAGATGAATATCGATCTTGAGATTACCCAGTTCCGCGGGATGGAGCCGCATGACCATTTTGGAATCCTGCAGTATCCTGGAAATACGCAACTTCTGTGTTACCTGCTGCATGAGTTCGTTTTCCGGAACCTGATTGGGCAACATCGGGGCGGGAGGTCGCTGGCTTTCTGCAGATTGCAGCGAGCCCTTGTCGGCGATTACCTGCTGGAATGATTGTGAGGTTGTGTTGTCATGTGATTTTTCCAGGCCCTTGCCGCTGTTTGCCGGAAGACTGTTCTTGGATGTTTCACCATCACCATCGAGAAATTGCTGTCCCGTCTTCTGCTCACCCGGGTTTCCCGTATTTTGGAGGCGTGCCTCAAAAAACTGGGCCTGGACATCCTGGCGCAGTGACAGGCTGGTGTCTCGCAGAGAGGCACCATTGGGCGATAATGTTGTTTCGGCATGCACCGAGACGTGGAAGGCCTGTGCCGTTAAAGTTGCGTTGGAGGTTGCATTAGAGACTGCATTATTGGCGCTTGCGGCGCCTAAAAGATTGGCACTGTTCCCCTGTTTCTGCGAAAGTTCTGTTAATCCTGCAATAATGTTTTCTGTTGAAAGAGGATTGGCTGAAGCAGGCTGGGGTACGATGCCATTACGGAGCTGGGCTTTTTGGGAGAGGCCGTTTTCCAGGATATGCTGTAAAAAAGAACTGTTTTCTCCGTTGAACAATGATTTAGGCTGACTGGCCGGTGTCCATGCGATTGAATCGTTATTGTGTAACTGGATAAAGTGCCCGGGCTTGCCACTGCTGGGCATGGTCTGCAGCATTTGCGCCATGGCGTTGGTGCCATTGGCAGTGCTGCCAGGGCTGCCAGTGCAGCCAGTGCTGCCAGGGTTGCCATCGGTACTCCGGCCGGCGAGGAGGGTGCCGCCTGTTACTGTAGCCTGCACTGAAGTCTCCAGCTTCTGTTGAGCGTTGGCCGCTACTTGAGCTGTGAGCCATGAAAGTACCTCGGCTTTTTGTGCCTGAGATGCCTGAGATGCCTGGGGTGCGCCGGAGGTATGTCGCCCCGCTGCAGCGCTTTCAGCAGCTTTGGCTGCTGCTGCATTTGCACCGGGGAGTGACGACTGCTGATGTTCGCTTTGATTGTTGAGCGTCTGAGAGGTTTTCGAGGATTCATCCTGCTGAGCTTCATCCTGCTGAGCATTAAAACGGCTGTCCGACGAGGAGGCAGGCGAATCTTTAGTGTCATTGATCGCTTTGTTGAGTGTTGGTGCAAATGATGACTCCTCACCGGCCTGGGCTGCCTGATTACTATGCTGCGCTGCTGCCTTCGGGGGGGATGGTGAGGGGGCGACAATTGCTTCCATATCTTTTCACTCGATTTGTAAGGTTGTGAATGCGCTGCTGAGTTCCGAAGTCTTCTGTCTCTTGAGCATATCAAGGATTTTGGCGGCAGCCTTGGGCTTCATGCCGGCGAGCAGTTCGGTTGCCAGTTGCGCCTCCATGCCGGTCATGGCCAGAGCCGCTCTGCCAGGTGCCATTTTTTCGTAGATGAGGCTTAATTCCTTGATGCGTTTTTGTTCCCGGTCGGTCTTTTCCGCCAGGAGTTTCTCTATCTTTTTATGGAGCTCTTTGAGTTCTTCGAGCTTGCCGTCAATTACATCTATTGTGTTATCGACCGATGCTTCAAGAGTCTTTAGCTCATTTTCGCGTAAATCGAGTGCACTTCTTGCCTCTTCCATCTTCTGGCGCTCCTCCTTGACCATCGCGAAAATACGGCGCTCTTCAACCGAGGAGTACTGCGGTTCCGGTGTTGCTGCCTGTTCAGCACAAGGGGTTGGCCCTGCAAAGAGAAGGGCTGCAAAAAAAGAGGCGATGACAAAAAACCTGGGCAAGAATATCTTTTTCATGGGATCAAAGAGGGTTATGTGAGTGGTTCGGTGGAGCCGGTCACGAGTTCTGGTCCTTACGTTCATGGGCAAGAACAGCAATTTCATCGAGCTGCGCGGTTTCCTTTTTGTCGAGATAGCGCTGCCAGGCGCTGTTTTGCCGAACTTTCAACTGTTCCAGCACTTTTTTGTCACGGCTTTTGGCGACCACGATCCGGCGCCGCTGTTCCACCTTCTTTTCGGCACTCTCGACTTCACCGGCAAGTTCGTGGTTTTTTTGTTTAAGCCGGTCCAGCCATGATTCATAGCGGAGCAGCTCATCTATGGCGATACCGTTTGCCTGTTTGTGCTGCAGACTATCGAGGAGTTCCCGGTATTCGCTCTGCACCTGTTGCAAAAGCCTTTGTTGATGTTCCAGGTGACGTTGGGCCTGTGTCATTTGAGTGACCGCGGCATCTTCAAGCTGCTGGCGGTATCGGAGGACCGTTGTGAGTGTAAAAGGCTTCATGGACCCATGGTTTCCGCCGGATTATCTGTCCTGCTTGCGCCGTTTTTGCGATGGAGGTGGTTCATCTTTACGTTCATTTAACAG
>JBHEOR010000074.1:4253-13121 GCA_046260685.1 Desulfopila sp.
GATTTTCCTTGGTTTTTTCCAGAGATGTTGCATCGTCAAACTGCTGTTTGAGAAAATTGTTCACCCCTTCTATTTTGCTGATGGCGAAATCGATCTGCGGATTGGAACCGTCGACATAGGCGCCGATATTTATGAGGTCCTCGGCGTCGGCATAACTGGCCAGTATCGATCGGGTTTTACCGGAGAGCTCAAGGTGCCGCGGCGTGACGATATCGCGCATGACCCGGCTGGCGGAGTTGAGCACATCGATGGCGGGATAATGATTTCTGGCGGCGATCTCCCGGGAAAGAACAATGTGACCATCGAGGATTGAGCGCACCGCATCGGCAACCGGTTCGGTGAGATCGTCGCCTTCTACGAGAACGGTGTATAAACCGGTTATGCTGCCCTGCTCTCTGAAGCGGCCGGCACGTTCGAGCAGTCTGGGCAGGGCGGCGAACACCGAAGGGGTGTAGCCTTTGGTGGTTGGCGGTTCTCCAACGGCCAGGCCGATTTCACGCATCGCCATGGCAAAGCGTGTAACGGAGTCCATCATGAGAAGGACGTTCTTGCCTTTTTTGCAGAAAAACTCGGCAATGGTTGTGGCAACAAAGGCCCCGCGCATGCGCAGAAGGGGAGACTGATCCGAGGTGACCACCACGATGATCGATCTGGCAAGACCCTCCGTGCCGAGATCACGCTCAATGAACTCTCGCACCTCCCGGCCGCGCTCGCCGATCAAGGCGATGACATTGATGTCTGCTCTGGCATACTTGGCCATCATTCCAAGAAGGACACTTTTGCCGATACCGGAGCCGGCCATTATTCCCATGCGCTGCCCCATTCCACAGGTGAGCAGCCCGTTGATGGCGCGTATGCCGAGATCAAGCGGTTCGGTGATGTTTTTCCTGGACATCGGCCCCGGGGGATTACTGTAAAGGCTCAGCTCTTCTTCCAGAGTTGGCGCCGGCATGCCGTCCTGGGGGGTTTCCATGGCATCGATAACACGTCCGAGCAGGTTGTCGCCAACTTTTATGGTTGCTGAATCCTTGACAACCCGTATCCTGCTTCCCGGCCCGAGTCCTCTGATTTCACCAAGCGGCATGAGCAGGGCGCGCGACTCCTTGAAACCTACGACCTCGGCATAGATCGATGAGCCGTTGTCAGGTGGTGCAATCCGGCACAGGGAACCGACGGTGGCGTTGGGGCAGTATCCCTCGATGATGAGGCCCACTATCCTGGTAACCTTGCCAAAGACCTTGATGGTCTGAAGATTGTCAAGTGAAGCGGGAGAGAGGCTCATCGGTACACCCTGCTGCAGTTTCCGGGCAATATACGGCTACTGTTTTTTGATTGCATCACCAATGATCTCCAGCTGGCTGAGCAGGGTTGCATCCACCGTGCAGTTGCTTGACTCGATCAGACAGCCGCCCTGGTCGATGGACGGGTCCGACTTTATGACAATATTTTCCAGACCGTTAATTGTCTCGGCAATTTCAGCGCCATGCAATTTTATGGTGGCAAGGTCCTCGGGATTGACCGATATGACAAAGTCATCGGATTTGACGGTCTGTTGAACGGCATCCTCGACGGTTTGAAGAATGGTCTGCTGCTGTGAGGCCACGGACTGGCGCAGGATCTTTTCGGCAATGCACAAAACCAGATTCTGCATTTCTTCCATGGAGTTGTGCAGGATGGTATCACGGATACTGTTGAGCTGCTCGCAGATTGACTGCAGGGCTGCGATGCTGTGGCCATAATCCTGGGCGGCCTGTTCAATACCCGCCTGGAGGCCTTTGCGGTAGGACGCATCGGCCAGGGCATCAAGATCGACCTGTTTTTCCTTGGATGCCACCGGTTCGGATTCAGGCGAGGAAAAATCGGTATCAAAGGATTGCGACCGGCCCTCGGCGGATTGCCGGGCTGCAGGATGATCGGCCGCATGTTGAGCGCCGGCCGATGTCGTATCCTCTGCTTTGCCCTGTTGTTTGCTGTGATGTTTGCCCTTGGAAGAAGTGCTTTGGCCTTTCCGGTGTGCGGCTTTCGACTCGGCAATCTCGATGTTTTTGGCAAGATTCTCCCAAACCGGCGGGCGGTTGACATCGCCCGGGACTATTTGGGAGGGTTCGAATCCTTTACCGTTTTTGATGATTTTAGACAAATTCTTCTCCTCCAACCTTGTTCAGCACCACTTTGCCCTCTTCCTCAAGTTTCATGGCAATTTTGACAATGGATTGCTGCATGGCCTCAACCTCGGAGAGCCGCACCGGGCCCATGGCATCGAGGTCATCCTGGACCATATCGGCGGCCCGGGCGGACATGTTGGCGAAAATCTTCTCCTTCATTTCATCCGAGGCGGTTTTCAGCGCCATTGTAAGGGAATCGTTGTTGACCTCACGCAAAATCATCTGCAGGGATCTGCCGTCCAGTCCGATGAGGTTCTCAAAGGTAAACATGCGTTTGCGGATTTCCTCGGCCAGCTCGGCATCATCATCCTCGATGGACTCCAGGATATCGGCATCGAGATTGTTCTGCAAATGGCCAAGAAGATCAACGACCTTATCGATGCCGCCGACCTGGCGCTGCTCTTTGCCGACATTGCGGCCCAATTCTTTATTGAGGGCCTCTTCGATACCGGTGATGACTTCGGGTGAAACCTTGTCTATTTTGGCTATGCGGTAGACGACATCGGCCTGGACCTCTTCGGGAAGATAGGACAGGATCTCGCTGGCATGCTGGACATGCTGCGTGGAGAGAATGAGGGCAATGGTCTGGGGATGTTCTTTTTCCAGCATGCCGGCAACCATTCTCGACTGCATCATGGCAATAGACTGGAGCGGCTTGGCCTCGTTGCCGGTGATAAACTGCTCGAGCAGGTCATGGGAGCGTTCCGATTCCGTTTTGGAAAGGGTGGTTTTGGCGAATTCACCGCCTTTTATAAACAGTCCTGCATATTCCTTCTGGTCAGCCAGAAAACTGTCTATTGCGCTGCTTTTCATTGTGTAGGGGATATGGTCAATGGCAGCCATTGCCTTGGTGACCCGCCGTATTTCTTCATCGGTAAATTCCTGGAAAACACGGGCGGCGGCATCCTCACCAAGGAGGATCAGGATGATGGCGGCTTTATTGACATTGCTTACGCTTTCAGTACCCATGGATCATGCTTCCTGGAGCCAGTGTTTGATTATATGGGCAGTGGGCGCGGGGTCTTCCATAACCGAACGCCGAATAACGACGACGGGATCTTCCGGTGGCCGCGCCGCTTCCGCCTGCTTTTCTATTTCACGCTGTCGCTCGGCGGCCGTTTCTTCTTCCAGGGCTTCAACCGTTTTATAATGCTCTTGAACTTCGCCGCGCATCGTCTTGACAAGTGGTCGTATCAGCAAAAGATACAACAACAGAGCGCCAACCGCAACAAGTCCTATTTTGACAAACGGCAGATATTCATAGAGGAGATTGTCGGGAAGCGGCTCGGCCACCATGACCTCATCCGGCTTTGTGGAAAACGGCATGGAAAGGACCTGTATCCGGTCGCCTCGCTCGGGAACAAGTCCAAGTGCCGCTGACACCATGCTTTCCATCGACTGCAGCTCTTCCGCGGTAAGCGGTTCTGTTGTTTCGGGATTGTCCTGTGTGGCTGGAATGACCTTGTCGGCAACGAGGATGGAAACAGACAGCTGTGTCAGTGTTCCCACGGGATTGACCGTTGTACTGACGGTTTTGCTGATTTCGTAGTTGGTGGTTCGTGACGTACTGGAGGATGTTTCTTCCCCACCCTGCAGCGGTTCCACGCCCTGCAGGTTGGATTCAACTCCGGGAACGCCCTCAGCCGGCGGAGCGCCGTCTTGCTGCTGACTCACCTGCTCACTGCGCACCACGGGCTCATCGGGATCGTAGATCTCCTGGGTTTTTTCCACCTTGGAAAAGTCCAGCGTGGCACTGACCCGCACCATGGCCTTATCCTGTCCCATGGTTTTGTCCAGGAGCGCCTGGGCGCGCATCTCCAATCTGTTTTCAACCTTTTGCTGGAAGGCCAGTCTGTCAACGGAGAGGTACTCCTCATCATCTTCTTTGAGACCAGCATCCAGGGCCACACCGTTGGAGTCGACAACGGTGATATTTTCAGGTGTCAACCCGGTGATGGAGCCGGCCACCAGATGAACAATCCCCTGAACCTGTGTCTTGTCCAGCGATTTTCCCTGGGTAAGCCCCACAATAACAGAGGCGGTGGCCTGTTTCTGTTGATTTTTGAATAAACGTTTTTCCGGCAGAGCCAGGTGAACGCGGGCCGTCTGCACAGGGTCCAGAGCACGTATGGTTCTGGCAAGCTCCCCCTGCAGTGCTCTGGTGTAGTTGACCTTCTGGACATAGTCGGTGAGGGCGAAACTCTGTTTGTCAAAAACCTCGAAACCCACGCCTCCTCCCGTGGGCAAACCGTTTGCGGCGAGATTGAGTCGGGTTTCATGAAGAATGTCAGCTGGAATCCAGATGTTTCTTCCCTGGTTTTTGAGTTTGTAGGGGATATTCTCCGCCTTGAGCCAGGAGACAACAGGAGCGGCATCCTTTTCCGTGAGGTTGGCATACAGAAGCTGAAAGTCGGCACTCCTGCCCTGGAAGATCAATACTCCAAAGAGTGCGGCGGAGATGACAATGACTCCAATCAGGGCGAGCTTGCGCGAGAGCGGCCACTCCCTGATGAGTGTTGTCAGGTTTTTCCGTGGGGCAGGTTGTACGGCTGGTGCTGCAGTGTCATTTACACTTTCAGCGGGAGGGTTTTGTTCGGCCATGGGTCAATTACCTTTATTGTGTTACCGGGAGAGTATACCACTACACTGCACGAAAGCATTGTTCCGTAGTCATCCGGTGTACCGGGATGCGCCATTCCTGTGCGCTCTACCTGTTGCTCCGACCGGCTACACCTGAAGCCGCATGATTGTGTTATACGCCTCAAGCGCTTTATTGCGCATCTGCACCAGCATACGAACGGAAAGATCGGCTTCCTCGACGGCTATCATGACTTCATGGAGATTCTTTGCCTCCCCGGTATGCAGCTGCTGTATAGCCATGTTGCCTTCATGTTCCTGCTGGTTGACCTGCTGGACGGTGGAGTTGAGTACGGCGCCAAATCCTTCTCTGGCGGCGGATACCTCCTGTCCGCTTGTCTTAGGAAGAGTCAGGGGAAGACTGGTTCCAACTATAGGTGCTGAGTCCATGGGTTACCTCCCTATTTCCAGGGCTTTCATCGCCATTCGCTTGGCGGATTTTATGGTTGTTGCATTTGCTTCATATGCACCGGTGGCCGACTTCATGTCTACTATTTCCTCGAGCATGTTGATGTTTGGCATGGCAACATAGCCATTTTCATCGGCATCGGGATGGTCGGGGCGATAGACCTGCTTGGGCGCCGATTCATCTTCCACGATTTTTGATACTTTGACACCCTGGATGCTCCCGTTTACCTGGGAGTCAAGCTGCTCTTTGAAGGACAGAGGAGATGACTCGAAATAGACGGACTTCTTCTTATATGGTCCACCTTCTGGAGTTGAGGTGGTTTCAATATTAGCGAGATTTGAGCTGATGGTGTTCAGTCGAATTCTGTTTGCCTTGAGCGCTGAGGCGCCGATGTGCATTGATGTAAAAATATCCATAGTCTCTCTATTCCTCTGAAGTATGGGTGTTTACTGGCCGCCTGAGATGACGTATTTTTTGATGCTGAGTTTTTTCTTGAGCAGTTGTGCCGCTGTTTCATAGAGCAGTTCATTCTGGGAAAGCGCCAGCATCTCCTCATCGAGGCTGACGCTGTTTCTGTCGCCTATGCCCGTGGTGTCCGGTTTCGTCGTAATGACTCCCTGCACACCTGATAGAGTGCTGCCGGTAATCGGGATGTGCGCCGCATGGGTGGTTTGTGCCGCAAAGCCCTGCTGATCCACAGCCTGTTTGAGCTGGTCCTCGAAGTGCAGCCGCGAGGGTGAATAGCCCGGAGTCTCGCTGTTGGCGATATTGGAGGCGATCACCTTTTCCCGGTCTGCGCGAAGGTCCAGAACCTTTTTGAGTAAAGCAATATTCTGATCGGTCAAATTCTCGATTTTCATGGAGGTGTTCCTCTTTTATGGGCAAAATTGAGGATTAATATTTACCGGCCAATTCTGCAAACTCCAGCTCCTTTTCGGCAAGTTTTTGCCAGATCGGCGTATTGCCTTTTTCGACAAGTTGGCGCAACAGCTTTAAAGACTTCTCCGGGTTCTGACGTTTTTGTTCCATCGCCGCCAATCTGTAGAGTGTCTGATCGTGGAATCTCCGTGTGTCTTTGATGGCCTGGTAGAGTGGCTCCGCCTTACGGTAGCTGTTGGTTTTGAAGTAGCTCTCTGCCAGAATAAAGCGGGCTTTATCGCTGTCGAGCTGCTGCTGTTGCCGATATGGCTCGAGACGTTCAATGCTTTTTTGGTATTGGCCATTTCGAAAAAAAAGAGCTGCTGCAAGGCTGTCTGCTTCCGCCGTATCAGGAAGCGGCGATGAGGCCAGCTGCAGGGCCTGGGAATCATTGCCGCCGGCAATAAGTGCTTTGAGCCGGAAGAGGGTGATCCGATCACGGTCATTACCCTCGGGATAATTAAAGGCATACTGGGTGGCATAATCTTCAACAAGTTCGTAATGCCCCTGATTGTAGAAGGTGGAGATCAGGGGAAGGTAGTATTTTTCCTGATCCCGGGGAGAAGATGTCCTGAGCAGATAGAGGTATAGGTTACGTGCTTCGGTGTAAATACCGAGATCGAGGTAGGCCCGCGACAGAAGTTTGAGGATACCGATGTCCACCCAGTTTTTCTGGAAAAATTCCCGGTGTTTCTTGGCGAGTACAATTGCATCGATGGAACGGTTCTGGGCAAGCAGCGTTTTGATCCGCCCGGGAAGCTGCTCTATAAGAAGCGCCTGAGCGGTCGATTTGAGCCGGCTGGCGTGGAAGTTTCGCAGAAATGTCTGCAGCAGTTCGATACTTTGCGCGGTATCGCCCAGTTCATAATAGACGATGGCCTCTTTTAATGAAGCTTCGGCGGCTATATCTCTGTATATTGTCGAATCCGCCAGGGCTTTATAAGAATTGACACTGGTCGTGCGCCAGCGAGGCTGGTTGAGATAGCGGACGTCAAGTTTCTTGAGAGCGGCTCTGGATCCGGCAGGTGTGCCGCGGTAGGTATCCGCTATACCGGAAAAGGTAACGTACATGTCATTGGGCGACTTATTATGGAGTCTGGCCATGTTTTTGAGAAGACTGATACCGCTGAGATGCTTTTTGTGCGATACCTTGGCGCTCAGCGTGTCGAAGCATTGTTCAGCCTGGCCGAACTTGTTCTGGTTGTAGAGGATGTTGCAATATTGGTTGAGAGAAAAGGGGTGTTCATTAAGTATTTGTTGCTGGTCAACCATCTGGTAGCTGACAAATGCCTTGACCGGGGAGCCGCTGATCGACCAGTAGTCCGACTGGCGCAGCTTTCGTATACGAGAAAGCCTGGGCGTAAAGGCGATGTCATCTTTGAGCAGGAGGTTTTTGATTCGATCAGGCTGATTGGTGGCAAAGGCGGTTTCAATCTGTCCTAAGACAATAAAGGGAGACAAGCCAAATCCGTCGCGGATAAATGGGGTGAGCTCTTTCATTGTGTAATCGGCGATATGTGGCTCACCGGTTTGAGCGCGAAGACGGGCAATGAGATATGCAGCGGCAATGCCGACCGCATCACGCGGAAAATTGTTTTTGAGCAGATAGAGTTGCTTGAAAGCGTCTTTCTGCTCCCCCTGGCGCAGGAGTGTTTCTCCGAGTACCAGGGCAAAATGCTTTTTGAGTTCGGGGTCCGGGGTGGAGTTGGCTTTTTGTACCAGGAGCGGGGTGATATCCTTCCACAGCCCCTGAGATGCGAGATCCAATATTTCACGTGGCAGTATCTCCCGGTTATATCCGGTCGAGAGAAAATCAAGAATGGGAAACGGAGGCGCCGTATAGCGTATGGGGGCGGAAGAGGAGAGCTCAGGCTCGTAGCGTGAGAAAAATAAACGCCAATTTCCGGAATAGGGACTGGCGCTATAGGGATTGGAAATATCCCTGCCGGCCTGCGATTCGAGCGTCATTCCCTGGAGCCGTGAAGAAAGATCGGGGTACGATTTACTAAACTGAGTACCGCGTAAAATGTCGACAACCAGCGTTTGTTGTGCCGGTGTTGAAGTTTTGACGCGTTGAGGAGCGTACCGCAGAAAAAAGGTCAGTATTGTTACTCCCTGCTCCTCTTGTGTCAAAAACTTGACAACATGTTCGTCCGCTGTGAAGGAAAGAGCTTCCGTGTTGGTGAGGCTGGCGTCGAGAATGATATCCACCCGCTTGCCTTTGCGCACTTCGGTGTACTCCGGGACTTGACTGAAGGTTACAAAAATCTGGGTTGTGGTCTGGTTTGAGGACATGCGTATCTTGGTTACTTCCGTCTCCTCTGCGGTTGCAGCAGTTGCAGCAAAGGCAAGAAGTGTCAAGAGTATGACTGTTATGAGGACGACGTGTTTCATATGTTATTTTTAACGTTATTTCATATAGATAGTGGCGGTGGAGTATGCAAAGTATGTTCGCCGACGTAACATGCGATCTGCTGCGGTCTGCCATGCTGCCCCGGCATGTATCACAACCGGCAGCCCTGCATATCTATTGATGTGCACAAGTGTATAATTGCATTTGCACATAGTATGCCAGTTTATGCTATAGACCTCTTTGGATAGCCTGAACCCGTACACTTCTAAGTAACAAACTCATTAACAATTTGGAAACAGATACTTTATGTTTTTTTTGATTACCAACGAAACGCAGCTGATCGGCCCAGGAGTTCGCCGTGTTGTTTTCATGGGACGCCATAAACC
>JBHEOR010000075.1:0-236 GCA_046260685.1 Desulfopila sp.
TTATTATTGTCTTCACCAAAGGGAAAAACTTCCGTGCCAGCCTCGTTGCAGCCATAGCCGCGCTGGTCGGGCTGTTTTTCATGCGCTACAGTATGGTCATCACCGGGCAGCTCATCCCCAATGCGGATAATCTTCCAGGCTTCAGCATCTACACCAGGGAGGTTGCCACCTACTCTCCGACCTTCGTGGAAATGTCCATCGTCCTCGGCGGAGTTGGGCTGGTGGCCTTTCTCTAC
>JBHEOR010000075.1:246-13038 GCA_046260685.1 Desulfopila sp.
TGTGGCCACTGCTGCTACGGCAAAGTTGATGGACTACGTCCCGGTCATGGCATCTTTGGGGGAAGGGACCCGTGAGCAGGGCGAAACCGGGGTTTGGAAGTCAACCGTCTGCCAGGGGTGCACATCCTGGTGCCCGATGCAGGCCTATGTCGTCGACAACCGGGTAGTCAAGGTGCGCGGCAATCCTCACTGTACCGCCACGCTTGGCAAAATCTGCCCAAGACCGCATTTGGCACTGCAGCAGATGTACGACCCGGATCGGGTGAAAACTCCCCTCAAGCGGACTAACCCGAGCAAAGGGCGAGGGGTCGACCCGAAGTTCGTCCCGATCAGCTGGGACGAAGCGACCGAAATTATCGCCGACAAGATACTCGAATTACAGAAAACCGAAGAGAGCCACAAGTTTGCCCTGTTGCGCGGCAGATACACCGCGCTAAACAGCATCCTCTATGACAATATGCCGAAACTGCTGGGCTCGCCCAACAACATCTCCCACTCGTCGATTTGTGCGGAGGGGGAGAAGTTTGGCTCTTACTACACGGAAGGATACTGGAATTACAACGACTTTGATCTGGAGCATTCCCGTTACGTCATCTGTTTCGGGGTGGACCCGCTGTCCATGAACCGTCAA
This sequence comes from Desulfopila sp., assembly GCA_046260685.1. Taxonomy (GTDB): domain Bacteria; phylum Desulfobacterota; class Desulfobulbia; order Desulfobulbales; family Desulfocapsaceae; genus Desulfopila_A. The sequence continues at coordinate 878 of JBHEOR010000075.1, forward strand.
GTACCACGGTTTATCAATGTCTGGGGAAGATTGCTTGACAAGGGCAAGATCGCCGTTGTCGATCCCCGACTCTCCTCCACTGCAGCCAAGGCTGACGAATGGCTGCCGGTGATCCCCGGTGAAGACGGTGCCATCGCCGTGGCGATCGCCCATCACATCCTCACCGAGGGGGTCTGGTACAAGCCCTTTGTCGGTGATTTTCACGATGGAGAAAATCGTTTTAAAACCGGCGAACAGGTTGATGAATACCTGTTCGAGGAAAAACACACCCACGGGCTGGTTAAATGGTGGAACCTCGAACTTTTCGACAAGACACCGGAGTGGGCCGCCGAGCAGTCGGGTGTCCCGGCTGAACAGATTGTCAGGGTAGCGAAAAATTTGGCCGCCGCCGCTCCGAACGCTATTTCCTGGGTGTCCGCCGGAGCCACCATGAACCCCCGGGGTTCCTACATATCTTTTGCGGTGCATGCCCTCAACGGCTTGATTGGCTCCGTGGACAATGTTGGCGGGATTCTGCAGCATACCGGTACGCCGACCGGAAAATTTCCGGCAATCGACCCCTTCATGACCGAAACCGCCACCAAACACTCCAAGTACCCCAAAATCGACCAGCGGGGGACTCTGCTACTCCCCGCCCTGAAAGATGGCAAATCGGGTGGGGGGGTGGTCACCAACCGGGTCGCCGATGCCATCCTCGATGAGGATCCCTACGACATCAAGGTAATGATCGGTTACTGGTGTAATTTTGTCTTTTCCGCCACCGAAACAAAACGGTGGGAGAAGGCACTGGAAAAGGTGCCATTTTTCGCCCATCTGACTACCAACGCGGCGGAGATGTCTATCTATGCCGACCTCGTTTTGCCGGCAACCATGCACATGTTTGAACGAAACGCCCCGGTGGCCAACAAACAGAACCTTCACAGCTATCTGGCTTTCCAGCAAAAATGCGTTGATTCACTCTTTGACGTCAAATCCGACGAGACTGAATTTGTCTGGTTGCTGGGCGAGAAGCTGGCCGCCAAGGGTTTTTCGAATCTCATTGACTGGTGCAAGACCTTCACCGATCCGGTTACCGGCAAAGCGCCAACCAACGGTCTTGAGTTCGAAGATATCGCTACCCGTATATATACCTACCCCGTGTGGTCGGGTGAAAACGTGGAGAAGGGTGACAATATCACTTCCTGGGAGGAGTTCACCACCAAAGGGGTCTGGAACGCCAAGCGTCATCCGTATCGCACCCGCTGGGACAACTTTAAGACCGAAACCAAAAAATTCGAGTTCTACAGTGAGACCCTTAAAAAAGCATTGGAAGGTCATGCCGAAAAGCATGGCACCACCGTCGATGAAATAATGCGTCAGACCAACTACACTGCTCAAGGGGAAGTGGCCTTTGTGCCACATTATGAACCGGCCCTGCGCCACGGCGACCCCCAGGAGTATCCGCTGATCTTCACCGAGGCCCGCTCTCGGTTCAACCGGGAAGGGCGGTCAGCCAACACTACCTGGGCTTATGAAATGAAGGATGCCGATCCCGGTGACGAACGAGGACAGGATGTCACCAAAATCAACCCGGTGACCGCTAAACAGTACGGCATTAAAAACGGTGACCGTATTAAAATCATCTCTCCGATCGGTGAAATCACCTCCACCGCGAAGCTCTGGGAAGGAGTCCGACCGGGGCTGATCAACAAAACCTTTGGCCAGGGTCATTGGGCATATGGCTCAATAGCGTCGCTGGAATTCAACAAAACCGCCCGCGGTGCCAACAACAACGACATCCTGCCTGCCGATTATGATCGCCTGACCGGGTCCACTACCCGGCATGGCGGGGTAGTGCGGGTGAAAGTTGTCAAGATTTAACAGGAGATCAGAAATGCCCAATTATGCGATGGTCATCGATTTACATAAATGCGTGGGATGTTGCGGCTGTGACATTGCCTGCAAAAGTGAGAACAACGTTCAGGAAGGGTTCTTCTGGGCTGACCACACGGTCAGAACCACCGGGGAGTATCCCAATGTTCGCTATGTGCACATCCCCACCCTGTGCAATCACTGTGAAAACCCGCCCTGTGTGACGGTCTGCCCCACTAAGGCCATGCACAAGGACCCGGAGACCGGCATCGTCAAGCATGACGCTACCAAGTGTATTGGTTGCAAAACCTGTACCCTGGCAGATCCATACAAAGTCATCTCCTATAACAAGAAAAAATCTCATGCGCGCTGGGGGGATAGAAGAGTTGTCATTGAAGGGGGAACTTACTCGCCGGCAGAACTGGCAGAAAAGTCAAAGGTGCCTTTTCCCTATTACAACCCGGAGCGGGCAAAAACCTCTCAGGGGGTCCGGGAACGGGGGGTTGTCGAAAAATGTAATTTTTGCGATCACCGAGTCCGAGAAGGCCTGCTGCCGCACTGCGTGGTGGCCTGCCCGGCGGATGCCAGGATATTCGGCGATTTGAACGATCCAGACAGCAATGTCAATCAGTTGCTGAAGAAGTACCCGCCAAAGGTTCTCAAGGGTGAACTGGGCACTAAACCGAAAGTTTTCTACATCCGAGAATTCAATCGTGTCTGATTCCACACGGCAGGTCAAGCAGATCGCGCGAGGGGTCGTTTATCGGCTCCTCTCGGTCTGCTTTTTTCAACCTGAAGCGGAAACCCGGCAGATTTTAATTAACCTCAAGGTACAGATCGCCGGACATTTTCCGGAGTATCTGACCTGCTCGGCAGAGCTGCTCGACGCCTTCGGGACGACTTCGGGTGAATTGAGCGAAAGAAAGATCGAGTACGCCCAACTCTTTGTCACCTCGATCGGGAAGACGGTACTTCCTTACGGTTCCATTTACCTTGAGGGAGGCCGGAAAATGATGGGTGAAAGCACCATGGCGGTTCAGCGTTTTTATGATCGGTTCCATCTCGATGTCAAAGCCATGGAGGTGGCCGATCATCTCGCCATAGAACTGGAATTTATGCAGTATCTCTCTTGCGCCGAACCGGAGAATGAAGAGATGCATAAGGCTTTGGAAGAGTTCCGCCAAACACTGGTAGCCCCCTGGCTGCAACCGTTTGCCGACGCCGTTGAGGCGGCGGGGAGCAGCCGCTTTTATGCTTTGCTGGCGCGGCTGACCGCCGATATCGTGGCCCCCGACTGAACTGTAGGCACGCTGAGCTGGCCATTATCACTGGTGGTTGTCACCTTACTCTCTCCGCCTGAATGGATGTCAGGCAGTTTTTCCTCTCCGCCTTGGATCCCCCCCGAAGTTCCGGAGAGTTTCCATCCTTTTTCTTTTACCAGTAGTGCGCGCCGTCTTCCCACTTTACCAGCTTGCCTGGCGGTAAAAGCGAGGCTATGGTCAAAGAAACATGACAAAGGCGATTGCACAGGAGGAATCCGAAATGGTTCTGCAGCTGTTAAAAAAAATAATGCCTGTGGATTCACCGCCGCTTGAATTTGCCGCCGCGAGATGCCTCTGGCGACGCCTGTATTACTGCGGATGTCGACGCTGCGTGGAAGTGTGTCGGAGCGGGGCGCTCTCTCTCTGCGGAGACCAAATCTCCTTGGACCAGGCGGCATGCACGGCCTGTATGCGATGCAGTGCGGTTTGCCCCAACGATGCCCTGATTGCGGCTCCGGATCTATACCGCCTGCTTGACGGAATGGATACTGACGAGGAAGTTCTTTTCTCCTGTGTCCGTCAGCCCAGGTTGCAGGGAGAAAGGTATACCCTTTCGTGTCTTGGCCAGTTCACCGATGAGGCCCTTATCGCCATTGCTCTACAGGGACCCCGGTCGGTTGTTTTCAATGTCGCCGCTTGCCACGGCTGTACCAACCGGGAGAGTGCCACCGCCGCTATCAACGCTTTGGAGCGAATAACGGCCATGCTGCAACCCTTGATGCGGGCGAAAATCACCCTGTTGCAATCCGGTCATCCAGAATTTCCGGCAGAGACGGCAAACCGGAGGGATTTCCTCACTGGTCTGACCGGCAAAATTCGTTCGAGCGCGCTACGGGCCATCGTCGGTCCTTCGCCGGTTAATCCCGAGTCTCACGACAACCGTCGCCGGATTCCGTGGCGACGCCGATTGCTGCTTCAGGTGGAGAAAAGCCTCGACTTTCAGGGCAAAACACAATTACGGGAAATCTGCAACCCGCGATTGCGCCGGAACGAAAACTGCGAACTCTGCCCGAGCTGTGCCGGAATCTGCCCCAGCGGGGCTCTTCGGCTGGAAGAGGATGACGGAGAACGGCTGCTTTTTGATGGCCGGCTGTGCAGTAGCTGTGGCCTCTGTGTCACCTTTTGCCGGAAAGGGGCTCTCCTATTGATCGAGGCTCCTATCTTTACCGGGACGGAGGACCTTGCCGTGGAACGCGGGATCAATCCAGCCGAAAATCCGAGAGGAGAGGAGGAGATATGATTGACCAGCGGACCTGGGCGCAGTGCCTGTTTTGACTAATCTGCTCCCGGGTATCGGATCCAGCCTGTCAATTATTAATATTCATGAATACGAGATTTATCAATCTTTCCATAGTTTATTGGCAAGAAGAAGAATTAATGCCTGCATAAAGAGAATTAACGCCACACAACCAGTCCATCCGGCTGTCTTCCAGAAGAAACCGGGAAGGATAGAACCGAGGACTCCACCGAAATAATAGAACGCTACGTAAAGACCTGCTGCAGAGGAACGCGCCTTGCCGGCAGCTTTGCCAACATAGCTTGATGCTGCTGCCTGGCAAGCAAAGACACCGGTTGATGCAATCGTCAGCCCCAGGATTATCACCGGCAACGAGGGAATCAGGGTTAATATCATACCTGTGATGATAATTCCGACAGCGATACTCAACGTTCGTCGGTAGCCGATACGGTCCAGGATTTTACCTGCAACCGGTGTTATCACTGCGCCAATGAGATATACGGTGAATATTGTTCCCAGGGCAGCTGGACCGAGCAGAAAAGGTTTATCCGCCAAATAGAAATTGATATAGGTAAATGATCCCACCTGGCAAAACAAAACGTTGAACCCAATGGCATAGGTGGCCAGCAGTTGGGGATTTTTCAAATGCGTGTGCAAAGAGGCAAGAGATACTGTTGCACCGACCTGCCGGACAAATTTTGTTGAACGTGGAAGAAACCACAGGGTAATGAGACAACCGGCCAGGGTGATGGCGCCGATAAAGAAAAAGGCGACAGGCCATGTATAATGTGTTGCGCAGAGACCGGCGATGAATCGTCCGGAAAAGCCTCCCACAACCGTACCGGTGACGTAGGTCGCCATAGTGTAACCGACAGCCTGACGAGGGGATTCTTCGCTGATATAGGCCATAGCTACGGCAATTATTCCAGGGATAAAGAGTCCCTGCAGGAAACGCCAGATGATAAGCTGGTTCAGACTGGTCGCTGTAGCCGCCATAATCGTCGGCAAGGTGAGACCCAGCATTGCGGCGATGATGACTCGTTTTCTTCCAAGAGCATCGGCCAGCAAGCCGATCAGAGGTGCCACCAGGGCTACTGCCAGTACCGGAGCGCTCACCGTCAGGCTCACCATCAGTTCGGAGGCATTAAAAACCTCACGGAACTGGGGCAGCAGAGGCTGCGTAACGTAAAGACTGACAAATGTGGCGTAGCCGGTAACAAATAATGCTATAAGTACACCTGTCCGACTCCCGACGGGAGTTTCCCCGGATCCTGCTCCAACCGTTTCCAGTAGAGGCTGTCTTGCTGCTGAAATTCCAAACATAAAATTACCCCGACAACAGTGGCAAAGGATTTAATTTTTTAAACTTTATGACTCGCCCGCATTTTCTATTGTTCTATTGTTCGGTAGAGTATGAGCCAGATTAATATTGCCATACAAAGATGTCCAATATATTATTAGTTGTTTATTGATACTTAAAAGATATTACGAAAATGGAACTCAGACATCTCAAATATTTCATTGCAGTAGCCGAAGAGTTACACTTCGGGCGTGCCGCAAAACGGCTGGTTATGTCCCAACCGCCCTTGAGCCAACAGATCAAGCAGTTGGAAGAGGAAATTGGAGTGATCTTGCTGAAACGGACGAAGCGGCAGGTGGTGCTTACTGCTGCAGGTGAACTCTTTCTCATCGAAGCAAGAAAAAGTATCGCCCAGGCAGAACACGCCGTTCGAGTTGCCCAACGGGCTGCTCGTGGCGAAATCGGCCAGTTGTCGGTGGGATTTGTCAGCTCAGCCGTCTATGGCAAAGTCCCTTTTATCTTCAGCTTGATGCGCAGCCGTTTTCCAGGTGTATCGCTTCTTCTGCAAGACCTGTCCAGTGAAGAGCAAGTGGAAGCATTGAAGGTCAACAGGATCGACGTCGGTCTGGTTCGACCCCCGGTTCTTGATGCTGAGGCAATGGTTATGCGGGTTATCTGGCGGGAGGATTTGATGGTTGCACTTCCGGAGGCTAACCCTTTGAGCCGACAGGAGGACATCGCGATAGAAGAGCTTGCCGAGGAATCGTTTATTCAGATTCCACGGCAGGTTGCGCCAGGATTCTATGATCAGTGTATTCAGATCTGCGCCCTGGCAGGATTTTCCCCGAAGATCGTTCAGGAGGCCCGGACAACACCGACCATTGTAAGTCTCATCGCCGGTGGCATGGGTGTTTCCATCCTGCCCGCCTCCCTGAGGAGTCTGCAGCGCACAGGCGTCGTCTACCGGTCTTTGAAAAAGCCCGCCCCAACCACGGATATGGCAGTAATTTGGCGTCCGGCAGATGAATCGCCAACGCTTCGTTCTTTTCTGGAGATTATTGAGGAAGTGGCTGAGAAAGAGGAAAGCTGTAAAATTACAAGCTGAACCGAGAGAGCAGGTTGCCGGGTATCAAAAAATATTTATATTTGTCCTATAGAAAATCTGTCCCAAGAGAGCACCCCTCGAAAGCTCTATAATGACTATGCTGAAAAGGGGATGGCTGTTGGGGGGCTCTTCCATTCGACCTGTTAACGCTCAATGGACCATACAGCTTTGATGTAAGTCAAAGTCTCAAAGATCGATGAAGGATTTTTTTACTACATAATGCCTGCTTAATGATGCTGTGCTGTGAACGTTACATGATAACGTTCGTAAATCTCTGCTGTAGTCAAGATCGCTCTTGCGTTTTTTGCTGGAATCAGATAATTCTCTTCGGCTTCACAGATTCTCTGTGTTGGTCTTATTTCCCGAAATTCTTCGGAAGTGTTTTCACAATCTTCAAGGCGATAACCACATATTTATGCTGCAGGAGTTGGAGTTCCAGGTTCTGGAGGTATATAAGATTTTGGATACGGCAGTTGCCGGATTTGCCAGCCGAACGGGACTTTCCTGTCCTGAGGGCTGCGGCCATTGCTGTTCGTCGGAAAAGGTTGAGGCAACGGTGCTGGAATGTATTCCTCTGGCATTCGAGCTGTTTCGTTCCCTTCAGGCCGAACTCATCCTTAAACGACTCTTGAAAAACGAACATGATCGGCATTGTGTTCTTTATCGTGCGGATTATACTGCCACAGGTCTATGGGGTTGCACTCAGTATCGACACAGGGCGGTGGTCTGCCGTCTCTTTGGTTTTGCCGGCAACCGGGATCGTGAAGGAATCCCTCAACTGGCAATGTGCCGGATTATGAAAGAGAAGATCAAAATGAGTGGTTCCACGATTACAATCGATCATCCTCATTCTCCAATGCCGCTTTTTGTCGATGCAGGTTTGCGTATAACTACCCTGCATCCTGGTTTTGGTACAGTGCGCGTGCCGATTAACACTGCTTTACGGGAAGCATTATTGAAGGTTGGAATGATGCTGGACTTAACAGCCCCGGCAACTGTCAGTGCCCAAGACGATCACGAAGACCCGCCGAACAAGCCAATGCTTCCAGCCTCACCTATAGGGCGGCGTGCTGCCTGACCCGCATTTCTTCCATAAACATGTCAGTCCATGCGGCGCCATTTTCGGCAGTATTTTGGTAATGAACATAACCTACTATGATTCTTATAGGCTATAAGTCTTAGGTGGTGTAATCTTCCAAAAGAGATACCTGTTACGCAGGTTAGATTAACCCCAATTGCTAACGGTGCCAAGATAGCCAAGCCTAGCTAGCGGCCTCTTTTAAGGAACCTCTTCAAAACTCAGCACATGGAAACCTCAAGATCTGAACTGATCACACAATATATAGACTCTTTTCCTGTTCTTCCCATAAGCGTGACAAGATTAATGAAAGTTACCAACGATCCTGAGTGTTCTGTAAAGGATGTCGTGGAAACTCTCCATTATGACCAATCTTTATGCCTCACAGTTCTCAAGATTGCCAATTCTGTTTTGTTCGGTCGTCCCCGGAAGATTGATTCGATAAAGATGGCAGTGGTAACTCTGGGTTTTAACGAGGTACAGAGGATCGCCCTGGCCAAAGCGCTTATCAATTCCTTCGGCGTTTTGGACAAACGGCACAAGTCTTTTGTCGACAGGTTTTGGATGCATTCTTTCGTTTGCGGCATGGCCGCAAAAGTAATTGCCAGGGATCAGCACATTGCTCCCGACATCGCGTTTATGGGGGGGCTTATTCATGATATCGGCAAGTTGATCATGCTTGAGACCTTTGCCGGCGACTATGCACCGGAACATTGGATGACCGCATTAAGCGACGAGGAAAAACTCAATGAAGAACTGCAGATGTTTTCTTTCACTCATGATATGTTAGGAGGGCAACTGCTGAGGAAATGGTTCTTTCCGGAAAACCTGATCACCGCGGTCGCCTACCATCATCGTCCTGGAGAGGCTGCAAAGGAAAAGGGTTTTGCCCATGTCATCCAACTCGCAGATGTTCTGTCGTTTTATTGCTGCAACCCGAATGCGCTTGAAGATGATGATATCATGACGGCGGTTCAAAAAGTCCTTCCGGACTTACAATCCCGGTGGAAAGTTTTTGGGTTGTCTTTGAAAAAAAAGGCCATACCCGGGTGGTATGAATTTTTGTTAAAGAATCAGGCGCAGAGCTCTCATCTCAAAGAGGCCTTCTCTTCCTGATGGCGTCGAAAATTTTTTTTATTTAGCCATCCGAAATTTTCGGTTTGAGTTTTTTTTCCTGAGAAATGAGAAAAAAGATAACTAGAAAGATCTATCGGTTTTTATGGAAAACAGCCGTAGCATTCCTGGCTTTGTCCATCGGTTTTGTCCTGTTGTTCAGGTTTGTTCCAGTATATGTGACACCGCTGATGTTGATTCGCTCCATAGAGCAACTTCCTGAAGGGAAAAAAATTCAATTGGAACACCATTGGGTCTCAATTGATAAAATTTCTAAAAATCTTTCGCTGGCTGTCATTTGCAGTGAGGACCAAAATTTCTTCAATCATTTTGGATTTGACGTAAAGGCTATCGAAGAATCGGTAAAGACTTCTTTAAATTCTAAAAATTCCCAAAGCAGTACAAAAAGACTGCGAGGGGCCAGCACAATTTCTCAGCAAACCGCTAAAAATGTCTTTCTGTGGCCGGATAGAAGCTGGCTCCGCAAAGGTCTGGAGGTCTATTTTACTCTTCTGATTGAGATAAGCTGGAGTAAAAAACGTATTCTTGAGGTTTATCTGAACAGTATCGAAATGGGAAACGGTATTTATGGAGCTGAAGCAGCTTCTCGTCATTATTATGACAAGAGCGCCAAAGATCTTTCAAAAAGGCAGGCTGCAGCCATTGCCGCTATTTTGCCAAACCCCCGCGAGTACAGGGCAAACCCGCCAAGTCCCTATATAAACAGCCGGATTGATTGGATAACGGAGCAGATGAACCGCTTTGGGACTCTAGCGCTGTAAACATCACAAACATTGTTCAACTAAAATCCGTCAAGCCTGTCATGTCACCAACCTTTTGTTTCAAAAAATAGTTTTCCTGGATTAACCCGGAATTCTCATCAGTTAAAACGTTTTCGATCAATGCCTTTATGAATAATTCGGCAAATATCAGCATCTGTCATGGATATCCTCTTAAGCATGGAGAGTTATGGTGAAGCGGGATCCCTTGCCGGGTACACTTTCCACCGTGATTTCTCCGTCATGATCCTTGATTATACCATAACTTACAGACAAGCCCAGACCGGTTCCCTCGCCTGGAACTTTGGTCGTGAAAAACGGATCGAATATCTTGTCGGCCGTACCGGAAAGAATGCCGCAGCCATTATCATTAACCGTAACGGTGATTATTTGATTCGCTTGATCATACCTTGTCATCACTAAGATATAGCCATTTTCTTCAATCGCCTGGGCACTGTTTAAAAGCAGGTTAAAGATGACCTGTTTCATCTTGTCCACATCGACACTGATCATTGGTATCGTGAAATCAAGATCGAGGTCAACGGTGATATTTTGCTGTTGAAACTGATTTGCCGCAATCTGCACCACATCCTGAGCAATAGAGTTTATCGATGAAAGCTCCTTTATAGATTTATGCTGCCGGGCAAAATTGAGCAGGTCCGCGATAATGGTCCGGCAGTTACCGGCATGTTTTTCAATAGTATCAAGATCTGCCCTGGCCTCTTCAGAAAGAGTCGGATCATCTTTGATGAGATCAATGTGGCAGAGTATAATCCCAAGCGGATTGTTGATCTCATGGGCTACACCGGCTGCAAGCTGTCCCAGCGAGACAATCTTTTCGGTTTGCTGGATTTTCTGTTCCAGCCGTTTCTGGTCGGTTATATCTTTTACATAGCAGACAAGACTCCCGGTGTTGCTGTGTTCGTCCTGAATCGGGTAAAAATATATAAGAAATATTTCCCCGTTCTCCATGTTTATCTGGCGGCTGATAGGTTTATTCGGCAAGGTGTGGATAATATCTCCACACTCAATTAAAGGACATTGACCTGAAAAGGGGAGAGTGGCAATAGAATGCTCAGTAATCTGGTCAAGGGTAACTGAGTATCGATCGAGAAACGCCTTGTTGACATTCTTAATTTTTCCTTGGTAATCTATAAGAACAACCGGGTCGGTAATTCCATCAAACACTGACTGCAACAGCTCTTTGCTTTGCAGGATCTTGGCGGCGGATTTCTCGAGTTGTTCTCGATTTTTCTGTAGATCCCGGGCCATTTGCCTGGCGACTTCGGTGAGTTCGCTGATTTCATCAACCGGTTCTGAACCGGTCGATATTGGTTTTCTTTCTTCATCCTTGAGACTGGTTCGGAAAATGTTCAACAGGTTATTGAGATTCTGGGCAATGACCTTATTGAAAAAAATGCTGATGATCGCATAAAGAAAGGCTATGGAAGGAAGAACCCCGGCAAAAACAGTGATGGCAATTTCTTTAATTTTCTGCAGACTCAGATCCACCGGCAAACCGACACTGATAACTCCGTAAACATCGCTGATCTCTCGGGCAAAACCCCGGGTATCTCCATACAGCTCAATTATTTCTTTTGGAGCATCTTCCGGTTTACCATGACAATGGTTGCATGATGCTTGGGAATATACTGGTCGATAACGCATAAAGTAGCGTTTGTCTTCCTTTGCAATGATGCCTTGCCACTCCTTGATAGCGGGATTTTCTGTGAAATAGTTTATCATTTCGATTTCCCGTTTATCAGCTTCGTAATCGGGATTACGTGCATTGATGGCCACACGGCGATAGACGAAATCGTAGCGATTTTTGTTGAAGCGCTCCATAACATTTCTGCTGACATACGATGATGACATAGCTTCGAGCATAAAATCATCATGCCCCAGTTGCTCATACATTTTAGGTCGTAATACTTCCCGGACGTAGCTTCGATTTGCGGCCATAGCCATCATGACCAGTTCTGACTTCTGGTAAGCTTCCTCCTCCAGCGATTTTTTCTGGAAGTAATAGATTGTTGTTGAGGCAAGTGCTGAAAAGAAGATAAGAATAGCTGCAAGTCCTAAAAGAAATTTAGTCTGCAGGCTGGTATATTTGACCTGTTCCTGGTTTTTTTGCTGTTCGTTTGCTGTCATACATCCTCATTGAAGTCATTACGCATGTCCTCAACCCACTGGTATCTTTCCCGTATATTATAGGCCGTCGCTTTTATGATAATACGACCGAGTCCTGTTGTTGATACTAGTTTATGGCCGGCAATATTTTGTGCAACCGTACCTTTCATTTTGAGCCATTCCCGCGTTGAGTTCACCGGGCGCGATCCGTTGCTGTATGGAAAATTTCCTATATAACCATTAAAA
>JBHEOR010000076.1:0-12833 GCA_046260685.1 Desulfopila sp.
TCTTGTGTATTCTTTGGTGCCGGATATTGCGGTGCATGCCAAACCAAGTCGCTTACCTAAGGGTTCGCTCAAAATGTGAAGTTATTTTTGAGCGGACCCCAAGGATTGGTAGTACCGGTATGCTGGTTATTGCTCCAGCTTGTTCTGCAGCTCAACGGCCAGCTCTTCCTTGGCCTGGTTGAGTGCCAGCTGACTTATATCCCGTGTTTTGGTGGATATTGACTGTGAGATGACGGGAGTGAGTTTGAGAGTTTTCTGGCCGAGCTCGGATTGGTAGAAGGCCGTGAGCTCCTGTATCTCCGCCGTACTGTAATGGGCGCGGTAGATGGGCAGCATGACGTCATTTTCGATCTTCTCCATGCTCAGTTTGTCGCGAATCAGCTCGTAGAGCCGAGTGGATCCGAAATCTTCCTTTGTAAACATGTCCGCGGCACGGTCAACTTCGTTTGTATCAACCCGGCGCCCCAGGATCACTTTGACTTCTTGAAGTATATATGGGGCATTGGTCTTGATTTTTTCTTTGAGGATGTTGAGCGATTTTTCCATGTTGTCCATGGTGTTCATGGCCGTGAGCAGTTCTTTGATGGCGGCATCCTTGGCGGATGCTTCGGCTGCCGGCGCAGACCGGCCGGGTACAACGATTAACGCTGCTGTTAAAGCTATTAGAATCATTCTGAACATACGTGTTTTCTCCCGCTTATTGACAAGCTGTTGATTGTGATGAAAAATATACCTTCATAAGGACAATGTCTCTGCATTGCTCTGCATTGTTTATGGAGGTGACTGCGGAAAATGCATTAAACCATACGAAATATCTTTGTCAACAGCCGTGACAGGGCACTTCAGGATTGTCTTTTTTAAACCTTTTATTGGGATCGGGGAGGCGGCAAGATGTATCGATGATGCTGGGCTCAGTAGAGCATATCAATCCAGGGTGGACAGGGCCCGATCAAGGTCGCTTTTTAAGTCTTCCACATTTTCTATGCCGGTGGAGTAGCGAATGAGACTTTCGGGTATCCCCATGGCCCGGCGTTCTTCCCTGCTGCATTCAACATGGCTGGTGGTTGCCGGGGGGCCGACAATGGTCTCGACAGCGCCGAGGTTAGCAGCGGCATGGGCGTATTGAAAACCGGCAATGACTTTGCCGACGGCCTCGAGACTGTCCTCTTTGAGCATGAAACTGAGCATGGCGCCAAAGCCGCTCATCTGTTTTAGGGCGATATCATGGCCGTCATGTGCCTCCAGGCCGGGGTGAAAGACCTGTTTGATCTGCGGATGGGACTGCAGATAGTGAGCGATCACCAGGGCGTTGTGATTCTGGCGCTCAATGCGCAATGCCAGTGTCTTCATGCCCCGAAGTATGAGGTAGGCCGACATGGGGTCAAGGGTTGCGCCGTTGATTTCACGGTAATGATAGACCTGTGCGATGAGATCCTTGCGGCCACAGACCACACCGCCCAGTGCATCGGCATGGCCGCCGAGAAATTTTGTGGCTGAATGCAGAACCAGGTCGGCTCCCAACGCTATGGGCTGCTGGTTGATGGGTGTGGCAAAGGTGTTATCCACCACAACGGTTGCGCCGGCCTCTTTGCCGGCTCTGGTCAGGCGGTCCAGGTCGATTATCTTGATGGTCGGATTGGTTGGTGTTTCCAGATAGAGCAGATCGCATCCCCTGGCGACTTCCTTTTCAATGACCTCATGATCGGTGGTGTCGCATAAAACGGTATCGACATTATAGCGGGGCAGGAACTCGGTAAAGATTTTATTGGTGCCGCCGTAGGTATCTTTTACTGACACAACCCGTTTTCCCGGGGCCAGCAGGCCGAACAGCGTGCTGCTGATAATGCCCATGCCGGTGGAGGCACTGGTGGCTGCCTCCGCACCTTCGAGCAGGCGGATCTTGTTCTCAAAGACCTCAACGGTGGGATTGGTGTTACGGCTGTAGATGTGCCCCTTTTTGTTGCCAAGAGCCACCTGTTGCCATTCTTCTATATCTTTATAGCCAAAAGAAACACTGTTGACCACCGGCACCTGTGTGACATTCGGCATTACATATTGTTCTTCACCGGCCCATACCGATGATGTGTCTTTTCCTGGTTTGTTTCCCTTCAACGGAGTTCTCCTCGTAAAAATAATCAGTGGCTTATTTTACGCCGCTTGCTTGATTTTTTTTTGCAATGTAACATTTATGGGGCATTTACTGCAGCATTCACCCTTTTTTTTATATTTGGCGCAACATTTTTTTTTGGTATCTTTCTTTTTTGTATCTTTTGCCGCCTTGTTTTTTTTCTTTTTGCCCATGGTAAGTTCTCTTGAAAAAGGTTGCCGTTGTTTACACGCTATACAGGTAAAAATAATCATTCCTGAAAATCTGCAATGGCAATCCATCATTTTTGTTACGTTATCGTGCCGGCTTTTTATGCATTCATGGGATATCTGTGCTAGTATAGGTGCTAAATGAAATACTTTATCAAAATGTGAGTATGTGAATGATGTGGATGATATATTGAAGTTCGTCTGTCCGTCGTCGCCATTCGCGGGTCCGCTGCACCAAAAAATCAGGACAAGCGGTTATGCTTTTGTTACAAAGAGGCATAACGGTGCAAGGTGTTGTATAAATGGCATGCGGAAAAATTAGCACAAGCAAGGGAAATCAAATGGAAGCACCTGTTTTGACTGTCGACATGATAATTGTTTTTATTTTGCTGGGAGGGGCAATTACGCTCTTTGTCTTCGATCTTTTGCGGGTCGACCTGGTTGGTTTGTTGATGATGGTGCTTTTGCCGCTTAGCGGAGTGGTTTCACCGGAGGAGGCGGTGGCCGGATTAAGTTCCAACGCGGTGGTTTCGATTATTGCGGTGATGATCATTGGTGCCGGTCTTAATAAAACGGGAGTGATGAACGTTATAGCTGCTCAGATTATCAAAGTTGCGGGAAAAGGGGAGCAGCGAATCATGGTGGTAGTGTCGGCCACCGTGGCTGTGATTTCCAGTTTTATGCAGAACATCGGTGCAGCGGCCCTGTTTTTGCCGGCCACCATGAGAATAAGCAGGCAACTTCATATCCCCGCCAGTAGAATTCTTATGCCCATGGGATTTGCGGCAATCACGGGTGGCTGCCTGACGCTTATCGGCTCAAGCCCGCTGATCATGCTCAATGATCTCATGGCCGGTTGGTGGAAAAACAATGAGGAGGCTGTTGGCGGTGCTGCCTTTGAACCATTGGGGCTGCTTTCCATTACCCCGATAGGCCTTGCCTTACTCGCCGGCATACTCCTGTATTTTTTTATTTTCGGAAAAAAAATATTGCCGGCGGAAAGCTGCGATCTTGATGAAGAAAGCGCTGACAAGCGCCTGCAGGACATTTATGGCAGCGTTGTCGGTCATGGTTACGAACTGGTCGTCCCCATGTATTTTCCTCCCCAGACACTGCAGGAACTTGAACTGCGGCCGAAATACAAGATCACGGTGGTGGGAATTGCAAAGAGTAGCGGCCTGGTCAAGGAATTGGCTCCGACCAGAGGCTCGCTGGTCGAGCCGGGCGATATCCTCTGGATCATATGTTCGGAGGAAAAAATTGAGAGGGTGGCCAGGGATAACGGCTGGGAGGTCAAGCCGGAGCATGATGTCTTTGCCGAAGAAAACTCGCCCGATGAATCAGGAGTAATCGAAGGCGTGGTCATTCCCCATTCAAATCTGACTGGGCATTCCATGGAGGAGCTTCAGTTCAGGGCTCTGTACCAGGTCAACCCGCTGGCCATTGTCCGCAGTGATGAAATCATTCTGGAAAACATCAATGTCCAAAATCTGCGCCAGGGTGATACCATACTGATGCAGGGTCGATGGGAGCAGTTCAAGCTCTTGCGTCAGAAAATGGATATAGCCTTTATCGAAGATATCAAAGGTGAAGAACTCAAGCCGGAACGGACCAGATGTGCCGTGTTTTTCCTGCTGCTCTCACTTGTTCTTGCGCTCAGCTTTGAGGTCAAAATATCCATTGCCCTGCTGACGGGTGCCGTCGGCATGATAATTACTCGCGTTATACGGGCCGATCGTGCATACGAAGCCGTGGATTGGCGTACGGTGTTCCTGCTCTCAGGCCTGATTCCCCTGGGCACCGCCTTTGAAAATACCGGTGCCGCCGCCTATATCGCCGAACACGTCCTGCTTGCCCTCGGAACTCCTTCCGCACTTCTGCTCATGCTGGTCATCTCACTTCTTACGGCTTTTTTCTCTCTGGTAGCTTCCAATGTGGGCGCAGCGGTGCTCATGATCCCGCTTGCCATGAATATGGCGGCCGGCACAGGTACCGATCCGGTAGTGGCCGCACTGGTTGTCGGCATATCCGCCTCCAACACCTTTATTTTGCCCACCCATCAGGTCAATGCGCTCATAATGCGCCCCGGGGGGTATCGTACAAAAGACTATATGCGCGCGGGTATTGGAGCGACACTGGTGTATACTGTGATACTCATGGGGTGTATTGCTCTATTATATCCTTTGTGAGGAAGAATACTTCCTATACGTCGGCACCATGGATGCCTCGTATATTGACCAGGTTAGCCTAGACCCCGAACGTACCAATTGCAGGATTTAAGGGATCGCTCAAAAATACGTTCGCAAATGTGAGGTGCAAATGTGACGTTATTTTTTAGCGGACCCTAAGTATAAATCAGTTGACATGCATTATTAAAAATCCTACTACAAAGATTCTCCTACGTGATTCGTAGGTACTGCAAAAATATTTCCTTTACAATCTCACAGGTATTCGCCATGACCGAGCAATTTGAACATAAGCTTCTCACGAGAAATCTGCGTCTTGATGACTACGATGCCCTTTACAGTATTTTTGAACGAGCCTATAAACAGCTCGACAGTCCCTGGACGAAAAACGAAATAGCCAATCTCATCAATCGTTTTCCCGAGGGGCAGATCTGTATTGAAGACAACGGTAAAGCGGTGGCCGCAGCTCTTTCCATAGTGATCGATTTCAGCCTGTTCGGCTATCAGCATTCCTATGAGCAGGTCATTGCCAGAGGAACCTTTAAATCGCATGATGAAGAAGGGGATTACCTCTATGGCATTGAGGTGTTTGTCGACCCTGATTATCAGGGTATGCGCCTGGGCAGGCGTCTCTATGATGTTCGTAAGGAGCTTGCCGAAAATCTCAATCTCAAAGGTATTCTCCTCGGTGGACGTATTCCCGGCTACCATAATTATGCAGCCGAAATGGGGCCGCAGAAATATATCCTCAAGGTGAAAAACCAGGAAATTGTCGATCCGGTTCTGACCTTTCAACTCTCCAACGATTTTCATGTGCGTAACCTGCTCAACAGATACTGGCCCGAAGACGACAAGTCGCGGGGGCATGCGGTACTGCTCGAATGGGTCAACATATACTACCAGAAAAAGACCAGACTTATTGGCGGCGCCAAGTCCATCGTTCGACTTGGGGTGGTGCAGTGGCAGATGCGGCGCTTTGACTCCTTTGACGACTTTCTTCAGCAGGCCGAGTTTTTCATCGCCACCGTCAGCGGTTATTCGGCTGATATTGTCCTTTTCCCCGAATTGTTCAATGCTCCGCTTATTCATACCTACGAGGACAACTCTCCGGTGGATGCCATGCGCAAGCTGGCCGGATATACGGAAGATCTGCTGCAGTCCATGGTAGATCTGGCGCTGTCCTACAATATCAATATAGTCACCGGCTCTGTTCCCATGCTGCACGAAAACGGCAATCTGTACAATGTCTGTTATCTTTGCCGTCGTGACGGCACCTGGGAAAGTCAGGCAAAATTGCATATAACGCCCGACGAGGTATCCTGCTGGCAGTTCACCGGCGGCAACGAGATTAAGGTTTTTGACACCGATGTCGGCAAAGTCGGCATCCTTATCTGCTATGATGTCGAATTCCCCGAGCTTGTCAGGCTGCAGGCATTGAAGGGTATGAAGATACTGCTGGTTCCATTCTGGACGGATACCAAAACCGGGTACCAGCGGGTAAAGCGATGCGCCCAGGCGCGCGCCATAGAAAATGAATGTTTTGTCGCCATTTCCGGCAGTGTCGGCAATATTCCCAAGGTCGAAACAATGGGGATCCAGTACAGTCAGTCGGCTATCTTCACGCCTTCGGATTTTTCCTTTCCTCATGACGCCATCGCCGCCGATGCCACACCGGGGATTGAAACCACGCTGATTGCCGATCTTGATCTCGATCTTATCAAGGAACTGCGGGCCAAGGGAAGTGTACGCAACCTGGAAAGCAGAAGAACCGATCTCTATACCCTGAATTGGACCAATTCCGCCAAGGGAAAAGGTGAAGATCCGATGTAGACCCGAAAGAGATGCCTACCATGCAGTGCGTTTTCTTTTGCCCCCGGCTGGTTGGCAGACGGCTTTTAGCAGGTAGCGGTGAAGGAGCTGCGCTTTAAAATTGACACCATTGAATGACTCATATATTTTGTGCTCCTGCATCGCTGAGGTACAATTCGGGGGCTCATATGCAAAGGGTGGATGCCCCGTAACGCTGGTATATAGACTTCTTCGAGAGTGAAATTGGCTGACTTCGTTTTGACAATTCGTGGAGTATCCAAGGATTTCTCCGGCTCGCCCGTTTTGCGCAACTTCAACCTGGAAGTTGCCCATGGTGAGTTTATAACCCTGCTGGGCCCCTCCGGCTGCGGTAAAACCACGTTACTCCGTCTTGTTGCCGGTTTTGAACAGCCGGATAGCGGAGAAGTTCTGCTCGGCGCTGTCAATCTGCTTGACCTGCCGCCGGAGCGTAGAAAGATCAACACGATTTTTCAAAGCTACGCGCTGTTTCCCCACATGAATGTCTTTGACAATGTCGCTTTTGGTCTCAAACTACAGGGGGTCAAAAAAAAGGAATTGAACGAAAGGGTGGAACGAGCGCTGGCCGATGTCAAAATGAGCGGTCTTGCCAGGCGCTTTCCGGGCCAGCTTTCCGGTGGACAGCAGCAGCGGGTGGCTGTGGCACGGGCAATTGTCAACCGGCCCAGTGTTCTGCTTCTCGATGAGCCGCTTTCGGCGCTTGATGCACGGCTGAGAAGGGATTTGCAGCTGGAGCTCAAGAGGATTCAGCGGGAGCTCGGCATCGCTTTTATCCTTGTTACCCATGATCAGGAAGAGGCCCTTTCCATGTCCGACAGGGTTGTTGTTATTGAGGACGGCACCATCGCACAGGTGGGAACCCCACGACAGGTCTATGAGACACCAAAAAGTCTCTATGTCGCTAAATTTGTCGGTGATATCAATTTATTTCCCGGTCTGATCAGCGAACAGCGAGCGGACAACACTTTTCTGGTCTCGTTGCAGGGGCAGAGTCTGGAGGTCAAGGCGAAGAGACCGCTTAAAACGGGCCAGGCGGTGCAGCTGGTACTCCGGCCCGAAGATCTCAGATTAGGCGATGCCATCGAAGAGGGCATGCCGGTTTTCAGGGGCGCCGTTGTCGAGCGCAGCTACCGCGGTGCGACCCTGGATACCATTATACGCCTGGAGAATGGCCGGACGGTTCAGGCCTGCGAGTTTTTTGACGAGGACGATCCCGACTTTGACTACAATGTCGGCGAGAAGGTGGAGGTTTCCTGGGTTAAAGGCTGGGAGGTGGTGCTGCCCGATGAAGAACTGGTCTAGGTCACAGATAGCAATCGTCACCCTGGTTGCATCCTGGCTCATCATTTTCGGCATAATCCCCGTTGTCCTGCTGGTCATTACCAGTTTTCTCGGCCAGCACCCGATCGACTTTTTTACGCCGACTTTCTCTGTTGAGTCCTATCGAGAACTTTTCAACAGGGCATATGTCGATGTCCTGCTTCGGTCGCTCAAATTTGCTGCGGTAACGACCCTGCTCTGCCTTTTTCTGGGGTACCCCTTTGCCTGGTTCACCGGCCGGCTTCCAGGGAAATATCGCAACCTGGTGCTTATTTTACTGATGGTGCCCTTCTGGACGAACTCACTGATACGCACCTACGCTATCCGTATGGTGCTCGGCAAGAAGGGTTTTATCAACCTACTCCTTATGCATACCGGCATCATTGATGCACCCGTGAGGCTTCTCTATACTGACTGGGCTGTGGTGGTGGGCCTGTTTTATCTGATGCTGCCCTTTATGATACTGCCGCTCTATGCCAATATGGAAAAGCTTGACCATCGGCTGGTGGAAGCGGCCCGGGATTTGGGTGCAAATCTCTACAATTGTTTCAGAAAGGTAGTGCTGCCGCTCACCCTTCCGGGGATCTATGCCGGCTGTATCATGGTCTTTGTGCCGACCATGGGACTTTTCTATGTGGCCGACCTGCTGGGAGGGGCCAGGCAGCTGCTCATCGGCAATCTCATCAAACAACACTTCCTCAACGCCCACAACTGGCCGCTGGGCTCGGCCGAAAGCGTCGTCCTCATTCTTATCATGGCGGTTATGCTTGCCTTCTACGGCTTTATCCTTCAGCGTTTGACCGGAAAGGGCGGTGGTCTATGAGATATCTTAAAATTGTATATTTTACCGGTATTTTCGTCTACCTGTATGTGCCCATCGCCATCGTTGTGGCCAATGCCTTTAACACCGATCGTTATGGTCTCAGCTGGGATGGTTTTACAGTGCAGTGGTTCAGCATGATGATAAACAACGCCGGTCTTATGGAGGCAACACGTCATTCTCTGGTAATTGCCGTACTGGCGGCCACTGCGGCCACTTTCATCGGTGCCCTGGCGGCCATCGGTTTCAGTCGTTACCGTTTTCCGGGAAGGCGCGTTTTTCAGGGGACCCTGATGACATTGATGATGGCGCCCGACATCATTTTAGCCATTGCCTTTCTTGTCCTCTTTGTTATGATAGGCATTTCTCTTGGTTTCTGGTCGTTGCTCCTGGCCCATATAACCTTCTGCCTGCCCTTTACCGTGGTGACGGTTCAGGCACGCCTCAACGGGATGGATCCGTATCTTATCGATGCGGCGCGTGACCTCGGGGCATCGGGGGGGCATATTCTCGTGAAAATCATTTTTCCATTACTCAAGCCTGCACTTTTGTCGAGCTGGCTTCTCTCCTTCACATTATCGCTCGATGATGTCATTGTAAGTTCATTCGTCACCGGACCGGCCTATGATGTGCTGCCGCTGAAGATATTTTCATTGGTGAAAGTGGGGGTAAACCCCGAGGTCAATGCCTTGGCGACACTGATGATCGTGCTGTCCCTGGTAATTGTACTGATAAGTCAACTGCTCATAAAAGAGGGGGAAAACAAATGAAAAAACGCATTATTCGTATTCTGCTGATCATGATGATATGTCTGCCGCTTGTCGCTGCAACTGCCGGCGCCGCGGAGAAGGTATATGTCTATAACTGGACGGAATATATCCCGGAAAAAGTCCTTGCACAGTTCACTCAAGAAACCGGTATCGAGGTGGTGTATTCCACCTATGACAGCAACGAGACCATGTATGCCAAGCTTAAGCTTATCAAAAAAGATGGCTATGATGTCGCTGTGCCCTCGGCCTATTATGTCAGTAAAATGCGTAGAGAAGAAATGCTGCTGCCCCTGAATAAAAGTCTGCTGCCCAATATCGATAGCCTGGATCCGGCCCTGCTGCACAAAGACTATGATAAAAACAATACCTATTCCATTCCCTATATGTGGGGCTCAACCGGAATCGGGGTCAACAGCGATTATGTCGACCCGCAAAGTGTGACTTCCTGGCAGGATCTCTGGGATTCCAGGTTTAGAGCGAGCCTGCTTTTGCAGGATGATATGCGGGAAGTCTTCCACATGGCCCTTAAGAGCAAGGGCTACAGCACCAACACCAAAGACCCCGAGGAGATTAAAGAGGCCTACCAGATGCTCAAGGAGCTGATGCCCAATGTCCTGTTGTTTAACAGTGATTCTCCCAGGGTCCCCTTCCTCTCCGGTGAGGTTGATGTCGGCATGATCTGGAACGGCGAGGCATGGATGGCCAGGCAGGAAAATGAAGCCATACGCTATATTTACCCCAAAGAAGGGGTCAATCTCTGGGTTGACAGTTTTGTCATTCCCAAGGCCGCCCGTAATATCGATAATGCCCATAGTTTTATCAACTTCATGCTCAGACCCGAGGTGGCCAAAATGTGTGTTGAAGAATACGGCTACGCCACTCCGGTCCGCACGGCACTGCCGCTGTTGGGCGAAAAGGTGCGCAGCAGCCGCATCATTTTCCCGGAAAAAGAGGTCATAGAGAAGGGCGAATTCCAAAGTGATGTCGGCGAGGCCCTGCCCGTGTATCAAGGCTACTGGGAGAAGCTGCGCAGTGGCAACTAAGGAGTTCTCATCATGGTTCGGCAGTAGCTCAACTATGGTGTTGATGATCTCGAAGTTATGGCTACCTTGAAAATGGCCCTTCTCGGAGTCTCGTACCTCGCTTACCGTCCAATCTCTTCGTTGCGCGAGAAAATTTTTTATGCCTTCGGTAAAATTCCCTCACTCGCCTCGATCTTGCAGAAAAAGGCCGTTTCTGGATGGCACCGGTACAAATCAAGCTGATTTTCTATTGTTCAGCAGTTCACTATAAGTGGCGAGACCTGTCTCCTTGGCGGCGAATTCGGTGAGGGGAACAATGTCTTCCCGGGCAATATGGTGCAGCGCAAATTTCCGGTTCAGGGCCATAAAATGTTTAAGGCCGACGGAAACTCTATTAAGATATGAATATACCCCAATGGCGCCAGTCGGGATGTGCAGCGCTTCATCGCCATATTCAGCCCTGAGCATGCGAATATCAGCAAACACCTCTTCAATGGTTGAGCCGAAGCGGGCGTATTCCTTGGGAACGGATTTGTTTTTCAATGCCTCGCCAACTTGTCGGCCCACGGTGGCTGCTGCCATGGCTGCACGACCAATGGCTATCATCTTCACATATGGCGCACCAAGGGCCAGGCCCTTGTAAATCTGATCTTCAGTCGTAAAGCCGCCGGCCATTGCTATTGGCGGCAAGGGTTTGCCGGCCTTTTCCAATTGGCTCAGTATATGGTGGACGATGGCCTCTAAAGTTACCGTTGGCATGCCCCATTCGTTCATCATTTTTGCCGGGCTATGCCCTGTGCCGCCTCCTGCTCCATCAAGTGTCACCAGGTCGACGCCTGCTTCTGAAGCGATTTCGAGAATCGTGGCAATATCCCGCGGATCGAAAGGGCCTGTTTTAAAGCAGACCCGTTCAGCACCTCTATCTCGTAATTGGGCTACCCGCTTAACAAGGTCCTCCGGGTTCCAAAACGGCAGCTTTCCAATTTTTTCGAATACGGGGCCGACGCCTCTGGCATAGGACTCTGCAACTACAGGATCCGTCGGGTCGGGCACGACTATGTAGCCAAGCTTCTTGAAGCGAATGGCGTCGTTGATGTCAGGCACCAGTCCCATGCCCTGGATCCCCTTGGCGGCTTGTCCAAATTTTAATTCTACCGATTTGACGTGTAACTCTTTAAGGGCGTATTCGAGCACGTCGTGATATTCATCATCGAAATTTGCCTGAAGTGTTATATCTCCGCAACCTCGATGGTAGCGTCTATAGGTTGCAACCATCTCTGCCAGCAAAGGCGATTGGACAACCCTGTGACCATCAACCACCAGGCCGGTATCTTTGGCAATGACGTCCTCACCGATGACGACAGGTACACCCGAAATTGCGGCACCTGTAAAGTATTCCTTCCAGGCCAGTTTCGCCATTGCCGGGAGAATAAATGGAGCTTTTATATCGATTTTATTGGTATTGCCGAACGTTGCAGATATATCGGCGTTGGGGAAAGTGGCTGTATCAGGATCTGCACAAATCCCGGTTGCCCCGAACACCCTGCCGTTAATATTAAAGTGTGAAAAATCAAGCGGATATTGTTTTTCTGAGGCAAACTGATTTTTGTCGGCGGAAAATGGCAGGATCGCTTCTGAACCCCGTATTGCAGAGAGGCCGATTTCGCAGGGACCAATGCAATCAGTTGTACAGACAGCACACATTCCGGAAATGTCAGATGCATGGTTGGGACTCCGCATGCGGGTGTTGGTGATCGGGCTAC
This sequence comes from Desulfopila sp., assembly GCA_046260685.1. Taxonomy (GTDB): domain Bacteria; phylum Desulfobacterota; class Desulfobulbia; order Desulfobulbales; family Desulfocapsaceae; genus Desulfopila_A. The sequence continues at coordinate 12,046 of JBHEOR010000076.1, forward strand.
CAAGGGAAGGACTGAATCGCATTTCAAAAACCTCCATTGTACTTTTTGTAGTGGACGGGAACGTTCAATATCGATTTAAGCTTACCTTGAAGAATTTAGCAAGGCCGAATATTTGAGTGAGCTCTTCTAGCAAAGAACGCCGACAGAGGTAAAATCTCCACATTACAATTCACGTCAGCAGCCAGAACAGCACGGCACCGGAAACACCGAAAAGCAGGCAGGGCGGCACCAGTCTGCGCCAGGCCTTGAGCAGGTCCGCCTCAAAGAAATTACAGGTAAGCACAAAGCAGATATGGATGGGGGAAATCATTACCCCGGTAAATCCGGAAAAAGAGGCCAGCACCAGATACGGCACAATCTGCGAATCCATGCCGAGGTTGTGGAGAAGGCCGAGCAGCAATGGGAAGGTAGCGCCGACAAAGGCAACGTTAATACCCGCCACCATCCCCACCAGAAAAGGCAGGAAGACTGCAGCGGCGAAAAGGGCAATGCCCCCGCCGGCGGTTGCCGCCATTTCCTCTACAATGTTCGCCGCCTGCATGATATCCTTGAAGATAAAAATTGCGACAATGACAAACAGCATGGTCCAGAGGCTTTTTTTGCCGGTGACCTGTTTGATAAACAGCAGACCCAGCCGGTTCTGGACCATGATGACGACAATGGCACAGCCAAGGGCCGCAATCACACCCCATTCGAAAGGGATTCCGGGAGCAAATCCGGCGAGCAGCGATTCCAGGCCGATGGCCCCGGCAATGGCGACCAGCAGGGGCAGCCCTTCTCGAATAACA
>JBHEOR010000077.1:0-312 GCA_046260685.1 Desulfopila sp.
TAAAATGCCAATGTTGAATCTCAAGGTACTATTTGTTTTTCTTCTCAGCTGTTTTGATACTCGTTACAAAAATTTTAATTAACTCTTCCGTTTCCTGTAAAATGTCATTCAACTGCTCAGGATTTTTTAGCAGAGGCACTCTTTGAACGAGTTTAAGCCAGCGTTGGGTTTCCCTAAGTTCCTTTAGAGAGACCCGAATCTTATGGATAAAATCCTTTGGCGATTCTGCTGCTTGAGCCTCGCCATGATTTGGATAAGGAGAAGTTCCAGATCGTAACAATTGGTTCGCAACATGGTTACCGACTTTAGTGT
>JBHEOR010000077.1:392-12660 GCA_046260685.1 Desulfopila sp.
ACTATCATACGTTGCCATAAAACATGTCAAAACTTCTGGGACGAAGTAATAGTGGGTTATAATAATGGGTTATACATGGCGTATGTTTTTTTCAACGGCCCGTAGAAACAAATCCTCCACCCCGGCAAAAAGTCCGGTTTCCTCCAACGCCCTTTGCAGTAACTCGGGCCGGGCAAGGAAATCCTGCATAAAGAGGATTTCCGAAGCCTTGAGATAGAGATGAAAGGGCTCCTTGACGCTTTCCCCAAAATTACGTTTGAGGACTTCGACAATATTGGTGTTGACGGCGTCATGCCGGTCGAGCCGGGCCACCCTGCCAAGCATCTTGGAGACATAGAAGAGCAGGCTGTCATCGACACTGTCGATCCTGGTGCGATGCCCCGGACAAATGGTTTTCTGACGTAATGTTGAAAGCTTGGTAATGGTGGTACAGTACGCTTCATAGTTTTTGAAGCGCTCCCCGGTTTCCAGGTCGATATCCAGAAGGGGCGACTGAAACACGCCGCGCAGCAGTACATCACCGCTCACCGCCCACTCATCGGCGACATAGACAAGATCGCTCTGGGAGTGGCCGGGACAGCTGAGAACGTCAAGGCCCAGATGGCCGGGCATATCATCTTCGACAATTTTGAATTTCTTTGGAAATGGCGGGAAAATTTTGTCGCTCTGCAAGGTCGAAAAAACGGCGTCGAGATACTTTCCCGCAAACCCCAGGGTCTCCAGAAGAGCGCGAATATCCTTGAGACGCCGTTCATGCTCCACCATCTTCAGGCCATCACGGTAGGGAATAAACAGCGTGGCATCGCTATGCTCCTCCAGCCACCATGCCAGGCCGTAATGATCAATGTGGCAGTGGGTCATAAAGACATAACGCAATCGGGCCAGGTCAATGGTCTCCAGGAGATAGCGCCGGGCGCCGTCGGTGGAGGGGCCGGTATCAAAAAGGATCAGCTCACCATCTCTTTCGGTGGTGTAGCAGTGAACCGGGCCGACCATATAGGGGGTATCGATGGTATGCTGCGTAATGGTCATTATGTCACGGACGGGAAAAACCCCTGAAGAAAATACAGAAAATCTCCTCCGGGAGGGCGTCCCGTGGGCGAGGAGCCCTCCCGGCGAAGATAACGGCAGCCTCACCGGCAACAAAGGGGCGGCTGGGTACTGCCGTTGCTCTGTGGTGCTGCTCTCTCCACCCTACTGAAAAATATATTTTTCACCGCTGCAGGCCGCCTCGGCCAGCAGTCTTTTGGCCTTGAGCAGGCCGGTGGCATCATATTTGGTAAACCGACGCACCCCGGAAAGAATCATGGTCAGGGTATCACCCTCCTCGATGTAGAAGGCGCCCTTGCGTGCCGCGCTGCCGCCGATTTCGGCGGCCTCAAAGGCAAAGACCTTGACGGCGGCCAGGTAGAGCTCCTTCTTGCTCTCCGAGGCGGCCTCGTAATTCTTCTCGGCGCGTAAAACGGCGCTCTCCAGGGCATAGATCTGGATGGCGAGGTCCGCCGCCGCCATGAGGATCTCCTGCTCATCGGCAAGCTTATCCATAAATTTCTGCACACCGGCACCCGCCAGTATAAGAAAGAGGGTTTTCATATTTTGCAGCAGCACCTTCTCCGCGGCAAAGGGCTTGTCCTCTATCTCCTCGAAACTCGGGGTCATCAGAGACTCGAAGGCCTTCGTGGCCTTGGCCTGGAGCGGCAGCTCGCCTTTCATAGATTTGCGCAGGATCATCCCCGGCACCAGCAGACGGTTGATCTCGTTGGTGCCTTCAAATATCCGGTTGATGCGCTCATCGCGATAATACCGCTCCGCCGGATATTCGCTGCAGAAACCGTAGCCGCCGTGGATCTGGACCACCTCATCGACGGTTTTGGCAAGGACCTCCGAGCAGAACACCTTGGCAATACCGCATTCCGGAGCATATTCCCCGATGCATCGCTGATATTCTTCATAGTAGTTATCAATTGATGTATCGATGGTGGCAAGATTGGTATCAAGCTGGCCGGCCAGTCTGTAGACCAATGACTCGGAGGCGTATATCTTGGCGGTGAGATCCGCGATTTTTTCCTGAATGGCACCGAACCTGGCAATGGGAGTCTTGAACTGCTTGCGCTCATTGGCATATTTAATGCCTTCGACCATGGCCATCTTCGAGGCTCCCGTCACTCCGGCACCGAGCTTAAAACGACCGACGTTGAGGACGTTAAAGGCGATTTTATGGCCCTTGCCGATCTCGCCAAGCACATTCTCGACGGGCACTTTGCAGTTGTCCAGGATGATCTGGGTGGTTGACGAACCTTTGATGCCCATCTTTTTTTCTTCGTTGCCGACAACAAGGCCCTCAAAGCTCTTCTCCACCAGAAAGGCGGTGAAATGTTCCTTGTCGATTTTGGCAAATATGGTGAAAAGCTCGGCAAACCCACCGTTGGTGATATACTGCTTGGTGCCGTTAAGGATATAATGCTTGCCATCCTCGGAGAGCACGGCGCTTGACTGGGCGCCCAGGGCGTCGCTGCCCGAGCCCGGTTCGGTCAGGCAATAGGCCGCGCACCACTCACCGGAGGTGATCTTTTCCAGGTACTTTTCTTTCTGTTCGGCGGTTCCGTAATAGATGAGCGGCAACGTTCCGATGCCGGTATGGGCCGAATAGGCCACGGAAAACGATCCCCCCATGGAAACCTTTTCACTGACCAGCATGGAGGATGCCTTATCGAGCTCGAGCCCGCCATACTCCTCCGGGGAATCCATCATCAGCAGTCCCAGCTCGCCGCATTTCCGCATGCCCTCCACCACAAGATCAAAATTCTGGTTTTCGATCTCCTCCATGTTCGGCACAATCTCATTGGTGACAAACTGCTCAGTGGTCTCCCCCATCTGTTTCTGTTCATCACTGAAATCTTCAGGCGTGAAAACATCTTGACACGCCGATTCGGTTATGAGAAATTCACCGCCCTTCAATATTGTATCAGCCATTGTTCCACCCTCACGTATCTGTAGTTGAGTTGCCCATGGGGCACCTTATAATTTTTCAAATATCCCGGCAGCCCCCATGCCACCACCAATGCACATGGAAACGAGCCCGTATTTTGATTGACGCCGGCCCATTTCATGGAGCAGAGTTGCCGTCAGTTTTGCCCCGGTACAGCCCAGGGGATGGCCCAGGGCAATGGCACCGCCATTGACATTGACGATATCGGTATCGAGACCAAGCTCCTGGACCACAGCCAGTGCCTGGGCGGCAAATGCTTCGTTAAGCTCGATGAGATCGATATCGTCGAGCTTCATATCGGCCATTTTCAAAACCGCCGGAATTGCGGCAATGGGCCCGATCCCCATAACTTCCGGGGGAACGCCTTTGACGGCGTAGGCGATGAATCTGGCAAAGGGGTCCTTGCTGATTTCCTTGAGAAAATCTTCGGAGACCACCATGGAGACAGCGGCGCCATCGGTGGTCTGAGAAGAGTTGCCCGCGGTCACCGGCCCGCCGACCTTAAAGACCGAGCGGAGTTTGCTGAGTACCTCGGCGGTGGTACCTTCGCGCACACCATCATCGACGGTGACCATCTCTGTATCACGCTTGATTTTACCGTCAACCAGGGTGGTGCTTTCCACCTCCACCGGTATGATCTCGTCGGTGAAACGGCCCTCTTTGATGGCCGCGGCTGCCCGGGCGTGACTTTGCGCCCCGAATGCATCCATGGCCTGGCGGCTGATGTTATACTGTTCCGCCACAAGCTCGGCGGTGACGCCCATGGAGCAGTATGATTCCGGCCAGTCCGCCACCAGCTCCGGGTTGGCACTGTATTTATTGCCGCCCAGAGGGACATTGGACATGGACTCGGCACCACCGGCGATGATACAGTCGGCATATCCCAGCATGATGCGTTCCGCCGCCATGGAAATGGTCTGCACACCGGAACAGCAGAACCTGTTGATGGTCTGGCCCGGTACCTCCAAGGGCAGTCCCGCCTTCATGGCGGCAACACGCCCCATGTTCATCCCCTGTTCCGCTTCGGGAAAGGCACAGCCGAGATAGACATCTTCCACTTTTTTGGGATCCACCCCGGTGCGGTCCATCAACCCTTTAATGGCCGTTGCAGCGAGGTCGTCGGGGCGCACGTTTTTCAATTTTCCTTTGTTGGCACGGCAACCGGGCGTTCGATAGCTGGCCAGTATATAGGCTTGTTTCATATTTAACCTCCCAAATGGGTATCTGGACTGTTATCCAGTGTAGTTTCTTTTCCGTAACTGCCCAGCAGCACCCCATCTGCACGCGATCAGCCTGAAAAACATTGGCATACTATAGTTTTTTAGACTGCTTGCGCACATCTGGAGCACTGCAGAGCAGTTACAGTTCAGGGTAATCTTCTAGTTGCGCAACGGCTTGCCTGTCTTAAGCATATGCTGGATACGCTCCGAGGTCTTCTTGTTGGTGCACAGCTTGACAAATGCCTCCCGTTCCAGCTGGAGCAGGTAATTTTCCGAAATCATTGTGCCGCCGTTGACATCGCCGCCGCAGATGACCTCGGCGATAACACCACCCATCTCGGCCTCGTATTCCGTCACAAAGTTGCCCATCTTCATATTCCACAGCTGGCTCTTGATGCTTGCGGCAACATTGCGGCCCGGCGCGGCAATATTCTCCAGGGGTGTTTTGGGACGATAGTTGCCGGCAAGGCCCAGAACCTTTTTCTTGGCATCGGCGATGAGCCTGTCGATATCCATGGTGATGGCATCGCCATGGCGCATATAGCCCAGATCGTAGAGCTCGGCGGCACCCATGGAGACCTTGGCCATGGCGATCTGCTCAAAGTTTTTAAAGATAAACGGGGTGACATCGGCTTTATTCCGCCTGGCAAGCTCAACCGCCCTGAGACACATCTCCTTGGTACCGCCGCCGGCAGGCAGCAGACCGACACCAATCTCGACCAGGCCCATATAGGTTTCGGCGTGGGCATTGACCGCATCGGCGTGCAGGCTGAACTCGCAGCCGCCGCCCAGCGCCATGGAAAACGGCGCGGCAACCACCGGCACCCTGGCATATTTGACCGCCATGGTGGCCTTCTGGAAGGCACGGATGGTCATGTCGACATCCTCATAGGCGCCTTCGGCAAGGGCAACCGCCAGCATCATCAGGTTGGCCCCCACAGAAAAGTTGACGCCCTGGTTGCCAAGCACCAGACCAACACCCTCCTCCTCGGCCCGCGTGACCGCCTTATGGGTCATGGCAAGGATATCGCCGCTGATGGCGTTCATCTTGGAATGAAATTCAAAGCCAAAGACACCGTCACCGAGATCGACGATGGAACAGTTGGCGTTTTTCTCCACGACGCCGCCGGATTTGCGCTTGAGGATATCGAGTTTTATATGGTTCTCGTTGAGTGGTACCGCATTATAGCACTTCTCCTGGATATCGTAGAACTCCTTGTCTCCGTTTTCGCTGAACCTGTAGAAGGATTCGACACCCTTGAGGGATTGCGGCACAGCGACACCGTCGTTTTCGGCCTGCTTGACAAATTTCTGGACGCCGATGGCATCGAGCATCTCGAAGGGGCCTATCTCCCAGTTAAAGCCCCAGCGCATGGCGTTATCGATGTTGACCACATCATCGGCGATTTCGGGAATGCGGTTGATGGTATAGATCAGGGTATCCCGCAGTGAACGCCAGGCAAACCGGGCAGCTTTGTCGGAGCCGGAGATGACCATCTGCACCTTCCTGCCCGGATCATCGATCTGCTTCACCGCGCCGACCGAGGCGAACTTGGGTTTTTCCAGCGGCTTGTAGTCACGGCTTGTATAATCGAAGTAGAAGATCTCTTTGTTGCCATCGACCACTTTCTTGGTATAAAACCCCTTCTGGGTCTTGTTGCCGTGCTGGCCGTTTTTGATCATCTCGGCCATGAACTCGGGAACCTTGAAGACCTCGCGCTCCTCGTCATGGGGCAGCAGCTCATAGGTGTTTTCGGCGATATGCCCAAGGGTGTCGAGGCCGACCAGATCAACGGTCCTGAAGGCGGCACTCTTGGGCCGGGCCGTGGCCGTTCCGGCGACGCTGTCCACCTCTTCGACCGTCATGTCCAGGTCCATCATATGCTCTATGCCTTTATAGATGGCATAGACCCCGATACGATTGGCGATAAAGTTGGGGGTGTCCTTGGCATAGACGATCCCTTTGCCCAGCCGTCTATTGATAAACTCGGCCATGGAGGAGAGGATCTCGGGATCGGTCTCTTTGCAGCCGACCACCTCCATCAAGCGCATATAGCGGGGCGGGTTGAAAAAATGGGTGACCAGAAAATTTTTGCGCATTTCGGCGGGCAGGGCCTGCGCCATCTCATTAACCGACAGTCCACTGGTATTGGTGGAGAGGACGGCACCCGGAGAAATATTGGGAACAAGCTTTTTCAAAAGATCAAGCTTGATGGGCATATGTTCGACGACAACCTCTATAATCCAGTCGCATTCCTTGAGTTTGGCGAGATCATCTTCGAAGTTGCCAATGTCGATACGTTCGGCAAAATCCTTGAGATACAACGGCGCGGGTTTCATCGTCAACAATCCCTGCTTGCCGTTCGCCGCTATTCGATTGCGCACGGCCGGGCTCTCCAGCGTGAGTCCTTTGGCTTTTTCCTGATCGGTGAGTTCCCTGGGGACGATGTCCAGCATGACAACATCCAGCCCGGCGTTGGCCAGATGGGCGGCAATGGTCGCTCCCATGACACCGGCGCCAAGCACTGCTACTCGATTAATCTGCCTCATTTTTTCCTCCATGTAAATATTGCCGGCTCACCCAGAAGCCACAGAAGCCACAGAGGCCACAGGAGCCACAGGAGCCGACAGGGTAACGTAATTGCTCGTAGTTGTTCACTCTCGTAAACTTACAGATATCTCTCTAATTTTTCACCTCAGCTGTGTTTGACTCCGCCTGCCGGCTGGAGCCACTGCCGTTGATGCCGTACATCTCTTCAATTTTATCCCTGTACATCGTGTATATTTCCTTGCGCTTGAGCTTGAGCGTCGGTGTCAGCTCGCCGCCCTCGATACTGAACTCGCGCGGCATGATAACAAACTTCTTGATTGTTTCATAGGATGGCAGGGATGCATTGAAGGCCTCAATCCTGCCGTTGTAAAGCTCCAGAAGCTTGGAGTTGGTGACCAGCTCATCGATATCTATGTAGTCGATCCCCTCGTCTCTGGCATAATCGATAATACGTTCGATATTGGGTGTCACCAGAGCCACCAGATACGGTTTATTGTCGCCATAGACATAGGCCTGGGAGATGTATTTATCCAGTTTCAGTTCGTTTTCCAGCGGCTGCGGTGCAATGTTTTTGCCGCCGGCGGTCACCACTATCTCTTTTTTCCTGTCAACGATATAGACAAACCCGTCTTCGTCAATGGTGGCAATATCGCCGGTATACAACCAGCCGTCGACCAGCTCTTTTTCCGTGGCCTTCTTGTTGCGATAATAGCCCTCCATGACCTGCGGCCCCTTGACCAGCAGCTCACCGTCCTCGGCAACCTTAACCTCGGTATAGGCCAGCGGTTTGCCGACGGCATCAAAACGGACATCGGTGAGATTGGTCAGCGTGACCGCGGGACTTGTTTCGGTCAGGCCATAGCCTGTAAAAACGGGAATACCGATGGCCCACATAAATTCATTGATCGTCCTGTCAAGCGGGGCGCCGCCGCACACAAAATAGCGCAGCCTGCCGCCCAGCCGTTGACGCAGTTTCTTGAAAACCAGTTTGTCAAAGATACGGTACTGCAGGGCCAGCAATGCGGGAACCTTCTTTTCCACATATTTTTTCTGAATATATCTCTTGCCCACTTCCAGGGCCACATGAAACAGTCGCTGCCGCATCATCGGCATCTGATGGACGCTCTCGTACACTCTGGAATGAATTTTCTCAAAGAGCCGCGGCACGCTGACCATGGCCGTGGGTTTGATCTCGATGACGTTTTCCATGACCTTCTGGACATTTTCGGCAAAGGCGATGTGACTGCCGCTGTAGATCGCGGCATAATAGCCGCCCGTACGCTCAAGCACATGGCTCAACGGCAGAAAACTCAAGAAGGTCTCGGTCCGGGCCATGCTGCCGAGTTGCTTCAAGCCGTAGAGCGTATCAAACAGAATATTCTTCTGGGTGAGCATGACCCCCTTGGGCACCCCGGTGGTCCCGGATGTGTAGATGATTGTCAACAGATCCCGGGGAGTGATGGCGTCAATCTGGGCTTCGATGACTTGCTTTTCCTCTTCGGACAGCGGATGGGAGACCTCGGAGAGCTGATACTGGGTAAACACCGGAAATGAGCGATCGCCGAGAAAGCGCTCGTAGGAAATGATCATCTCCACATCGGGAATCTGGTCCTTGATGGCCAAAAGCTTCTCATACTGTCCTTTGGTGGAGACGAAGACCACCTTGGAGGATGAATGATTTATGACATAGGCCGCCTGCTCGCCGGTGTTGGTAGCGTAGATGGGCACCGTTATGGCCTGGGCCGCCTGAATGCCGAAATCGGATATGGCCCAGCCCAGCCGGTTTTCTGAAAATATGGCGACTTTGTCGCCCTGTTCCACTCCAGCTTTACGTAACCCTCGCGCCAGCATCAGCACACGTTCATAAAACTGGCCATAGGTGAGGGAGAGATAGGTTTCCTGCTTTTTATAGCTTATCGCCGTCCTGTCCTGGTAACGCCGTGCATTCTCTTTCAAAACTGCAGGAATCGATTGAAACTCCAGTTCGCTCATAGCCTCTCCTCCCCCGTGTCATTGAATACTTCCGCTGCGCCGCATCCCCATGTATTGTCTTTCTCCTATACCTTACCTTAACGTACAAGTCAACATCAAATCTGTCTTCGGTTCTTTATCATTTTTTGTTGCGCTTTCTTTTTCCCTTGCAGACAAAGGGGGGAAGGCCAGATCCAGCTGAAAATGTCTGCTGCATTTTTAAGAGAACAAGCGAACGTGAGATATTCCGTACCCCGAACAATGGTTCACGGTGGATACTCTGCATACCCGTTTATCCATTGGATTGGCATGCAATATGGCAAACTACACTGGTTCACTCAACGAACCGGCACAATTATACTGATAAACATGGTGCCTGCGTATTGCGGCAGACCAATACATTACCTGCTTTGCATGGGGAGCTGCAGCCTGAATGACTGCAGCTGCGCCTCCGGGGAGGGGCTTATGGAATCATGGCTGCGGCGAGGTTTATAGTACAGACTCGACGAGGCTGTTTTTTGAAGGGCATTACCAAGATACATGAGCATGGTTGCGGCGGTATCTCTCAAAAAACATAAGGGCATTGAGAACCAGGCCATGGCTGATATGGCCGGAGGAGATCAGCTCGTCCACCTCTGGCAGAGTGGCGGTGACGACTTCGATGTTCTCCATATCATCGAGCTGCTGCTCCGCCACCGGCTCCGCCTCTTCCACCAGGAGAGTATAGCACCAGTTCCGCTGAATGGCCGGATTCGGACGGACCTTCCCGATTACCACGGCATTTGGCCCGGCATAGCCGGTCTCCTCCAAAAGCTCGCGCTGCCCGGCAGCCAATGGAGCCTCCCCCCGGTCGATGGCGCCTCCGGGAATCTCAAGCTCCACCTGTCGGGATCCGAAACGAAACTGTTTGACGAGTACAATGCGACGCTCCCTGGTCAGGGCAATGACATTAACCCAGTCGGCAAACTCAAAGCGATAAAACCGCGCCTCCTGGCCCGTCAGGCGATTGGTTGCCCCGGCCGCCACGACATCGCCGACTCTGGTGCGTAACAGGGTCTGCTCGGCGGTGATGATCAGATCATCATCATGTTCATTGGCCGACATTATCGCACTCGTCAGCTTCGATCCGGCAGACTCTGTCATCGGCCTGCAGCTTGTTGAGACCATTAAAAGCGGCAACCTTGTAAGCCTCGGCCAGTGTCGGATAGTTAAACACGGTGTCACGGAAATACTCCATGGTTCCTCCAAGACTGAGAACCACCTGACCGATATGGATCAATTCGGCAGCCTGATCGCCGATGATATGGACTCCCAGCAATTTCAAGGTGACCGGATCAAAGAGTATTTTGACAAAACCGGATTTAACGCCAAGTATCTGTCCCTTGGCCAGCTCATCATACCTGGCGGTGCCGAACTCATAGGGAATTTTATGACGTGTCAGCTCCTGTTCGGTTTTGCCCACCATGGAAATTTCCGGAATGGTATAAATACCGATGGGTAAAAGCTCATGGGAGCTCATCGCCGGCGAACAGAACATGTTGCAGCTTGCCAGACGTCCCTGCTCCATGGATGTTGCCGCCAGTGCGGGAAAACCAATGACATCGCCGGCGGCATAGACATTGTCCACCTCCGTGCGAAAATTTTTATCGACGCTAATCCGCCCCCGATCATCGGTACTCAGGCCGATGGTATCAAGATTAAGGCTATCGGAATTTGTCTGCCGGCCAACGGCATATAAAAAGGTATCGCCCCGCAAAACCTTGCCGCTGTCAAGGGTCACCTTCACCAGGTCTTCCCGCTCTTTCGCCACCGTTTTCACCGTTTCTCCCAGGCGGAAAACCGTATGCTGATCCATGAGGCTGTGCTTGAGCCGGTCGATTATCTCATAGTCGACGAAGTCGAGGATAGTGGTGCGCTGGTCGATGAGCGTCACCTCGATATCCATTGCGGCAAACATGGAAGCATACTCCAAACCAATAACCCCGGCACCGACCACAATAAGCTTGCGCGGCAGCTCCTCCAGATCGACAATCTTGTCGACATCGATAATGTGCTTGCCATCAAAGGGGATATCGGGGTTTCCGGCAGGGTGGGTGCCGCAGGCAATGAGAAAATTATCGGCGGTGAGCGTATACTCCTCCTGGTCATTGTGCACCACAACAGATCTATTGTCGATGAAAGCGGCAACACCGAAAAACATCTGGATCCTGTTACGCTTGAGCTGGTCCCTGATTACCCGCATTTCCCGTTCTTCGACCATGCGCACCCGCATAAGGAGATCCTCGTGATTGATCTCCTCCTTGACCGTATAATCGTGTCCGTAAAAGCCGCGCTGCCGCAACCCGAAGAGATAAAGAATGGCCTCGCGCAGCGTTTTACTGGGGATGGTGCCGCCATGCAGCGACACCCCGCCGTACATCGCCTTTTTATCAACGATGGCGACACTGCGGCCCAGCTTGGCCGCGGCAATTGCCCCTTTCTGGCCCGCCGGACCGGAGCCGATGACTATAAGATCAAAATGCATGATGGAACTCCCTCTCAATCGCTGAACAGTCGCTTTTCTGGGAAAACTGCTGGTTTTAGTTTTTTTGCTCGAAAGTTACATTGGTGAGTACTTGCTCATATTGTAAAACATCTTTGCGCTTCTGTCTTCACCCCATCCGGTTTATGGTGAAAGGTACGCTCACACACCGTGGTTTGCCCAGCATCGGAGATCGTTACAACACTGGAAGAGCGGGTGCCATAGTTGTCACTGGAAATAAAAATGGGCGCCAGTTTTTTCTCCCAGAGAGGTCCAATGCCGGTGTCCGGCAGGCTATGCCGCGGCGGCTGCCAGGTGTCCCGAAGGAAGCCAAAGAGGCTTTCAACTGAAAACGGCCGCCTTGTCAGAGCCTGGTGAAACAGATCTTTGGCTCGCTGGAGTTTGGGCCATGGGCTGTCAAGGAGATGATTGCTCAGCCCGTATATGCCCGGCTGTAATTGGCTGCCTGAGTGGGCCTGTCGGTCTGCTCTGTTGGAGTAGTACACCAGTGCGTCACCATCGCCAAGCACAACATTAAAGCCGCGATAGCGGTTCCGCCACCTCTCCAGCTCCGCCGGATAATGCGTGGCATCTTTGGCAGTGCCGAAATAGCGGGGCAGGATCTCCCCGCGGGAAACCGTCGTGTCACCGCCGTGCACCATCTCTCTATAATTGGTCAACGCGCCGAATTTTCCCGAAGCGTTGACACCAAGCCAGGTCCCGCCATCCTGGAGATCCCTGCCGGCCAGGATTTTTGCCCCATCATCCCACCAGGCAAGAGGGGCGGTTGGCCGAATGAGAAATTCATCGCGATTGGCGGCAACCACCAGGTGATAGCCGGGCGTATGTTTATAGGAAAAAAGGACGATGCACATTATGGATTGCCTTACTGCAAATCATCTTACTACAGATTACTTACTACAGATTGCCTTACTACAGAGTAACTCTACAGGTGGGAGCACCAAATTGGCATAACCACCAAGTTGTAACTGTTCAAGAGTGCTCCATATTGGCTC
>JBHEOR010000078.1:0-12466 GCA_046260685.1 Desulfopila sp.
CGGCAGCATCGACCGGGTCGCGGTGTTCAACAGGTCCGGGGCTATTGAACGACTGGCACTCGACAGCGATCATGACGGCGTCATGGATCGTTTCCAATATTATGCGAACGGCAAAATCAGTCGTCTGGAAAGCGATACCGACGGCGATGGCGCTGTTGACAGCCGGGATCTCTTCGAAGAAGGCAAAAGGGTGCTCCACCTGCGCTTTTTAAGCTCGCGGGAGCATGTGGTGCTAAGGATCGAGTTCGATGGACAGGAGCGGCCGCGTATCTTGAAAAAGGATACCACCGGAGATCGGAAATTCGATTCCATCTTCCATTTTGTTGAAGGACAAGTTGCTTCTTCAACCAGGGATCTTGACGGTGACGACGAGCCGGAGGTGTGGGCTGTCTACGAAAATGCTCTGGTCAGCGAGCAATGGAGCGATCGCAATTCCGATGGCAATATCGAAAGCCGCTTCACCTATAACGCTGAGGGTTTGCCGTTTCGAAGCATCCATGACGGCAATGAGGACGGCTTTTATGAGGAAACCCGCCTTTACCGCGACGGTAATCTTGTCGAACAGCACAAGGATGAGGACAGGGACGGCCATGCCGAGTTGCTTACCTTTTTTGCCGGCGGATTTCCGCAAAAACAGATGCGTGACAGCAACGGTGATCGAGTTTATGACATTATCACCATCTTCCGGGAGGGAAAACCGCATTTCCAGGAAAAGGATACCGACCATGACTCAATACAAGACTGGTTCTGTGATTTTGACCAGGAGGGACGGCCGTTGCGCATCAGCGAGGACGCTGACGGCGATGGCATCCCTGAACGATTGAGACTTTTTACCGCCGGCCAACCCGTCGAAATCCGCGACGACCCGGATGAGGATGGCGTCTGGGAGACGGTTACCACCCTGAAAAATGGTCAGATACATCTTCAGAAGCGGGATACCAATGATGATGGGAAGATGGATGTGACCATTGTCTTCGACGATAGGGGCAAGCGGCGACAAGCCAGGATCGACAGCGACCACAATGGCCGGGTCGATACCTGGGAGGTGTATGAAGACGAAGTGCTGGTGCGCGTCGATCAGGACCCGGAGGAACAGGGGTGGGTGGAGTTTCGCCTGCATTACAGAGGCGGGGAGAAGATCCGCATGGAACGGGACAGGGACGGCGACGGTCATTATGAGATGCGGGAACGATTCGATCATCCCGACTGGTCTTCGCTGGTCGAACGTGATATCGACGGCGATTCTCGACCGGAGACGCGGATCGGTTCCATTGCTGGAGTCGTCAGGCTCAAAGAGTATGACGAGGACGGCGACGGCAGCGTCGAGCTGCGTGAGGAATACGGCACGGATGGTGTCATAGACCGTCTTTTCGAAGATGGTGACGGCGACGGCAGGATGGAGTTGACCTGGACCTATCACCAGGGTCAACCGGTTCTTGCCGAAAAAGACGGCGACGACGATGGGCGCACGGATGTCTGGTTCTACTATGAGGAGGGAAGAGTGGTACGGGTTGAAGAAGATGCCGACGCCGACGGGGTGATCGATATATTTGAGCGCTATGATAAAGCCGAGGTCCTGGTCGAGCTGGGCAAGGATCTTGACGGCGATGGAAAACCCGATGTCTGGGAGCGGTATTAACAAATGGCAAGGAGTTGGCAATGGAGTATCTGATGAAAGGCGGAGTGTTGGTAATCCCAATACTGCTCTGCTCGGTGGTGGCCCTCGCCGTTTTCTGCGAACGGCTCATTTTTTTTGCCCGGCGCCGGATCGGCGGCAATGGCCTGGTGGACCGGATAACCGCGTGCCTGCTGAGCAATGACGACGGTGAAGCGATGCGACTGGCCTCGGCCGAGGATACGGCCATGGGCCGCATTTTCAAACGGGCCATGGAGGTCAAGGATCTTGATCGGGAAACCCTTGAGACGGTGATTCTGCAATCCACCGAAAAAGAGGTGCGCAGCCTTTCCGTGGGCCTGCAGCTGCTGGCCACCATCGGCAATATAGCACCCCTTTTGGGGCTGCTTGGTACGGTGGTTGGCATGATCAAGGCGTTCATGGTCATTCAGGATATGGGAGGCAAAGTTAATGCCGCCGTGCTGGCCGGCGGTATATGGGAGGCGATGCTCACCACGGCGCTCGGACTGGCGGTGGCCCTGCCCACCATGGTCGCCCATAGCTATCTCTATGGCAGGGTGGATCGCTACGAGGCCCTGTTCAGAGAGGCAACGGTACGTTTTATCAAGGCTATAAGCATCAGCAACAATGGAGTCAGGCAATGATCGTTCATCCCAAAAAACGCGCCCGGCTTCAGGTACAACCGCCGCTGACGGCCCTGATTGATATCGTATTTCTACTGCTTATCTATTTTCTGTTGACCACCAATTTCCTGGTGGAAGAGGGCATCAAGGTCAAACTGCCGCAGGCGCAGGCCTCGGCAGCACAGTCAGAGGATGTGATAACCATCTTTGTTGATGCAACCGGCCAGGCATACCTGCAGGACACGCCGGTAAAAACCGGACAGCTGTACAGCCGGCTGGGATCCCTGATCGGTGCGGAAAAAGATAAACTGGTGGTGGTTAAGGCCGACAGAGAGGTTGTCCTCAACCACGCCGTCAAGGTGATGGATATCGCCAAGGCGGCCGGTGCCGGCCGTTTGAGTCTGGCGACGGAGAAGGGCCTCTGAGATGAGAGGTTCAAGAAGCAGGCTGTTGCCGTTGCTGCTGTTCGGTTCGCTGTTGGTCCACCTGGTTCTTTATGCCGGCCTGATGGAACTCTACCGCGATGACCGGCCCAGTGTCATTGAGCTCAGCCTCGAGGAGCTGGTGCAAAAACCGGCTGGCCGGGAAATTCCCAGGCCCAGGTTCAAGCCGAAACCGACGCCGCTGCCCCAAGATATTGTTCGCCAGTCGGCGGAGCCCAAAATGGTGAAGGCCACGCGGCCCCCGGCGGTTGAGCCGGTTAACTCACCCGTGACCGACAGTCTCATGGCCCGGATCGAGGTACCTCAAGGCGACTCATCGCCGTCGCTGGTTAAGGCGGATGTCTCTGCCCTGCCGCCCTCCGGTGGAGGCGGAGGCTTCGGTTCCGTCGGGGAATATTACGATATGGTGCGGCTGAAGATAGAGAGCAACAAGGAATATCCCAGGCAGGCCAAGGTTATGCGGCGGGAAGGCCGGGTGACCGTTGCCTTTGTCATCCAGACCGGTGGAGTGATCAGCGACCTGGTCATAGCAAATTCCTCGGGCAACACCCATCTTGACAGGGCGGCCCTCCAGGCCGTTTCTGAGAGTTCTCCCTTGCCGACCCCACCGCGGAGATTTTTTCCTGAAGCCCAGGCGGTTAAACTTACCATTGTTTTTGAACTGCTGTAGTGCGACGGTTTTTGAACCAGGTCACTGATCACGACCCGAGGGTGCGATTGAATGCGTCTAAATGCGACAGATTCTTGCAAAAAGCTGCGGAAAAGCCTTGACAGAGCAGAAGGGTTTTACTATAAAATGCACTTGAATTTGTGGCTGAAGCCGCAGGCATCATTATTGAATTTCAGTAAAAAACCCACAGGCATCATGCTCCCGCCTGCGCTCGACAGCGGGGGTGACATATACGTATCACGGAATAAAGGCCACGAAGGTCCCACACCCGCATAATGGGGGTGGATCTTCGTGGCCTTTTTTTGTTTGTGAAACTGAGATGCCCCGCAGCACAGGCCCGGTGAACCCGGACCCTGAAAAAAAAGAGTGGAGGACGGTGTACGCCGGCCAGGGTTTTCCACCGCCCTCCAGGTGAAGCGCTTGCGAAAAAGATCGGCTTCAGTGAGATGCTATACACGCTGTTCTTTTTTGTCAACACGCCTCAAATATTGTCAAAAAGGTTGTTGCAAAAGGAGAAAAGGAAATGGGAAAGTTGAAATGGATCTGTATGGCCTGGACGCTTATTGTATTGGGGTACCCGGTAGCGCCGTCGGCGCGGGAAACGCCAAAAAACGTGCATCGTCTGGATGCGGTGGTGGTTTCGGCCACCCGGTCGGAGATTCCGGTGTTCGACGCGCCACAGAGCGTGACGGTTCTCTCCAGCGAAGAGCTCATGGCCTCACCTTTTGATCGGGTGGAAGACATCGTGCGCAGTGTGCCGGGCATGTACAATTTTCGGCATTACGGTTTACAGACCAACGGCATCGTCAGTCCGTTGAGCATGCGCGGCGTCGGCAAAGGTCGTGTCCTGGTCCTGGTGGACGGGGTTCCCCAGAACGACAACTTCAACAACTCCATCTCCTGGGTAGCCTGGGGACACATCCCCAAGGAAGCCATCGAGCGCATCGAAATCGTGCGTGGGCCCACGTCGGCGCTTTACGGCTCCGAAGGGCTCGGGGGCGTGATCCATATCATCACCAAGAAACCGGAAAACGACAGGCAAACCTCGGTTCGTGGTATGGCAGGAACGGCTGACACGTATGGCGGTTCTGCTTTTTACAGCCAGAAATTGGAAGATTTCGGTTTCATGTTCGCCGGCGGCTACGAGGAAAGCGACGGCTGGTACATGGTGGAGAATCCGGAACCATACGATATCAAACGATACCGCGAGGTCGGCAAGGGGTTTGGCAAGATCACCTACGACCTGACGCCCTCCTCCGAGCTCTCTTTTTCGGCATTGCTGTACGACCATGAAACTGGTAAAGGAAGGGAATTTTTTTATGACGAACTGATGCTCGACCAGTATTGGCTGAATTACTCCCATAAAGCTGAGAACCTCGATCTGAAGGGGTTGGTTTATCTGAACCGTGCCGACAAGACCGCCTTTCAGGATACAGCCACAGATGATTTTACCTCGCTTTTTCGACAAGAAAAATTTGACGGCACCCATAGCTGGGGTGCCGATCTGCAAGGGACGATCTTGAGCTGGGATCCGACCCGGCTCACCCTGGGGGCGTCTTACAAACTGGCGGTTTTAGACTACGATGAGGACTTCCCCGGCAGCAGCCGTGATGCCGGCGCCAAGGGTGAACAGCAGTTTGTTTCGCCGTTTGTCAACCTCGATACACGGTTTTTTGACGATAGCCTGATTGTCAACCTGGGCGCCCGCTATGACTGGACAGAAACCACCGAAGGAGCCAACTTCGATACCAAGGGCAGCGCCGGAAGATCTCCTTATGACAATACATTCAATACAAATACCGAGTCCAGTTTTTCCCCCAAGGCTGGGATTACCTGGCACCCCGACGATAAAACGACCCTGCGCCTCTCGGGGGGCAAGGGATTTCGGGCCCCCAGCCTGTTCGAACTCTACAAGGTCCAGATCAGGGGTGGCGGCACCTTTTACCGCGAAGCCAATCCGGACCTCAAACCCGAAGAGATCTGGTCCTACGATGTCGGCGTTGAACGGTTTTTGTCCGACAACTTTTGGGGCCGGCTGACCTTCTATCAATCCTTTGCCGAAGATTATATAGGTGATCGTCTTCTCGGCACCGGGACATTTAGCGGCGGTAAGACCCGTTTTGAGTACCAGCTTGACAATATCAGCGAAGTTGATATATATGGCGTGGAAGCCGAGCTGGAATGGTATCTGCGGCATGACCTCACCCTTTTCGCCAACTATACCTTCAATGTTTCCGAAGTCAAAAAAGACGAAAACAACAGTAGCCTGGAGGGCAACTACTTGCCCAATGACCCGCGGCACCAAACGCATTTCGGATTTCGCTACCAGAACCCTGAACTGATCAATGTTTCGGTTACCGCCAACTACTACGCCGATATTTATTTTGACAATGAGAACACATTGAAGGAAAATGGCTATTTCACCGTTGATGCGTCGCTCTCACGCAGGTTCTTTGACCAGCTTACGGTCTTTGTCAACATAGAAAACCTGTCAGATGAAGAATATCCAATTTTTCGCAGGCAGGGCCGGGCAGACACCATTGCCCCGGGACTGATTGTCTCCAGCGGGTTGAAATATGAATTTTAAGAGTGTATCCAATACTATGCAATATTGTAGCAAAATTTGTAGCAAAATATTTTGTACTGCAAAAATCAGACGAGTTACCGCTGTCTGTCTCTCAGCAATGGTTTCGGCCATTTTCTTGTCCACCATGGCCGCCGGTGGCGAGCGGCAGGGTATCGTCGATGCGGCCGGCCGTGAACTGCTCACTGTCTCACCGGCGGAACGCGTCATATGCTCCGGCTCCGGTTGTTTGCGCCTGCTTACCTATCTGCAGGCGCATGACCGGATTGTCGCGGTGGACAGCATTGAACTGCGCGGTTCTCCCGTCGATGCACGACCCTACGCCCTGGCCAATCCTCAGTTCGGGGAATATCCGCTTTTTGGAGAATTCCGCGGCCATGATTCCCCCGAACTGATCGCTGCCCTAGATCCTCAGCCCCAGGTGATTTTCAAGACCTTTGCCGGGCGTGGTCAGGACCCTGATCATCTGCAAACCAAGACCGGGATTCCGGTCGTGGCGCTGGAATACGGTAACCTGACCTACGGTCGCGAGCAGCTCAACAATTCTTTGCGGCTTATGGGAAGAGTCCTGGATACACCGCAGCGTGCCGAGCAGGTTATCGCTTTCTTTAACCGGATGGAACAGGATCTGCGTCGGCGTACTGCTGATATCCCAGAAGATGAGCGACCGTCATGTTACGTCGGGGGGCTGGCCCAGAGCGGACCGCACGGTTTTCAATCGACCGAACCCTCGTTTGCCCCCTTCGTTTTTACCAATGCCGACAACGTCGCGGCTCCCGCCCCCGGCGTTGAACCGCTCTCGCATGCCAATGTGGCCAAGGAGCAGATCATTTTCTGGGATCCTCAGGTCATCTTCCTCGATCTCTCCACCCTGCGGCTCGGCGCGGGCGCGGATGCCCTCGATCAGCTTCGCAGCGATCCGGCCTACCAGGGCCTCACCGCTGTTCAAGAGGGACGCGTATACGGCCTGTTTCCCTATAACTCCTACAACCAGAACTTCGAGGCCGTGTATGCCAATGCCTATTACGTCGGCAAGATCCTTTTTCCGGACCGTTTTCAGGATATCGATCCTCTCCAAAAGGCCGAGGAGATATCGGCCTTTTTAAACGGAGGCCCGGCATTCGCCCTGCTGAATGAGCAATTCGACAATCTGGCGTTCAGCCGTATTGAGGTGAGATAACCGCTTTATGTCACACTTGAACCACGGCGCTCCCCCTTCTGAATACACGGCCTATATCGGCACCAAGATTGCTTTTATCCTGGGATTGGCGGTTGCGACACTCATTCTCCTTTTTCTGGCGGTCTCCCTTGGCGCTGTTCAGATACCTTTGACCGAGGTTATTCGGATTTTTGCCGGGCTGGAGAGTGACAGCCGGTTCCAGACAATCATCTACAATATCCGCCTGCCCCATGCCCTGGCCGCCCTGCTGGCCGGCGCCGGGCTGGCCGCTGCCGGTGCCGCCATGCAGTCTATTCTGCGCAACCCTCTGGGGTCGCCCTTCACCCTGGGGATCAGCCAGGCAGGCGCTTTTGGCGCGGCCTTTGCCGTCATGCTTCTGGGAAGCGGCGCCATGCAGTCCACCCAGGTAGGTTCGATAACTATTCTCAATCCATATTTGACCACGCTCTCGGCCTTTATCGCCTGTATGGCTACATCCCTGATCATCATCGCCATCGCCCAACTGCGCGGGGCCACGCCGGAGGTGATGGTACTAAGCGGTGTCGCCCTGGGGGCGCTGTTTTCCGCGGGAACCATGTTTCTACAATATTTTGCCGATGACGTTCAACTGGCAGCCATGGTATTCTGGACCTTTGGCGATGTCGGCCGGGCCGGATGGCGTGAGGTCGTTTTTATGGCGGTGGTGGTCTGCCTGGGCTTTCTCTTCTTTATTCTGAACAGGTGGAACTACAATGCCATTGATGCAGGAGACGAAACTGCGAAAAGTCTGGGCGTCCGGGTCGGGTTTGTGCGGATGCTGGGAATGACGGTGGCCTCTCTGATCACCGCGTTCATCGTTTCTTTTCTCGGTATTATCGGCTTTGTCGATCTGGTATGTCCCCATATCGTCCGCCGCATCATCGGTGACGATCACCGTTTCGTCATGCCGGCGTCATGCCTTGTCGGCGCATTACTGCTGCTGGCTTCCGATACCGTGGCCCGGCTTCTGCTGGCCCCCCATGTCTTGCCGGTGTCCATCCTGACCGCCTTTCTGGGTGCCCCCACCTTTTTGTATCTGCTTATCAGGGTGAGGAGGACACGTTGATGCTGTCGGTACAAGATATCCGCATAGGCTATAAAAATGATCAGGATATCCTCAAGGATGTGGGGTTTTCCCTGCAGGGCGGCGAGATGCTAGCCATTCTGGGACCAAACGGGGCGGGAAAGACGACCCTGTTGCGCTGTATTAATGGAATTATCAGGCCATGGAGCGGCTGCGTGCAGGTGGATAAGGCGGATGTCTTTCAGATGAAATCCACTGAAATTGCCAGAAACCTGGGATATGTGGCACAGCGCAACGAGGCCGGTCGAATGACTGTTTTTGACGCGGTCTTGTTAGGGCGTAAACCCCATATCCAGTGGAAAATCGGCGATGATGATCTCGCCAAGACCTCCGGGGCGCTGCAGCAGCTTGATCTGGACCACCTCGCCTTGCGCCACATCGATGAACTGAGTGGGGGCGAGCTGCAGAAGGTCTGTATCGCCAGGGCCCTGGTGCAGGAACCCAAAGTGCTGCTGCTTGATGAGCCGACAAGCAGCCTTGATCTGAAAAATCAGCTTGATATTCTCCAGACGATCCGCTGGGTGGTTCAGGAGCACCGGATCGGTGCGGTGATGACCATGCATGATTTGAATCTGGCCTTTCGCTTTGCCGACCGTTTTCTTTTCCTTAAAGACGGCAGGATCTTTGCCAACGGTCGCAAAAACCAGATCGATGCCGATACCGTCGCCGCCGTCTACGGCGTCAAGGTGGATATTGTCCAACATAACGGCCAGACCGTTATCATCCCAAAGTCATGATGCAGGAATTCTGTCGTGTGTTTTTGTGGTGGCTGCCCGTTCCTGCTCTAGCGTTTCTTCGAAAGTAGTGGGTGCTCCCATTCTTTTTACTTATAACGCTCACCATAAACGGCGCGAAGAACGAACGTCCGGCGGCCGCAGGGAGCGACTTTAATGGCCTGGTTATGTGCTTTATGCAGCGACAAGCTTCTTGACCTTGAGATCTTTGCGGTGTTGCTCAGCATGCCATAGCTCATACTGAGACTGTTGGTTTAACCAGCTCTCTGCCGAGGTATCAAATGCAATAGAAAGCCTGATGGCCATTTCCGGACTAATACCGGCCTTGCCGTTTAGAACGGCACTTAACGTTTTTCGACTGACCCCGAGCGCTTCCGCAGCTGCCGTTACAGACAGACCAAGGGGCTTCAGACAAAGTTCTCGTATGACTTCACCAGGGTGGGGCGGATTGTGCATCAACATAGGAGTACCTCATTGATAATCTTCATAATTCACTATCTCGGCGTCCCCGTCCTCAAACCGGAACGTCACGCGCCAGTTACCACTTACCGTCACTGACCAAATACCGGATCGATTACCGGAAAGCTCATGGAGCCGAAGACCCGGCAAATCCATATCTTTGGCTATGGACGCCGCATTGAGCCTACCAAGAATGAGCCGAAGCCTCTTGGCATGAGCGGCCTGGATCCCTGCGGTGCTACCGGAATTGAAGAACTTGGCCAAGCCCTTGTGTTTAAAGCTTCGTATCATTCCTTCATCGTACCCTGTAACGTATCGGGTGTCAACGCACATAACGCGAAAATCTGCAACTTGTCCGCAGAATTTTCTGGTTGGGGTAAGGGTCCGCTCAAAAATACCTTCACAATTATAGAATGTCCCTATCCATTAAGAGTGATGGATTTGTAAAAACTATTTGTCAATGAACACATTATGAAGAAAGTATACTGGTGGAGCCACGACGGGTTGGTTACCAGAAGCACTGTCAAAGAAACTGCAGTATACAAAAGAACATGAATGCTGGTGCATACCATGAAGCTTTATTTTACCTGCTTGAAAACACAGGAGACTTTTGCAACCGAAGAGTATTCTCTGCAGAAGGACCATCGGATAGTGACTGGAAAGCATGGCGATAAAGTGCTGCAGGGAACAGTCATACTGAACATAGACTGTCCACTGTGTGGGCGGAGGCACGAGTATGCAGCAGAGGATATTGGTTGTCCGATAGATTATGAAAAAAATAAATAATGAAACGATCCAATTAACACATTGTGTCAAAGGTGGCGGTTGAGCCTCAAAACTAGCTCCAGGGGACCTGGAGCATGCGCTCGGCGGGATTGATTTCCCAACGGATGAAAATGTATTGGTCGGCCTGGCAACCTCGGATGATGCCGGTATTTATCGGATTTCCGATGAGTTGGCACTCATCCAGACCCTTGACTTCTTCACCCCGATTGTCGACAGTCCCTATGATTTTGGCCGTATTGCTGCAGCCAATGCCCTCTCCGATGTTTATGCCATGGGTGGCACCCCGAAGACAGCCATGAATATCGTTGGTTATCCCCTGGAGAGCATGGGCGGTGAGGCTCTGCGGGAGATACTGGCAGGTGGCGCGGCGACTCTGCGAGAGGCGGAGACGGTACTGCTTGGCGGGCATAGTGTCGAAGATAACGAGTTGAAATACGGTCTTTCGGTTACAGGTTTTATCCATCCCGGAAAAATTCTTGCCAACAAGAGCCTCCGGCAAGGTGATTGTCTGGTGCTGACCAAACCCGTGGGAACAGGAATAGTGAACACTGCCGTCAAAGCCGGCCTGGCATCACATGCGACTATCCTTGAGGTAACCGAAATGATGGCCGCCCTGAACCGTAAAGCGGCTGAAATTATGGTCGATTTTTCTGTTTCGGGCTGCACCGATATAACCGGATTCGGTCTTCTCGGTCATGTCGCCGAGATGGTCTGCGGCACAGACCATGGTGTAATCATCGAAACGGCGAAGGTGCCTGTTCTTGCAGAGGCATACGAGTTTGGTTCCATGGGGCTTGTGCCGCTCGGCGCCCACAAAAACAGGGAGTTCCGAAAAGATATGATCACGGCGCCCGCCGATTTTGATCCTGTTCTGCGCGATATACTTTTTGACCCGCAGACCTCGGGAGGATTGTTGATCGGCTGCGCCGAGCACGATGCGCTGCAGCTTGTAAGACGATTGCAAAACGAAGGAGTGGCCGAAGCCGCAATAATCGGCTCTGTTACCAGGAGTGTACAAAAGAAGATACAACTTCTATAAGACCTGAATCCTGCACTTGGAAGAATAGAGTGATTACAAAATTGTGTAGGTGCATGCACAGTATGCCGGCATTACATCACGGAGAATTTTTTATATTCGAAGTGCAGGGTTGAGGGAAGAGGAGAAAATACAACATGGCAAAAACAGTTGATGCCAGAGGCATGACATGTCCAGCCCCGGTACTGCTGGTCAAAGATGCGGTTGAACAAACAGGAGTGCAAGAGCTTGATGTCCTTGTGGACAATGCTTCCTCTCGTGAAAATGTTGCCCGTTTTCTGGGCTCCAAAGGATATTCTGTGGAGGAGAGGCAGGAAGGGCAGGACCATAGAATCAGAGCCCAGTCCGGTCAGAACACTTCAGATTCTGGTGTGGAAAAACATGCCGATGCTTCGGATGAGGGAGCCGGTCTGAAAATTGTCGTTTTGATAACAAGCGACCGCTTCGGTTCCGGCGATGATACCCTTGGTGCCAAGCTGATGACAAGTTATCTCAAGACCATCAAGGAGATGGGGGAAGAGTTGTGGCAGTTGATTTTCGTGAACGGCGGCGTAAAACTCACCATAGAGTCTTCGCCTGTTCTTGAGGATCTTCAGGAATATGAGAGATCAGGAGTAATTGTCCTCGCCTGCGGCACATGCCTGGAGCATTATGGCCTGACGGCCGAAAAAAAAGTGGGTACCACCACCAACATGCTCGATATTGTCACAGCAACGCAACTTGCCGATAAGGTAATTACCTGCAGTTGAATCCGCTTGAATCCGCTCCTACCAGCGGGCATTGTAATAATCATCAAGGATTGTGGCGTGATCAAAGGCGAGGGCAGGCAGGTTGCCTTGGCTGAAAAGGGCTGCTTTGCCGGCATCATCGCCGGCCTGGGGAAGCCCTGCTGCCTGGCCGATAAAGACCGTTGAAGCGGTATGCATTCTCGCATCTCTGTCCGGATTGGAATAGGTGTGAAACTGCCTGAGATTGCGCACCTGCAGGTTGGTCTCCTCGTGCGCTTCGCGCAGTGCAGCCTGTTCAAATGATTCGCCATAGTCGACAAAACCACCGGGCAGAGCCCAGCCGTATGGTGGGTTTTTACGCTCGATCAGAACAACTTTTCCTTCTATTTCTATTATGATATCGACGGTGGGCACCGGGTTGCGGTGCGTTGTGATTGTCTTACGGCAATGGGGGCATTGCATGTTTGTGCAACCTCTATGGTTTT
>JBHEOR010000079.1:0-12461 GCA_046260685.1 Desulfopila sp.
GGTTTATGGCGTCCCATGAAAATAACGCGGCGGGCTCCTGGGTCAATCAACTGAGTTTCGTTGGTAATCAAAAAAAACATAAAATACCTATTTACAGTTATTTGATGAGTTTGTTGTTTGAGAGCAGTGCAGGGAAACCGCAAGCTTTGAGCTTTTTGCTGAAGTCTTACGAAATCAGAACAAATGAGAACAAATGAGAACAAATGCAAAAGAATTTAGGCCACACATGAAAACAGGCTCTTTGCTCCAGCTTTGCGGCGCCACATACCTGGAGCAAAAACCTCATGTTATGCTGTCGCCTGTAGGGTTTATTAATTTTCTTAAGAGGTACGCGCATGCAGATAGAAGACGATGAAATACTGCAAGGTTTTATTGAAGAATCGCTGGAGCACCTGGCTGATATTGAAAACGATCTTCTCGCTATAGAGGAAGCCGGCGAAAATATAGACGAAGACCTGGTTAACAAGGTGTTTCGTGCGGCCCACTCCATTAAGGGGGGAGCAGGGTTCATGGGACTGACAACCATTCAGGATCTGGCACACTACAGCGAGAATGTCCTTGGCCTCATTCGCGGCAAAAAAATCACACCCAATCCTGAAATAGTCAACGTTCTCCTTCTCGCATCGGATCAACTGCGAGCGCTTATTGAAGATGTCCAGCACTCCAATGATGTTGATATCTCCTCGCACATCGACCCTCTCAATGCCATTGCTGAGGGGACGTTTTCCCCCGCGGTACAGAGCACCCCTGCTCGGCAAAAGGCTGAAACTCCAAAAGACCCAGATCCCGACCAGGCGGAAGCCGACTCCGTCAAAGAGACGCCCCAGACCGGCATGGAACAACCGGATCATGCCGAACCCGAGCCCTTTGCAGAAACGCCGCCTTCCCCCTTGGAGGAAGAGCCGGAGGAGAGCATTGACAGACAGCCTGAGCCCGCCGCGGCGAACAACGGTGAAGCAGAAAAAGCCCCGGAAAACGGCAACAACGCCAAGCAAAGCACCGCCAAAAAAGAAGCCTCGACTGGTTCGCCCCAGGGAGAAACTTCTCTGCGCGTCCATGTCAGCCTGCTCGACCAGTTGATGAATCTGGCCGGAGAGCTGGTCCTCAGTAGAAATCAGCTCCTGCAGACCATTGGCTCAGAGGATTATCGTAACGCCGAAACAGTGGGCCAGAGAATTGACCTCATCACTTCCGAGCTCCAGGAAGCAATAATGCTGACCCGCATGCAGCCCATAGGAAATGTCTTCAACAAATTTCCCCGGGTCGTCAGAGATCTTTCCGGAAAACTTCAGAAAAAGATAGATCTCAGCATTGTCGGCAAGGATGTCGAGCTTGACAAGACCATTATTGAGTCAATCAACGATCCGCTTACCCATCTGGTTAGAAACTCGGTTGACCATGGCATTGAAATGCCGGCCGAGCGGAAGAAAACAGGGAAGACCGAAACCGGCCTGGTCATCCTCAAGGCCTACCATGAAGCCGGCCAGGTTGCCATAGAAATAAGCGATGACGGCAAAGGGCTTGATGGCGAAGCACTTGCCGCCAGTGCCGTCAACAAGGGTTTGCTGACTCCGGAACAGGTTCAGGTGATGTCGGAGAAAGAGAAGGTCAACATCATTTTTCTCCCGGGTTTTTCCACGGCGGCACAGGTCACCGATGTCTCCGGCCGCGGTGTCGGCATGGATGTCGTCAAGACCAACCTGGACAAACTCGGCGGCCACGTCGACATCGTCTCGGAATACGGCAAAGGCACTACTATTTCGATCAAACTGCCGCTGACCCTGGCCATTATTCCCTGCCAGATCATCATGGCCGGGGGAGAACGGTACGCCATCCCCCAGGTCAACCTTGAGGAACTCCTCCGCATACCCGCCAGCCAGGTCAAAGAAAAAGTCGAGCGCGTCGGTGATGCCGAAGTCGTCCGATTGCGCGGCAACCTGCTTCCACTGATACGACTTGCCGATATTCTGGGTATCGAGCGCACCTATTATGATGACAAGGACGGCAAGGTAAAGCCCGACAGGAGAGAAAGAATCTCCGATCGCCGCAGCGAGCACCACCAGGTTTTCAAGCACCAGGACGGCCAGGGCGGTTCAGATGCCTCCGCAGGCGACAAGGACAGGCAGGGAAAGGACAGAAGGTATGCCGCGGCCAGTGCCCTGAACATCGTTGTTGTATCCACCGGCGCCATGAAATATGGCCTGATCGTCGATAAGCTTCAGGATTCCGAGGAAATCGTTATCAAACCCCTTGGCAGGCACCTCCAGCAGTGCAAGGCATATGCCGGCTCCACCATCATGGGTGATGGCCGCATCGCCCTGATCCTCGATGTCAGCAATATCGCCAGGATGGCATATCTGACCACCGTGGACGGTTCCGACCGCGCCGCCGAGGTCGCCAGTGCCCAGGAGGACCATATCAGAGCCAAGAAGGATAAACAGGCGCTTCTTGTTTTCAGAAGCTCCGAGGAAGAGCAGTTTGCCGTCCCCTTGAATCAGGTTGAGCGCATAGAAAAAATCAAACGCTCCGACATCGAAGAGCTCGGCGGCAAACGGGTTCTGCAATACCGTGAAGGAAGCCTTTCTCTTTTGGCCATTGACGATGTGGCTATGGTGCAGCCCCTTGCCGACCATGAAGATCTCCTTGTTATCGTTTTTACCATACGCCATAGAACCATCGGCCTGCTGGCCATCGGCCCGATCGATGCCATGGAGATTTCTGTTGAAATCGATGATGTCACACTGCATCAGGCAGGTATTATGGGCTCAACCATTATCGACAAGCATACCACCATGCTCGTCAACGTTTTTGAAATTGTGGAAAGCCTGTTTCCGGAATGGTTTGCCGACCAACCTGTTTTTGAAGCCGGAGTTCAGACCGACCAGGCGCCTCCGACACTGCTCATAGCCGAAGATTCAAATTTTTTCAGGAACCAGGTCAAGGGCTATATGACGGAGGCGGGATATGATGTGCTTGAAGCCGAAGACGGGCAAATAGCATGGGACCTCCTCAATGAGCGCAGTGACGATATCACCATGCTCCTCACCGACATAGAGATGCCGAACATGGATGGGTTTCAACTCACCGAGAAAATCAAAAACGACTCCCGCTATGCCGCCTTACCCGTCATTGCCCTTACAACATTGGCAGGCGAGGAAGATGTCGCCAGGGGCAAGGCCGTCGGCATCGATGAGTACCACATAAAACTCGATAAAGAAAAACTCATGACCTGTGTCCACGACTATGTCAAACGGTTTCATTGATGACCGCGATACCTTTTTTTACAAATATCGTATTTAATTATTCAGCAGCGAGAGCGAGATTATGAGTGAAGAAAAAACAGTTGACCTAGCAACCTTTTCCGTTGGAAATGCCCTGTGCGGCATGGACATACTTAAGGTACAGGAAATTAACAAGATAATGCAAATGACCAAGGTGCCCAAGGCGCCGGAGTACGTTGTCGGAATATTGAATCTGCGCGGCCAGATCGTCACAATTATCGATCTCAGCAAGAAGCTGGGGTTGGGAACGACGGAGATCTCCCAGCATACGCGCAACATTATAGTAAACTCGGCCGGTGGACATGTGGGGCTTTTAGTACGACAGATCAGTGACGTCGTCGCCGCCGACATGGATAAAAAAGAATCGCCACCCGCCAACATGGGAGGAGTTCAGGGAGAGTTTTTCACCGGCGTGGTTAAAACGCAATCGGCTCTCATCGGTATCCTCAATGTAGAAAAAGTATTGGGCATAGAGGAATAGATGATACATAAAAAACTTCGCGTACTGGTTGTTGACGACACCATCGTCTACCGCAAAGCTGTTTCCGACATAATAGAGGAGCTCCCTGAAGTTGAACTGGTGGGCGTAGCGCACAATGGCAAAATCGCCATGTCAAAGATCAAAACGCTCCAGCCGGACCTCCTCACTCTGGACATCGAGATGCCGGTAATGAACGGCCTCGATGTCCTTGCCCAAATCCAGAAAGACAAGCTCGATGTCGGCGCCATAATGCTCTCCACCCTCACGGCGGAAGGTGGGGAAATGACCATGAAGGCGCTTGAGCTCGGCGCCTTTGATTTTATCCTCAAACCACAGAGTAAGAGTCAAAGCGAGGGCAAAAATGAGATCAAAAAGCTGATCCACCCGATGATCAAGGCCTTTGCCAGATCAAAAGGCAGGCCGTCACTTGTGCGCCGGCCTCTTCCTCCAAAGCCGCCGACTCAGCCAAAGGCCAGGGCCGCAACAAAAACCTCCACCCACAAAGGACGTTCAGAAATTATCGCCATTGGCATATCCACCGGCGGCCCCAACGCCCTCACCCAGGTCTTGCCGAAACTCCCGGCAGACACTGGAGTACCCGTTGTAATCGTCCAGCACATGCCCCCTGTGTTCACCAAATCACTGGCGGCCAGCCTCAACAAAAAATGTGCACTTACAGTCAAAGAAGCGGAAGACCGTGAACATCTCTGCAACAATACCGTCTATATAGCCCCGGGCGGCAAACAGATGAAACTGTTCGCCAGCGCCGACGGCCGCAACAGGCAGATTAAAATTACCAATGATCCACCGGAAAACTCCTGTAAACCATCGGTTGATTATCTCTTCAGGTCTGTGGCGGATTATTATGTCGGCAGGACCACAGCCGTCATCATGACGGGTATGGGTTCCGACGGCACCAAAGGCCTGGAGAGTATCAACACCAAAGGCGGGTTTATCATAGCACAGAATGAACAGAGCTGCGTTGTCTACGGTATGCCCAAAGCTCCCATAGAACATGGCATAGTCGACACCATAGTACCGCTCCATTCCATCGCCGATGCAATACTTAAAAGTCTTCAATAGATATCGTTATGATAAAAATTAAACCGGCCGAGATCAAAGCCATATCACAGTATATCTACGATATATCCGGCATACATCTCGACCAGAACAAAACATATCTTTTTGAGACGCGCCTGAGCTCGGTGGCGGAATCCCTGGGCTGCAAATCCTATGAAGAGTTGTATACCAAGGCCCAAACCGAGAGTTCGAAAAAAATCGAGCGCCAGATTATCGACGCAATTTCGACTAACGAAACCCTGTTTTTCCGTGACAAAGGACCATTCGAACTCCTCCAGCACAAGCTTCTGCCCGAAATCATCGATGCCAGAACACCCAAGTCTCCCGCCCAGAAGACCAATGTGAAAATCTGGAGTGCCGCAGCATCCACCGGCCAGGAGCTGTATTCCATTGCCATCGTTGTCAAGGAACTGGTTCCAGATCTTTCAAAATTCCAAATCAAACTTTTTGGAACAGACATCTCCGACAATGCAATCTCTCAGGCAAGTTACGGCAAATACAACAAATTTGAGATAGAAAGGGGACTTGCCCGGCCGCAGCTGCAAAAGTACTTCACCTCCGCGGGGGAGTTCTGGAAAATCAAGGATGAGCTCAGAGCCATGGTGACGTTTCGCAAGATGAACCTCATGCTGCCGTTTACCGGCATAGGAAAATTCGATATCATTTTCTGCCGCAACGTCGCTATCTACTTCACCCTGCAGGACCGTAAAAAGCTCTTCAATAAAATTGCCGATTGTCTTGCCGATGATGGTTTTCTCGTTATCGGATCAACGGAATCGCTCACCGGTGTCTGCCCGAGGTTTATTCCCAAACGGCACCTCCGCTCCATTTTCTATCAGAAAAAATAAGGAGTCAAGATCATGAATACACTCTCGATACTTGTCGTTGATGATGACCCTGTGATCAGGCATCTCCTGGAGCAGCGCCTCAAAAAGGCGAACTACACCGTTGAAGTTGCCGCAGACGGCTATATTGCCGAAAAACTGATCCAAAAGAACGCCTACGATATCATCCTTACCGACCTCATGATGCCTGGCGGAATCGGTGGTATAGAAGTTCTTGAAATAGCAAAAGAGAAGGATAGTGCCATTGAAGTCATTTTAATAACAGCTCACTCTTCCGTTGACAGCGCGGTGGAGGCCATGAAAAAAGGAGCCATTGATTATCTGGAAAAGCCGATCAACTTTGACGAACTCTTTCTTCGCATTGAAAAGATAGTTACGGTTCGATCGCTTCTTCGAAATGCCCGGGACATTCACGACGCCAAGGATGTCACCGAGCAGGCAGCGTCGCAAACCATTCAAACCCTGGAAGTGTTAGCCGCACAGCTTCAGCAACGCCTCGATGTGGTAGAAAATGAATTACGCGATGACGCCAAGGGGCCTGAAGCACGTATCGAAAGAGCACTGAATGTCATTGCCGGAATGGAAGGTTAGCCCAACCCATGCTCTGTCATGCTGTTTTTTATTAACACATCCCGACGACGGCGTGCTCTCAACAGCTTATTGATGCTCCCGTTTCCACACCCATGGCGGAACAGGATTTGCCTGACGCCAGAGTCCCTTTTCTGAAATCCGCGCGTCTCGTTCAAGTTTTTTCCATTGTGCACAGATCGTTTTTTTACAGTAATAGACATGAACCCATGCCAATCCCTTTTCAACAAGCACTTCATTGAGATTTCGGCCCTCATGTTTGACAATGGCAATGGTTCTGCCATAGGAATCACGGTAGAACGGCACTATTGCAACACGCTTGCCGGCGATTTCTTTTTGCAGATACTCTTTTGCCAGATTACTGTAGGGCTGCTTCCATTCCGGAGTATCTATGCCGTACAATCTTACAGTCGACGTTGCCCCCCGGCGGGACACCTCCACACTGTCCCCATCAATTATTTTCGCAACCTGCACACTAATGCCGTCCCCCGCCCCCTGAACTTCCACAACAGCTCCAGGTACAAAAAGAACACTACACAGGATGAGCCTGAGCACGACCGTTGGCCCGGATGGCCGAGCACCGGGAAAAATCTGCCGGGTACGTACAAAAAAACTCTTCAAGCCGGAGCAAAGATACATTTTATATTTCATATTCATATGCTATAGTTCAGCGCCAAAGACAATTTTATGACACCTCAACCCTGCAGTTGCTGCGCTTAGTACGCTTAGTACGCTTAATACGTTTAGTACGTTGAGTACGTTGAGTACGTTGAGTACATATGCAAAGCATCAATGGCGATTACACCGGCCTGGTAGCGGTGTATTTCCCACGGCAGGCCGACATCCAGAGATATATGGTTACAGACAAACTCAGCGAATCAGAAGAAGGTACACGCAATTTCCTTATACATCTTCCTCTTTTTGACACCTTCAATGTAGAAGAGTTGGATACACTTGCCAAACATATGAGCTATGTCCACCTCAAGCGTGGTGAACTTTTGTTTGGTGAAGGTGATAGAGGTAATTTCATGGGCTTTGTAGTCCACGGTGTGCTTGAAGTTTTAAAGAGATCGGAATCCGGTGAAGAAGTTGTTATTGCACGGCTCACTCGTGGAAACTCCATCGGTGAAATGTCCCTTATCGACAAATCACCACGCTCTGCAACAGTCGTCGCGGTACAGCCTGCAACCATGATAACACTCACCGAGCGCGGCTTCGACATCATGGCGCACAAAGCTCCCAATCTTGCCATAAAACTCATCCGAAAAACCGCCCGTCTGCTCAGCCTCAACCTGCGCAGAACATCAAGTAGATTGGCAGATTTATTATAACAAAATGTAAAAAAAGAAGCACTTTATTTGAGCAGCCCCATGATAACCAACAGGCCCAACGTTTTTTTTATAGATCGCGGAACCGCTGCCGTTCACTCCGTGATTGATTCTCTGAGGGGTTCTTTCCCCGAGACACCGGTGCATGCTATTCAGGCAACCGAAGTCGCTTCGCAGCTTCAACGCAACGCCCCCAATATCATCTTTTTTTCCGTCAACAGTGGGAGCTTTGCCAGAGATACGCAGATGATCTCACAGTTATCCCGACTTCCCTCTTGCCTGGTCATCGCCGGTATTCCAGAGGACAATCCGCAGATAACCGCCACCATTGCCGATCTGAATACTCTCTTTTTTCACATCACCAAGCCGTATAACCCCACCGAGGTTGCATTTGTCCTGCAACGAGGTCTGGAGCACCTTCGGCACGCCAAAAACCGCAAGCCCCGCCCAATGACCGACGATCAATTTTGCGGAATTATTGGAAGATCCAATACCATGCAAAGTATATACAATCTGATCGACAAGGTTGCCGAAGATGACCTCACCACGGTTTTGATACGTGGAGAATCAGGAACCGGAAAAGAACTCGTTGCCAAGGCTATCCATGCACAAAGCAAACGCAGCATGAAAAATTTTGTACCTGTCAACTGTGCCGCCATTCCCGACGAACTGCTCGAGAGTGAACTCTTTGGTCATACCAAGGGAGCGTTCACCGGAGCCACCAGCAGCAAGCAGGGGCGTATACAGTATGCCGATGGAGGAACGCTTTTTCTCGATGAAATCGGCGATATGAAGCCCAATCTTCAGGCCAAGCTGCTGCGGGTTATTCAGGAAAAAGAGTTTGAACCGGTTGGCGGCCTCCAGGCAACCCCGGTGGATACCCGCATACTTGCAGCAACCCATTGTGATCTTGAACAGCTCGTCAGCGAAGGTCTTTTCAGAGAAGACCTCTATTACAGACTCAGTGTCATACCGCTCAACATTCCTCCGCTCAAATCACGAAGAGAAGACATCCCCCTGCTTCTCAACTTCTTTATTGACACCTACACGACCGCACGAGGCAGGCAGAGCTTCGTTTTTTCCAAACAGGCCACCGAGGCGCTGCTGCGCTATAACTGGCGAGGCAATGTTCGCGAACTGGAGAACCTCGTGCAGCATATGTCCGTGCTGTTTGCCGGAGCAACCGTTGAGCTGTCGGATCTTCCGGAAAAATATCTGCTCCCGGAAAATCAGACGGAGACAGACATATCTTCCATCTGCGATGACGGCATGGCTACCCTGTGCGACGAACAGAGCACCCTGTCTTTTGCCTCCGTTGATCAAAACTTTTCCATTGAGGAAGAGATTGATTTTAAGGAAATGATAAATGATTTTGAAACAC
Organism: Desulfopila sp.; assembly: GCA_046260685.1. Taxonomy (GTDB): domain Bacteria; phylum Desulfobacterota; class Desulfobulbia; order Desulfobulbales; family Desulfocapsaceae; genus Desulfopila_A. The sequence continues at coordinate 8,985 of JBHEOR010000079.1, forward strand.
AACTGATAGTCAGTGCCCTGCGCGCCACCCAGGGCAATAAAAAGGAAGCAGCCCGGCTGCTGAAATTGAAAAGGACGACGCTCCTGGAAAAAATCAAAAAAAAGAACCTGGCCTCCGAGCTCTGGTAGCCACACAACCACTATACCACCATACCACCATATCCCTAGCTTTACGCCATACGTGACTCCGGTGTTTTGTAATTGCCTCGACAATGCCCTGTGGGCGGTTACGCTGCAAGCCTGATGATGTTGGTGTTGATCTTCTCTCGTATTTCTTCATTTTCCGCGGGGACAAGGAGTATATCCGTAACCCCGTATTTAACCGCCTTGATCACCTTTGATCGTGTCCACTGAGACCCCGCGGCAACAATAGGAGCTCCCGCCTTGGAACTGACCTTTATGGCAATTCCATAGGCCTGCTCATCTACTTCGCGCATGACGATAATGACAAGGCGCAAGCTCTCCGACAGATAATTATTGACACTGTCATTAAAGGAAATTCGCTGTGTTGTAATCCCGATATCCTGTAATTCGGCCTCTATCTTATCCGCTTCTTCACCATTGTTTTCAATAAGTAATACATCGGCATTGGCGCGACCGGTATCGGCGCCGGTATCGCTGTCGACCTTCCCCGGCTGTCTCTTTGCCGCCTCTGTACCTGCTTGCACTGCTGCGTCCTGCTCATTCGCGGGTGCCGCGTCATCCGTATCACTTTTGCCAAGCCGGGATACACCAAAAAGTTCGGCGGGCAGCAGGAGTGTGACATCCCCATACCTGGTCCCCGATATCTCAATTGCAGATTTGCTTAAATAGTAGTGCTGCTGAGCAATAACGTCATCGGAGTCGGTGTCGACCTTCAATGGTGCCACGGTTTCTATGGCCTTTTTGATGAATCTGAGGCTTTCGGAATACTGCTCCTGGAAAACGGAGGTATACACTCCGGCAATGATATTGGCAATTTCTCCATAGGCGTCTTCGGTATCGGCCGTGAACTCCTCCTCATTGACAGCTGCTTCAAGCTCGGTGGGCGGCAGCATGATCAGCGTAGAGCCTATGCGGATGGCATCCTTCAGGCTGACAAACAAAAAGGCTTTGCCCTCCGCATCTCCGCTGATTTCCATAGTGGCCAGCACCTGTTTGCCGTCAAGCTCTTCTTCGAAGACCTGTTCCTTGGTAATGATTCTGCTGTCAGGTTTGCCTAATGAAATATCAGACCCCAACAGCGCCCCGACTTCCTGGGCGATGGTGTCTTTACAACCGGTGAGAAGCTTCTTCAGTACTTTTTGACGTTTTGCCAGATCCTCGGCGGAGAGCTCCGGCGCACCATCGGATATGGGTGGCTGCTGCGCGGTATCGCCATTCTCGGAGCGCTTCTCCTCCGCCGATACCCTCCCCTCGTTATCTGGAGTTGCCGAGTCCTGCTGCTCGGCACTTTCCGGTTGAGTATCGTTATCAGCGGTTGCGCTCTGTGGCTGCTGCACGGGTTCATTTTCGGCGGAAGCTTCCTCAACGGATACTTCAAGGCCAAAGGGTTCAGCCGGAAGAAGCACCTCAAGGTCGCCCATCTCCACACCATCAAGCACCATGCTTGATTTGACCCAGTAATAATATTGTTCCGGAAAGGGCTCCTCCGACTGGATATCCACCTTTGCCGGAGCTATAACTTCATGCGTTTTACGTACAAAACGACAATCTTGAGAAAATGAATCCTCAAAACCCTTGGTATAGGAGCCGGCGATGATATTGGCAATCTCACCGTATGAATCCTCTATCTCCTCGGTATAATTCTCACTTTTAGCAACATCGTCAAGCTCGGCTCGAGGGAGCATGATGAGTGTGCCACCCAAACGAATTGCATCTTTGATGCCGATAACAATTCCACCGGTTCCCTCTATTTCTCCGGTAATTGCCAGTTTTGCAGCTATTTTCTTGCCCGAAAGCTCCTCAAAGAAGTCAGCTTTTGAGATTATTCGGCTGCTTGGATCAGAGAGTTTGATATTCGCTCCCATGAGCGAACCAACCTCTTCCTGCACCCGTCCTTTGACTTCCCCAAGAACTTTATCGAGTTTTCGCTGCGTTTTCATAGACTGGCTACACTCAAAAGATGCAGTACTGAAGGGTACAATTTTGCAACTGCATGGTTATTTACCAAAGGTTTTCCCCACTTGACCGCGAAGGACGACACGTATCGTCATACAACCACCTCGACACACTTTCCCAGGTCATCATAGGAGTGTATCGGCTGACATTGGCTGTACGTTTACCTAAATCCTGCAACTACCTCCTGCAACTACCTCCTGCAATTATCCTGCGATTGTCCTGCAATTGGTAAATTCGGGGTCTACGCTTACCTGCTAACCATGCCAGCCTGCATCAATCTCCGGCTCACTGCAGGCAGCTGCAAATGCAGGGGGGAGTTACATCAGGCCGCCTCCCCAATACGTCATTACCTGCGTAATTACCTGCCGGGTATGAAGGCGGATATATCCACTATTCATATCTCCAATTGCAGCTCAACCAAGAAGCTGCCACTTTCACACTGAAAGGGAATAACAGTTTGTTCCGCACCCTTTATGGTATGAAAATCATATTCCGTTCCGGAAATTGTTGAAGGCAGAGATAAAGCAATGTCTCTGCCGTTTTGAGAAAGTATGCCCTTGACATCTCCACCAAGCATGTTGGCAATTTCCCCTATGGCATCCTCCACATCCTCGTTGATCTCCTGGAGCTCTATGCCGAGAAAATTACCGGTAATGGCAAAAGCAACCGCATACGGAATATGCACTGCAAGCACACCTTTATGCGTACCCGCCAGTCCTATGACACCGCTTATGGTATTCTCGAGCCGGCCATATTGTTCAGAAACTTCTGTGGCAACATCTATGTCCATCATCACCATCGTCGTGAAAATTTCACGGGTTGATGCTATGATCTGTTCACGCAATTCCACTGATCTCCTCCCTCCATCCCCTTGGCTTGACTGCCGACATAATTTTCCGCTCGCATGTTCTTAGAGAAGCGGGCCAAGCACCTCGTTGACCTTATCAGGTGTAAAAGGCTTCTTGATGGCACCGACAGCTCCATAGGATTTGGCTTCTCCAATGATGTCATCGCCTGTTTCCGTGGAAATCATCAGAACGGGAATATCTTTGATACTCTCCCTGCTCGATTTTTCCTTGAGAAAGGTGATCCCATCCATATTCGGCATATTGATATCACTCAATACAATGTCGACCGTTTCTTTCTCAAGTAACTCCAGCGCCTCGACTCCGTCACTTGCTTCAAAAATATTGTCAAAATCAATACCTGCCTGGCGTAGAGATCTTCCTATAATCTTGCGCATTGTACTTGAATCATCAACAAGCAAAACATTCTTTCCCATTCAATCCTCCTGCACAATGTGCTTTTTATTTATGGACGTTATTTACAAGATGTTCTTTTTCTGTTTTCGGTTCCTTTCATAAAAACCAATACCTTT
>JBHEOR010000008.1:0-603 GCA_046260685.1 Desulfopila sp.
GCATAGGCACTACTCCGGAAATCGTGGCCCGGTGCTTGCTCAATCATCGCAATCTTCGAATTGTCACCAACAATCTTAATGTTGCAGCTGCCGCAGCGGCTAACCCGACCTTTGAAGTAACTATCGCCGGAGGACGAGTACGCAACGATGATCTGGACGTGCTTGGCGATAGTGCGGAGCAGCTCTTTGCATCCTACAAAGTCGATATCGGTATTTTCGGCGTTGCCGGTGTGGATAATGACGGAACGCTACTAGATTTTTACGAAGATGAGGTGCGTACCCGTCTTGCAATATTAAATAATTGCCGATCTTCCATACTTGTTCTTGATCACACAAAGTTTACAAGAACCGCCCATGTTCGAGGCGGCTTTATAGGCAGGGTTGATCAAATTTTCTGTGAACAGAAACCGCTGCGGCATATTCTTGCCTATCTGGCTGATGCTAAAACGGAACTGGTGATTTGTTCGGAGTAAAAAAAAATGAGAGAACGTTGAACTGATGAGCATTCTGGAAATACAAAACCTTGGCAAAGAGTGGCCGGGATTTCGGGCGGTAGATAATGTCAGCTTTACGGTTGCGAGTGGCAGCCTGACCGTCTTGTTA